>CAZZMS010000073.1:0-4273 GCA_964655485.1 uncultured Pseudobdellovibrionaceae bacterium | reverse complement strand
CATTTGACCAATGCCCCCTAAAACCGCAGCCACAAAAGCTTTAAGCCCCATATTGAGTCCCATCAAAGGATCAATTTTGGGATATTTCAAAGGGATAAGTAAAGCAGCCACGGCGGCCAGACCCCCACCTACAAAAAAGGTCCAAGAAATCGTTTTTTGCACCGGTAACCCAAAAACTCTCGCATAATCCGTGTTGAAACTGAGGGCGCGCATGGCTCGACCAAAGCCTGTCCTAAACACCCAAACATAGAGTAAAAAAAGAGTCATCCCTGTGACCGCAAAGATTAAGAGATCATAGAGCTCGAAACTCCATCCCCACACATGAAATGTCTTGGGAGTCAAAGTCAGTTGGAAGAATTTTGGATCCGCTCCGAATAACAATTGGGCTAAATATTGAAGAAACAAACTCACCCCAATGGCTGTAATCAGCACATTGATCCGCGGAGCCTGCCGTAAGGGGCGATAGGCCAAATACTCCATCAGTACAGCTAGTAGTCCTCCACTGAGTATAGTCAAACCTGCTAGAATCGCTAAACCCCAAAAGCCCCACTGAGATAATTTGAGCCAACGATCTAAATAATACGCGCTGAAAGCACTCATCATGTAAAGATCGGCGTGCGCAAAATTAATTAGTCGCAAAACACCGAAAGCTAAACTGTAACCTAAGGCCACAAGAGAATAAATAGCCCCCAAGGACAAACCATTCCAGGTGTGCTCCCAAAATATACCTAGCATTCTACTTTCAACTTTAGGGTGAAATGGTAGTAACTAAAACATTTTTCTTGTTCTTCACTTGCAAAATCACCGCTGGCTTTTGCGCATTGCGCCCCGAATCCATGGTGATTTTTCCTGTCACTCCGGGAAAATCTTTAACCCCAGCTAAGGCATCCCGGATATTTTTCGGGTTGATCTCGTCCAACTGTTTTAGCACATGAACTAAAATTTCAGCGGCATCGTAGCCTTGCGCTGCAAGGCCATCAGGAATTTTCCCATATTTTTCTCGGTAACTTTTCACAAACTCTTGAACCACGGAGTCTTTCGCCTCAGGGGAGTAATGCGAAGAAAAATATCCACCCTCCACAGCCTCTCCAGCAATTTCTATAAGTTTCTCTGAATCCCAGCCATCCCCACCTAATAAGGTCGCTTTCAAACCGACCTCTTTCACTTGTCGCGCGATGAGACCCACCTCAGTGTAGTAACCAGGTATATACAAAGCCTCGGGCTGTTGGGTGCGAATTTGTGTAAGCTGGGCCTTGAAGTCCACATCGCCGGATTGGTAACTCGCCTCAGCTACAACTTGCCCACCTAACTCCTTGAAGGTTTTAGTAAAGTATTCCGCTAAGCCCATAGAATAATCAGAGCGCAAATCCTTGAGCACAGCGACCTTCTTGAGCTTCAAATGCTCCACGGCAAAACGAGCCATCACCGCTCCTTGAAAGGGATCCGTGAAACACACACGAAAAATGTAGTCACCCACCTCGGTAACCTTGGGATTCGTCGAGGAAGGAGAGATCATCGGCACTTTTTTCTGCTGAGCAATCGGAGCAGCAGCTAGGGAGCGGGAGCTTGCAACCTCTCCAATGATGGCCACCACTTTGTTTTGATCAATGAGGCGAGTCACGGTGCTTGCGGCCTCCTCGGGCTTACCTTGATCATCCAGGGTAATGAGCTGGATTTTTCTTCCTTTGATGCCTCCTTGTTGGTTCACTCTCTCAAAGCTGAGGCGTACTCCTTCGTCAGTGGAAGTCCCAAAGGTGGCCTCACTACCAGTTAAAGAGGCATATTGACCGATACGTATATCACCATTTTTATCCTCGGCTTTTTTCCCCGTGCACGCCCATGAAAAAATCAGGCTCAACACAAGTCCCATCGCCTTTGCCCATCTGGTTGGAACACATCCCCAGTCCTGCCTTTGGATAGCTTCTAAGTTAAACATAGATCTCTCCCTATAAATCAGAGTCTTCTCCCGTGAGTTGTGAGTCAAAGCCGTTTCCCTGTGGACCCCACGGACCTCTTTTTGAAAACAAGTTCCATATCATGCCTTAGGGCTAGGGGCTTGACAAGTCCTTGAAGGACGTCAGAGTGACAAGAGCTGATAAAGCCTCTACCCTAAGAACAAGGTTATGATTCTTGAATGGTTGCTGTCACTTTTTACGATTTCTCGTCTACCTGACTCTCTTCCTCTGGTGGAGCGAAATCAAATTCTGGTAGAAAGAGCTCAAGCCCCTCTCGAGCCCAAGTTTCGCTTGATTAGCTGGAACATCCACAAAGGCGATGATGGCAAAAAATGGGCTTCGGACATGGCGCGTCTGGCGCTGCAGCACGAAGTCTTTCTCGTGCAGGAAATGTATGTAGACGGGTTTGTAGATCGCACCTTACGCGATCTCACCATGCACAATTGGTATTTTAGTTACTCTTTTACTTATCGCGGCCATGCAACCGGAGTGGCTACAGGATGCCGCTGCCAATTCGAAAGTTGGGATACTCTTGTTTCCCCTGGCCGTGAACCTATCTTGAACTCACCAAAAGTAACACAAGTTGCAACCATCCCACTGAAAAAAGCTCGCCCCCTCCTACTGCTTAATATTCACGCCATTAACTTTGTGCGACAACCTGAGTATGAAGCGCAGATTGATGCCCTACTTGCGATTATTCACCAACATCACAACAGAGGGCCTGTGGTGTTCGCTGGTGATTTCAACACTTGGAATCCCTGGCGTTACCAGTACTTAAAGTATCGACTCATTGCGGAATTAGGAATGCAAGAAGTCATGTTTGAGCCCGACAAGCGTTGGCCCAAGCTAGATCGCATATTTGTGAAAGACTGCGACATCAGCGAATCACGCATCCACGACGAAATTCGCACCAGTGATCATCAACCCATATCCGTTGGGCTGCGTTGCCATTAAAACTCCACTCTCCATTCACTCGAGGTTTTACTTGGACCTAGCCGCCTCTCATGTTAGGGGCATAAAATAGGATTTGTTATGGTGAGAATCGATTCGAGTTTTTTAAGGCTTTTAGGTTTATTGCGCGAGCATAAACGCTCGTTAATTTTCATTCTCCTTTCCGGATTGCTGATTGCCGCAGGACAAGCAGTGTTTGCTAAGCTCCTTAAGACCCTCATGGACTCTTTAGAACACCCCGAACTCCGTTCGATCTACCAAATTGCTGGGGGTATTTTAGCCCTCACTTTGGTCGTGGGTGTTTTTCGCTACTTCCACCTTCTAGCCACCGACACTTTGGTGGAACGCTTCATCATGCAACTGCGCTTGCGCTTACAAGCTAAACTGTTTCAAAGCTCGCAGCTCATTCTTGATTCGACTCAACACAAGGGGAGTGGGCAGGCTTTGTCACGGATTATGAATGATCTGACCACCATTCAACACGGACTACGCTTTGTGGTTGATTTCATAAGGGAGCCTCTAAGCTTTTTGTTCCTTTTAGGCTGGATGATTTATCTTAATGCCTCCCTCACGATCAGTATTATTATCGTCTTACCTTTGTTGTTGCGCCTGATGAAAAAAATCAACCAAAGTGTGGCCAAGTACGCCAAACTCAGCCAAGAGCAGATGGAACAAGTCACTCAAGCAATCAAAGAAAATCTAGATGGGGTGCGCGTCATTCAGTCGTACAACCTTCAAGAACTCGCTTTAACTAAACTGCGTAAGCGTTTCGAAGATTTTTATAACTTCAGAAAACAAATGCTCTCCCGCATTCATTTAGCAAGCCCCATGGCGGAGTGGGTGGGAATGATCGTAGGGCTTTTTGTCATCGTCAAAATTGCTACCGATATCGCCACAGGACGAGCCACCTACGGAGATTTCACTAGTTACGTGGGAGCCTTACTTATGTTGGGTAAACCGATAAAAACTGTGCAGGAGGCCAGCGTGCGCCTGCAAGAGGTCATCGTGGCCAGCCGACGTCTTTTTGAAATTTTAGACGCTCCTGAGCCTTTGAGCCCATACAAACCCACACAAGTCTTTCCCGATACGATAGAAACGATTTGCTTCGACAAAGTGTCCCTAAAACTTGGGGAGCGAGTCATTTTAAACCCTTGCAGCTTCGAAATTCGCCGCGGAGAAAAAGTGGCCTTCGTTGGACCTAGCGGAAGCGGCAAATCCAGTGTGCTGAATTTACTATGCCGCTTTCTGGAATACTCAGAGGGAGAAATTCTCATCAACGGCATCAGTATTCGCCACTTTGACCCCCTGGAGCTTCGCAAGCACTTGGCTTTAGTCACCCAAGAGGTCTTTTTATTTTCTGAGAGTAT
>CAZZMS010000072.1:0-4919 GCA_964655485.1 uncultured Pseudobdellovibrionaceae bacterium | reverse complement strand
CCCGCTGTAGCAGGACCACCTCCTCCTGCATCAGAGCCCATGCCAATACGTCCTGTGGGAATGAGGCCAAGACCTGCAGTTGGAGAACAACGACTGTCACCGGGAAATTGCTGACAAAAGCAAAAAGTGGAACTGGCATTTTCGGGTTTCGAACAATCTCCTGGGTTGGGGATATTGCGAAACCATTCACAGCCCTTTTGGTTCGGGTTTTTGCGACACTCGGAAAAGGGAAGATCCACTTGTCCTGAAGCAGATAATTGAGTGGCACATTCTTGGGATCGCTGCATGGCCTGAGTGACTTGCTGGAGATTTTGATTGATCGTGTTGAGATGCGCTTCTCCTTGTTGGCATTGAGATTGGGCCTGCTGTAAACGTGATTGGTAACTTTGTAACTGGGTCTCAGCCCCCTGAGCGACTAGGGTGGGATTAGAACGGGCCTGCGCCTCGGACTGCCGATAAACGTCGCGAGCTGTCTGACACGAATTACGACACTGTTGGTAACTGCTTGTGCACTGGGTGCGAGCTGTTCCGAGAGCGGCTTGTACAGCTGAGGCATTACGAGCTGTGGCGGAGCACGCATCGAGGGCCCCTTGGCTAATCATACGACTGGTTTGATCGGCCAGATGAGTGAGGGTGGATTCCATGTCTTGGGGCGTGCGGGTACAGATGGAGCTAATTTGTCTAGCATCTTGTTCGCATTGAGTAGTGGCTTGTTCGAGCTCGGGGAAGAGGTGACCGGGACTACGTTGAGATGCGTCGTTCGGGATGTTTGTGCAGTCTTGTAATTTGGATTGACACGATGGAGGAAGGCTATAAGCGGCACTGGCTTGACGCTCTAACGTTTCCATAAATTTGTTCTCAAACTGAGGGCACGAGCTTGTTTGACAAATGTGATCGCATTTGGCGTACATCAGTGAGTGACAAATCGATTGAGCCTGTTGGCCATCCTCGCTATTTGGAAAAATCTTTCCAAGATTCCTGCCCTGTGAGTAATAGATATCGCAATCCGGATCTCTCCCTCCTCGGTTGATAGGGCCAGATACACAAAGCGACCAAGGAAATTCCGGATCGTCCCGCAGGTGGTTACACAGATTTAAAGTCATAGGAAAGTACTGACGACTTTCAGCCGTATTGGTGTAGTTATTGCACGCGGCAATCACGGATTGATAAAAACTACCGAAAGCCGTATTCTCAAGCGGCAAGAAAAAAAGCAATAGTGCCGATGTGAACAGTCGTCGTTGTGTGTTCATAGACCTTTTCCAGAATAAACTCTGAGGCGAATTTTTCCCAGCGCAACTGGGACGGTGTTTCAAATTGGCTCAATTTATTAGGTTTATCGAATGATGTAACGGTTAGTGTTCCTTGCCATGTTGCTTTATTCAACCTTGTTAAGCTTTGCCCTTGTCACCGGATACCACCTTCCATGACCAAAAGCGCGGGGGCTCACTTTAAGGATAGGAGGGGCTTGCCAGCGTTTAAACTCACTTTTGGTCCACAACTGGTGAATCAAAGTCTCTGTCCCAGTTTGGGGCCTATCTACGTTTTTTAGGCTTGCACATTTTTCATTAGACATGCCCAACACAATTTCTCTCGCTCTATCGTTAGCGGCTACCGCCGAGGGATGCACCAATTCGCGTCCGATTCCTTCAATAGTATCATAGGGAGGCAATGTATCTTGATCTTTCTGACCAGGCCGTAGCTCAGCGGAAGGGGCCCGTTCGATAATTTCTCGGGGAATCCATCCATAGTTTGCATGATACCACTCGGCGATAGCATAAACCTCAGACTTCCAAAGGTCACCAATGGGTAACAAGCCTCCTACCATATCTCCATAAAGAGTACTATAGCCGACTAGCAATTCCGACTTGTTACTACAACCCAAAAGTAATGAGTCGGTCTCATTAGAATAGGCCATAAGTAACAAACCACGGAGCCGGGCTTGGGCATTTTCATGAGTCACGCTGAATTCCGTAAAGCCGAGTTCATCCCAAGTTTTTTCAAATGCGGAATACAGGGGTTCTATGGATATCACCTTGGAGTCACAACCCACTTGCGTACAAAGTTCCTTTGCCCACCTCAAGCTTTCTGAAGCATTAAATCGAGATGGTAGCATAATCGCGGTGACGTTGTTTGCGCCTATAGCCTCAGCTGCTAAGCACAGGACCACAGCAGAGTCGATTCCCCCGCTCAATCCGAGGTGTAGTCGCCTAAAGCCATTTTTGCCGATAAAGTCTATGAGTCCTATCATCAAGGCATTTTTGGTAACTAGGGGATCAAAAAGTTTTTCGTTCTGAGCTTTTGCAGCGGATAGAGTGTGCCTAAAAAGCCCCTGAATTCGGGAAAGCTGCAAATCATGATCTTTTGTTGAGATTCCCTCAGTTTCCCCCTCAGGAGTGAGCTTAGGGCTTGTAGGCGCATCAAAAATCGTCTCTCGATAGCTTAGAGTAACTTGACTTGTTGGGGATAAGTCCGAGTGAAGCTCTAAATTTAATGCGGATTCTTTGCCGAAAGGAGCCTCAGTAAGGAGATTTCCCTGCGAGTCACAAACGAAGGATAATCCATCAAAAATCAGTTCATCCTCGCCACCCACGCGGTTGACATAAATCATCGGCGCGGAAAAGTGCTGGGCTGTTTGTTGTACCATAAATTTTCGTTTTTGCCACTTTTCCAGGCCTTCAAATGGTGAGGCGCTGAGGTTTACGACAAGATCACAATCTGTGCACACTTGGCTTAAACTGTTATCTGGTTGGCCCCAGCCCCAAATGTCTTCGCAAATGGTGACAAAAACTTTCCAGCCGGCGATATCGATGACGTTGTCATTGAAAGTACCAGGCTCGATCCAGCGAGCTTCAAAAAAAACATCTTGATTGGGTAAGCGACTTTTTTTTATCAACTGGTGATTTGATGAGGTAACAAATAGGGCCGTATTCCAGGCCGTAAGCGGCCCCCCTGCGGTCCTTGGCCAAAGAGTACCAAGAAGTAAGTATTCATTGGGTAACAAAATGCTTTTTAGCTTTTCTGCCCAAAGCGGAGCTTGGTCTAAATACGCTTTTTGCTCCATCAGATCATGCCATGGGTAACCAGAAAGCTGGCCTTCGGGAAAAATATAAAGAATAGGTCCAGGATTTTGCTTCGGAGAGTTCGTATTCGCGCGGTGGCGCACGAGTTGTACCCAATGTTGAATGCGCTCAAAATTGTGTGCCCAGGCATTTATAGCTGAGTTGGTTTGAATGGCGACGATATTAAGATTTTGTCTCATAGGAAATTACTCGATATTTTTTCTCGCTTGAACGAGTTGTGACCCAATAATCCAAGCCACCATAACGACCACCATGAGAATAAAAGCAAAGCGTATGACTTGTCCAAAGGAGAAAGAGAATTTGTCATCGCTACCGATTCGGCGTTTGGGCTTGGGTGGCTCGGAGCTAAATTTCTTAGGTTTTGCTGGGCCAAAGCCCTCAGGTTCGGATACTTCGTTGTTGACAGGAATTCGTCGTTGACTGACTTTTTTGAGGGATCGGGTTTCAGGATTAAGATCGGAATCCTGTAAGACGTAGCCACTTAGCCCACGCACGCGGATTCTTCGGCTGCTGCGAGTATTGAGGCGCTGGTTTTGTTTATTTTTACCCTGCCCTCCCCCGAGTTGATCCTTTCCTGTGCCACCCTCTTCTTCGGAGCTGGGATCACTAGACCCATTTGAGTTCAAAGTAAACCTTTTGCCGAAGCCCCCGCCGAGTCCTGGGTAACCATCGGCTCCGCCGCTGCCGCGCACCCGAAAGGAGCGCCGTCGTCCCCGGCGAGAGTTGTTAGAGTTTCCAGAACTTGAACCCTCTTCGTTTTCTGCCAGATTTCTGCCGGCTGGATCCTGATTAGAATTACCAGTCCCGGCTCCGCTTGAGTTGTTGCTGGTGCCATCTCCGGAAGAGCCCTTGTTGCCACCGTTTGATCCGCTATTATCTCCTCGAGAGGTCATGGCGGTGTAGTCGCAATTGGTAGCACTTGTGCCAGAACCTAAAATCTGCGGCAGCTCTCCCTGATCTAGAAGGCAATCAATATAGTCTCCGATGTAAAACTTCATCCAATGTTGTACAGGCTCACTTAGGCGATAAAGTAAGGCAGTACCAATCGCCAGAATGATCACTACCAAAAGAATGTACTCAGTAATGGCCTGACCGGCTTGACCATGCCAATTCGGCAAGCTTCCTTGATGTGCTACTCCCCTATCCCTGATGCAAAAGGGGTGGGCTTTTTCAACGGAGCTATTCCATCTCACTCTCATCTTATCGGTAGGATGACCAAAAACTTGAGTGGCTAGACCTTGGTTGGGCCCTTGATACTTATCATTCAGGATTTTGCTGCGGGCTGAGATTGGTGGGAGAATGGGGTCGATGAGAGCTTTGAGATATGGGTTGTGGAAATCGACTTCTATTTTGGGGTTTGTCCTCAGTTTTTTTATACTTTGTCCAGTTAGCAGTGGCGAGGAGGGCGAGCTTGAGCGCCTGTATGCACAAAAAAAATATAGTGAAGTGATTGCTCGATATTCGGTTAAAACCAAGGAGCTAGCGCGAAATCAGCTCTATCTTTTAGCTAAATCTTATTATTATTTAAAGCGCTATAATCAAAGCTTCTCTACTTTTGAGCTTCTTTTGCAGCGAGACTCTAAAGATGTGGCGGCTCTCAGGGAGTGGGGTAAGTTACTAGCCGAGCAAAAAAAATGGAAAGAGGCCTTGGCTAAACTTAATCAAGCAATTCAAATCAACCCGAATTACGAGGCAGCTTACATTAGCTTAGGGGAAGTGATTCTCATGCATAAGCCTAAGAATTATCTAGAGTTGAGACTGCTCTATCAAGATATGCTCAGTCGCTTCGGCGAAAAAGAAGATTACCTCTACAAGCTTTGTTACTTATCGGTACAGGAG
>CAZZMS010000071.1:0-19999 GCA_964655485.1 uncultured Pseudobdellovibrionaceae bacterium | reverse complement strand
GGCTTGTGGGTCCTTTGCGATCGCTTTCGCGCTAGCTCCGTAGCCTTTCAAGCCGGTGGCCGCTCCATTGCAACCCCTTGGGTAGAGACACTCAATGACTTTGCCACCGACCATCTTCAGCCTGATCTGACCATCCTCTTGGATCTTGACTTGACGGAAGCCAAACGCCGACGCTCTCTCCGCTCCAAAGACATGACGGAATCCCCAGATCGCATGGAATCTGAGTCCGATGCCTTCCACCAACGAGTGCGTGAGAGTTTTCTAGCCCAAGCCCGTGAACATGGTAACAGCTGGCTGGTATTAGATGCCAATCAAGCAACACCGGATTTGTTGCAAAAAACTCTGGAACACTTAAGAAGTAAACAATGGCTCGTTTAGTTGATCAACTTATTGGTAACCACCAAGTGGGCCAGCGTCTTTTGCGCTTGAGCGAGGAGGAGCGATTGCCCCATGCGATTTTACTCAGTGGGGAGACCGGACTCGGTAAAACACAATGGGCTTGGGCTATCATCCAATACTTGTCTTGCGAAGCAAGAACTCCGCAAGGAGCCTGTGGACAATGTTACTCCTGCCGAAGCATCGAGCACAAAAACTCGCCTTTTGTTTTATCCGTTGGACCGCAAGGCGATAGCATCAAGTTAGAACAAGCCCAGGAGATTCATCATTTTTTTGAACAGCAACGCATTCACAGGATTCGCGCGGTCATTATTGACCAAGCCCATAAACTGTTACCCACAACGGCCAACAAGCTGTTAAAACTTCTCGAGGAGCCTCCGGAGTCTAGTTATTTTTTCTTGGTCTCTCCCTACCCCTGGCAATTGCTACCGACCATCAAGTCCCGGGTGTCTGAGTGGCGCTTTCAACGAGTATCAGATGATACTCTACGCTCGCACTTTCCCGAAGCGAAGGCTAGCCATATTAAAGCGGCGCGTGGTCGCCCTGGAGTACTAAAAACGCTGCTCGCTTGGCAAAATAGGGAAAAAGATCCACGCCAAATCGTTTGGGGCTGGTTAAAAAATAAGGCGCAGCAACAGCTGCAAGGCACGGAAGGAATAAGAAAAGATCTCGATGAGGAGTCGCAACTGACGGATGGACTTGTTTTTTGGGGCTATCACCTGATTCGAGACCTCAATCTTGCTCGGGCTGGACTTTGGGAGCAAGTGATTTCCAACGATTTAGTCAACGCACATTCACTCCTCCCTTTTTCCTCCCTAGATCTGAGTCTATGGGCCGAACATTGGTCAAAACTGGAGCAAAAATGGTTACAAAGCCGTGACAAAGAGCTCGCTTTGCAAGAGTTTATCCTCACGGGAAACCATCCGCAGAAAAAATCCGACACTCCAGAAGAAAGGTAGAGAGATTATGTCTTATTGGATCGATGTGCATTGCCATTTGAATATGTTACCTACCTCTCTTGACGAAACACTGAAACTCGCTGAGGGGCAACAGGTTAAACAAATGGTTACCATCGGCACCGAGCCGAAAGACCATGAGTTCGTTTGGACAACGGCTGAAAAATACTATCCTAAAATATTCTGCACTCTCGGTGTCCATCCTCATCAAGCGCAATATTGGTCCGAAGACGTTCGCGACTGGATTTTACAAAAAGCGGCTTCACCTTGGGTGATAGCTTTAGGCGAGATGGGCTTGGATTACTATTACAACCACAACCCCAAAGAGCGACAAATCGAGGTGTTTCACGCCCAGATGGAACTGGCATCCCAGCTGGGATTGCCCGTACAAATCCATTCGCGAGATGCGGAGGAGGATACCTTGGCCGTCTTACAACACTACAAAACTCGAGTGAGGGGAATTATTCATTGCTTTACAGGTAGCTATGAAATGGCAAAAAAAGCCTTGGACCTTGGTTTTTTCATTTCCATCAGTGGAGTGATGACGTTTAAAAATGCTCACGATTTACGTGAGACCATCAGAAAACTTCCAAACGACGTGGTAACACTGGAAACCGATGCGCCTTTTTTAGCCCCTGTTCCCTACCGGGGACAAAAAAATACCCCTGCCTATGTGGCATCTACTGCTAAGCATTTGAGTGATTTATGGGGAGTTGAACTCGAGAGGCTCAAAGCCCAGGTTAGTCTCAACACGCAAAAAATTTTCCCAAAGTGGCAACTCTTAGCGAGGACGTGAGTTAAATCATTTAAGGTCTAGGTCTAGGCCTTGACCATCCCTAGTGCAGAGGCCCCATGGTCGAAAAAATAAAGCCTAGGGGAAGAAAAACATTAAAAAAGAAATTTTTCAAAGGGACTTTTTTAGCTCGCCTTTTTTAAGTAACGTCCCCAGGAGCGAACTTCTTGTTTTTCTTCCACAAATTGAACTCCATACGACTTATTAGCGGCACTCCACACAATTCTACCGCTCACCTCAAAACTTTGTGAGCCATCAGGACTCGTGATCTGCATGGTCACAATCCCACCCTTATCTAGCATTTGCTCAGTGGAGAAAGACACTCCACCAGCAGAGATCGTATTTAAGTGTGCCACCAACTCTTGTTCTCCTACTTTCACCTTGATGTCAGAGTCCATGATAAACCGCTCATGTCGGCGACGTCGCAAATGAGCCTGCACAGCCGCACGTACGCGAAGAACCTGCCAGACCAAAACCGGTAACAAAGAGAAGGCCACGAGCCAAGCCATCGGATGAGAGGAAAACAAACGATCGTTCCATTCGCTGATCCACCGAGAAAATACGGTGGTGGAAACACTGCCACAGCCACCCATTTTAGCTGGTTCACTGGCCACAGAGCGACCAGCATATTGTGGCTCCACCGGAACATACTCAGGCACACTAAGCGTTCCCACGATGGCTGCATTTTTAGCATTTACAATAGTTTCCAGAGCTTGAACGCGCGCTCCTCGTTGAATCATAGAAGCCAAGTTACTCAGTTGCGAGGCTGAATTTAAAATTAATTGCCGCACCTGAACATGATTGAAGTTGGGTCTTTCAAACATGACCATGGCGGCCAAACCAGAGACAAAGGGGGCGGCCATAGAAGTACCGCTTAGATATTGAAAATAGTTTGTACTTCCATTCACACTGACGACCCTCAAAGAGTTCACGACGGAGCCTGGGGCAGAGACATGAACTCGGCCCACTCCGTAGTTAGAAAAACTCGCTAAGTTGTCAAAGTCTGTGCTAGCCGCCACGGTGATTTGCGAAGGAATGGGAAAGTTTGCTGGATACATAGGCTCCAGGTCATTATTTTTCATGGAGTTACCCGCCGCCGCCACCAGCAAGACCCCTTGACGATAAGCATAGGCTAGGGCCTCATGCAGAGCTTGGCTGTAACTTGGCCCACCCCAACTCATGTTAATAATTCGTGCGCCATTACGAACAGCATAATAGATTGCCGAAATCGCAGCTGAAGTGCTTCCCGTGCCGCTACTGCTTAAAAACTTCAGGGGCATAATTTTCACTCGTGCAGGATCGCTACCTTGAATCGGCTGAGTAACACCCACGACTATACCAGCCACATGGGTGCCGTGCCCTCGAATAGAGGGAGCGTCGGAATCCATGGGGTTGTTGTTATTCTCTGCGAAATTCCACCCCCGAAGATCATCGGGATAACCATTACCATCATCATCAAGGGAGTTGCGATAATCAACCCCAGCAGAAGATGCTGCTTTCTCCACTTCATTCTCCCAGATGGCTCCCTTATTGACGAGGAGCGGATGATTGAAATCAACGCCTGAATCGATCACTGCCACAATGACTGGATCTTTACCACTGATGGGATCCTGTCTTTTTGTAGGACTTAAATGGCCCCATGATTCACTGACTTGAATCTGTGGGACGTTACTTTGGGTGTAAGAGTTACTGCCCGAAGAAGCCGAGAAGGCCTGGTTTTACCCCTCAGTAGTTTGCGGCAAGCTTAAAGAGATAAGATAAGTGGGCTCGACATATTCCACATCGGGATCATTTTTCAATTGATCGAATAACTGGGCTGGATTTTCCCCTGGTTGAGCCTTCAAGTAATGCATCCCCAGTTCGCCATAAGTCGCTTTCAATTTAAATCTTCCACGAGTTTTCGCCACGAAGGCCTGAGACTTTTGAACCTGTGGACGGCCTTTGAGTTTGACCAAAAACTCTCCTTCGACAACAGGAGCCGCCGCATAAGCAGTACCTGCACTCAGTGAGAAACCGACAAGGAAGGAACTCAATATTTTCATAACCCCCCTTTTAGGGTTTGACCAATCGCAAACCCTTGTCCTGCAGAAGCAACCATTCACCCGTTTTGACTTTCGGATTTTTCTTTACTTAGTGTAGCCGATGCTAGACGAAAATCGTGACAAACAAAGTAACCCGGCTCAAACTGATACAGAAACTAACCAAGAAGTTGGCGAATCTCCCAATCTAAAAGCGCATGTCGAATTCCGGCTTGCGTAAGCCGTTGTTGCAGGTGAGTGACACCCTGTATGCGCCGTGGATCTCCAGAGGGATAAGAGCGAAGTTGCTCTATCTCATTGAAATAGGGCAACAGCTGTTGTTGAGATGGACTCATTCCTTTTTGCACTCGAATGGCATAATAATCCTCGTCTAGCGGATAAGAAGAGGAGTCTGCGGGCCCGCCCCATGCGGACGCAAGATGATGCGCAAAAATTAAATCAAACTCACCCCAACTAGGCTGAAAAAAAACCTCAGAGCCACGTTTGAGTTCGCAGTTGATAAAAGTCAGAATAAAAGGACGATGTCCCTCCTCAGGATGTGGGGTTAGCGCCTTAAGCTCCCCCTGGAGCTCAAAACCGCTGGCGTAACGTAGTTGAACCTTCTTGCCCACAGCTAAGTCGAAACCAAGATAGTTCCGCCAATCTCTTAGTGACCATAGATAAGGTAACACAGAATTTCCAACCAAGGGGCCCAAGGGAGCACTAAACCCATGCCCATGACGCTCAACTCCCTGGCCGAGTAACACTTTTTCTTGATGGCTTAATTGCACCGGTCCAGAAAAGCGGACGAAGGCCACATTTCTCCTTCCATCAAACAAAACTTCTTTCAATACACCGCTAATCTCTATCCCACTGTCCCAACGAAAAGCACAAACCCTCTCGGCTAAAAGGGCACGGCTCAGGGCTGTTACCCCACCCTGAATGAAACTCATTTGGGCCTTCAGATCTTCCAACACCCGTCGTAAATGTTCAAAATCGGGAGTTACAAACAACTGCGGTTGTGGCTCAGTGATATCATAAGGAACATGAATACAATCCAGAGTGAGGGGAAGCTTTTTTACCTGCTCAGACAAACAGGATTGGGACTCGCCCACTGAGGACAGCAGGCCGGCTCCATAAATCCGTGGCCGACGGATATCGCCGATCAAACCATATTCTGCCGTCCACCAGTTCATACGTGCTAACCACGTGGCCTCCGAAGGAATTTGATGACTGAGAACGGCTTCCTCGAGCTCCGCTTCCGCACGGGCCAATTCATTAGGTGTTACTAAAGGATTTTCTTTAAGGTCGCTGAGTTTACGAATGGCATGATACACAGCCAAATCCGATTTCGCCATGATCGCTCGACGCGCTAGATTCGCATACTCACGCAGGTAAGCGGAGTATTCGGGGTGCACCAGCAAAGGAGCATGCCCAGCAGCTTCATGCACAATATCAGGAGCTGGGGTGTACTCCAGATGCTCGGGAGTGCGCATTTCTCGTGCTATCGGCAACACTCCCAAAGCCTGCAACTCCATAAAAGCCGTGGGAGGAATAAACCCGCTGACTGGAACGGCCCTCCAACCATAGGGCTCAAGATGCTTAGAAATGTCGGCAATAGAGGGAATGCGATCCAGTCGAATTCCTGTCTTTGTCAAACCTTCCACGTAACTCTCGTGAGCATGATCTTTCAAAAAAGTCGTCAAGCGATTCATAATATACCGCCAAGTCGAGTGCTCTATAGAAGTGTACTGATACTCTTCTTGGGGCGCGACGTACTTTCGAAGATGTTGCGGTAATGAATTTTGCATCACTCTTACTCCTTGAGTGCGGATAGATGATTTTTAATATAGTCGGCTACTCCGTCCTCCAGCGAGTAACTGGGCGCACGCAGACCACGCGCGAAAGATCGGGACATATCCGCCTCGGTAAAATACTGGTATTTCTCGCGCAAAGACTCCGGCATATCGATATACTCTACGTCAAAGGCTTTTTCCATGGCGGCAAAAACAGATTTCGCCAAATCATTCCAGCTCCGAGCTTTGCCGTAGCCCATATTGTAAATGCCATTGGGAAGTTTCTGCTGAATGATCTGCCACATCCACTGCACCACATCTTTCACATACACAAAGTCACGTCTTTGTTCTCCATGAGCATATTCAGGTCGGTAACTCTTAAAAAGACGCAAGCGACCCGTTTGGCGAATTTGAAAGAAAGCTTTGTAAACCACTGAGGCCATATCCCCTTTGTAAAACTCCCCGGGACCATAAACATTAAAAAACTTGACCCCCCAATAGTGGTTGGGCTTTTGTGCCTCATTTTCTACGAATTGATCAAATAATCTCTTACTTTCCCCGTAAAGATTCAATGCCTTCAGATGAGCGGCTGGGGTGGAATCACTATACCCTTTTGCGCCATCACCATAGGTCGCCGCAGAGGACGCATACAGAAAGGGAATAGCTTCGCTTACAGAATATTTCCATAATTCTTTAGTAAAGCTTAAATTCCATCGCTCAAGATTTTCCCAAGAGGTCTCCGTGGTCGAAGAGTTCGCTCCCATATGCACAATCGCCTGAATTTTTCCATTCAAGGGGCCACGCAGCTTCTCCAGCAATAAATCAGCAGGAATCCATTGTGCCACCTTGTGGCCACGAGTATTCAAGGGACGTAAATCAGGTGGCACCAAATCACAAGCCACGATCTCCTCGACCCCTTGTTCATTCCAAAACTTAAGCACTTGGCTACCAATGAAACCACTCGTACCCGTGATTAACCACATACTTGGACTCCTTTTTGGCTCTGATTGTCTCAAGTTTATACAAAAGGTGAGGCAAAAACGAAGTTTTTTATGGTCTTAGCTTTGCACGGCGAAAGGGGCTCATGCGCAGAACCTCGACGTTTTATGCCCTCCTTTTTTTAAGCTCCTTTCTTCTAGGCTTTTTTAAGGCTTATTCCCCTTCTACAAATGAACAGGTGGAATCTCCTGGGACTCTCACATTTTTTGAGTCTATATCTGCAAGTTCAGATAAAAAACCGTGGAACCTAAACCTTGCGACATTTCTTTTGTTTAAGCCGCTTCAGCCCGCTCCGCTTTTAGATCCTCCGTCAAGCGAGTCCGAAGCCACACCATATTGGCAAAAAGTGATGTGGGATATTCGCGATACAAAAAGTCTATTCTCCGAAGAAGATTGCCAAAACTTAGAGCTTAAAACCTTTCGTGTTAAAATGGCATGTGCTGCTGCCTGGTGGAGTACGGAACAACTGTGTCGTGGGCATAATGTTCCCTCTTCCCAGAAACAATGGCCCTGGAATCAGTTGCTGAATGATTCTCAAAGTTCCTTTTCTTTTGCTCAGACTATCGCCCGCTGTCCTTTGACATTAAAGCCAGCCGCTCGCGCACAATGGATCAACACTTTTCTCTCTTTTTCACAAGATCCGCACACCTACCTTATACCCTTCGAGTATTTTCAAAAACTCATGGAGGCCAAAGACTATTCATCAAGTTCCCTGTGGCTTAGGAAAACTCTGGATGAAAAAACGCGTATTACGCACTGGGATCCGTTTTATCTTAAAAGCTCTCGCCCTTTACAACTGGGCTGGCAGGTCACACGTATCGGCCCGTGGCAGACTCAGTATTTAACCCAAAAACAAATACAAAAGCTCATCGAGTCACAAAAGTCTTGGGAACTAGAAATTTTTGACTCAAGCCAATCTCCTTCTTTTTTTCATGTGACCATTGAACAAAACCTTAACCGTCCGCCCGTTTACTTGAGTACCCTTACCGAACATACGTTCATCCTAAGATTGGATAAGTTTTTTTTCAAAAGTTGTGAACAGGTTATGGCCTTACTTCGCCCGCAGCTTGGTAACTTGCAGGGTTTGATCCTTGATTTGCGAGAAAATCCTGGAGGCAGTGTAGAGGAGGCGCGTTGCCTTCTCGATCTATTCACCGAAAAAGGAACTTTTCTTTTCGCCACTCAAGATCGCCAAGGTCGCTGGATGGAGTCGTACTACTCCCAGCGGACTCCGCTTTATCGTGGTCCACTCGCCGTCCTTATTAACACTCACTCCGCATCAGCTAGCGAGATTGTTGCTGGCTCACTGAAGTCCCTGGGACGCGCCAAAATTGTCGGAACAAAATCTTTCGGTAAAGGAAGCTTTCAAGATGGCTCTCTGTGGGGTCAAAACGGGCAAGTGATATTCTTTCAAACACAGGGTTACTTTGTCTTTGGTAACGGTCAAGGAGCACAACTGAGTGGAGTGGAGCCGGATCTCGCTCGCACATGCACCTATTGCAAAGAGTTATTATCAGAGGAGAATCTTTACATTTACCCCTTGCCCTCATTAAGCCATCAGATGTCTGTCTCCAGTGCACTTTCCGCAGCCTTCCATCCATGGGAAAAACCGAAAATAAGCAAGGAAAACGACAATCAGACTTGCACCACCCCCTCTATACTCTCCGCCGACTCCTTTAGCGGTGATGAGAATCTTCAACTCGCTTTTCGTCTAGTCTCTTGTATGTCTCCCTCACATTCGACAGGAAGTAGCCGATGGTTAATTTCAGAGTAAACAAGGACTTAAGTATGCGAGGAAAAACCTTTACAAAAACCATGATCCTAGCTTCCTGTCTGGGCTCTTTACCTCTATGGGCGGAGATCTCAGGGGATACGAGTCCCAAAAAAAACCTCTCTGGGCTTCGCTCCCTTGATGTACAGAAAGAAAGTTTTTTTATACCCACTGAGGGTGTTAAGGTTTTACGATACGACGAGGTCTTGACCTCTGGTCCTTGGGTAGCGAAACACATGTTACTGCGCATCTATCAAAGTCTTTATGAAATCGATTTCGCCAAACAAAAAATCTCTCGCTTATCCACCTCAACTAACTCTTTCAACGTGGCGACGGCCCTCTGGCTCCCTTGGACGACGAAACCCCTCCAGTGGATTCAAATTCATTTGGATCTACCCACACAAGGCCCAGCCCAGATCTGGATACAGTCGATTCCCTCAAGTTTCCGCCCCCCCATACCATGGGAACATCTGTCTTATTACCAACTCAATGCGCGGACCCTTCTTATGGAATCTAGAGCCTCTCAGATGCGCTGGCAGGTCGTCTACGAATCGATCAAACCCTAGATTTTGAATAATCCCTTGCCATACCCCGGGTTCTTACGCCATCATGTCGGCATTTTTAATACGCTCATGAACTTAGGTGGGGTGACGTATGGGGCCAATCACACAATTCATCGAAAAACACTACCGTCACTTTAATGCGGCCACATTGAAAGATGCGGCGCGGACTTATAAAGATTTTGTTTCCCCTCAACGCCAGGGAAAAATGTTAGTCACCTTGGCTGGTGCTATGAGCTCCGCAGAACTCGGACTTTCATTAGCGGAAATGATTCGCCAAGGAAAAGTTCATGCCATCTCATGCACGGGGGCAAACCTAGAGGAAGATGTTTATAATCTCGTCGCGCATGAGCATTACGAGCGTATTCCCAATTGGCGAGAGCTTACGGCGCAAGATGAACAACGTCTGCTCGAGCGCCATCTCAATCGCGTTACTGACACTTGCATTCCTGAAGAGGAGGCGATTCGCCGTATTGAAAAAGCCATTTTATCTGTGTGGCAAGAAGCGGACCAAAAAGGAGAGAGCTATTTACCCCATCAATTTTTTTATCGCATTCTACAAGAGGGACGGTTGAAAAACCATTACCAAATCGATCCCAAAAACTCTTGGTTACTAGCCGCTGCCGAAAAGAACTTACCCCTGTTCGTTCCGGGATGGGAAGACTCCACCACCGGCAATATTTTTGCCTCCCACGTGTTGCGTGGTGATATCAAAAACGCCCACACCGTGAAATCGGGTATTCATTACATGATGGAACTGGCTCGCTGGTATCAAAAAGAGAGCTCTAACCACGATATCGGTTTTTTCCAGATTGGTGGAGGGATTGCCGGCGACTTTCCCATCTGTGTAGTCCCCATGTTACACCAAGACATGGAGCTTACGGATATTAAGGTGTGGAAATATTTTTGCCAAATTTCTGACTCCACTACCTCATACGGCTCCTACTCGGGTGCGGTTCCTAACGAAAAGATTACCTGGGGCAAACTTGAGCCCAGCACCCCGCGCTTTATGATCGAGTCTGATGCAACGATAGTGGCTCCGCTGATTTTTGCTTACGTTTTGGATTGGTAAAAAAATCTCTATGCAAGGGCCGCTTTCACTTGGGTCAGCAAGGCTTGGTCAACTGCATGATCTTGCATAAGTGACTGTAAAGCCTCTTGGCGAGATTGAACCGGGTCTTTTCGCTTCTCTCCCGCTCGAACTTTGCCTCTTCTGTCAAACTCTTCAGCTATTTGAATGAGTTGAGATTCTTTGGGAATTTTCGCCCCCTCCCAAGCATGAGGAAAACCTTTGCCATCCACTCGCTCATGAGTGGCGAGAATGATGGTTCTTTGCTTGTCTGAGAGGGGAATTTTTCGACTCAAAAGCCTCTGCACACTGAGCTCCGAATGTTTTTGATAAAGCTCATGGTCTTGCCCCGTCCAAGTGGTTTTATCTCCACAGATCAAGCCACTTAAAGTCTCAGCACGCATTTCCAAAAGACCTAAATCAGCAAACACAGAAAGAAGAAAAACCTCAGTGGGATTGCCGATCCCCAATATCAAACTCAACAAAGAGGCCTGAGCCGCCACACTGGTCGAGTGATCCATCGGAGTCACTTCATCAAAGGCTGCTTGATTAATCACCGCCCAAGCGTCACCGAGAGCTCCCAAAGTTAAGACAAACGCGTCAGCAATTCGAGTGGCCTCCTCCAGTAACTTTTTTCCCCGCTCAAATTGACTTTGTTCGGAGTGATCAAAAAGATGCAAAATAAAATTTTTCAACGAGGCATGGGTTAACATATATTGACTTCGACATCGACTGGCTAGGCCCTGCGCCGATTGATCCTGATGATTTTTCAGGAATTGTGAAAGAACAGCAAGCTCATCCCTAGGGACGTAGAACTCGCCAATCTTTTGTGCTTTTTCCCACTTGGCTTGATCGATGGACGATCCTTTGGTCGCTAATGGTAAAAATTTACGATTCAAGGGCATGAAATGATAGATATGAAAAGGTAAAATCACTCCCACCCGTAGTTCTGATGATTTGATGGGTAACCAAAAATTGTGCAAACGGTAGGAACAGAGATATTCAGGGATCATGGTTTCCTCAAACTCGTTTTGCGGGATAACCAAGTTCGCTCCTGATTTTTTCAAAAACTCGGCGCCCTCTGGGGAAATCTTGCGATCCCCTACCACTACTAAGAAGCTGTTTTGGGCCGCATACTTTATCGCCTGAACTCGACTACTCATCTCACTTTCTTTTTTCAAATCACCGACAAAAACAAAAAAAATCTCACAACTGGCAAGAAGTGCCTCTTGCTCTAAGACTTGCTCTTCACTGGTTACCCAACGAGCCTGGGTTGCAAAACGATCCGCCAGCAGAGCCACGCGCTTTTGTAGAGGGACAGGATGGGGTTGAAAAACTCCGATGAGTGCACTCACTTTTTGTAGATTAACAAAGCCTTAAAGATCCTGACAGGATTTAAGTCATTGGCCTTCTCAACACGGACTGAGGTCTAGTCTGTCAAAAGCCCTTTGGCCAAACCCGCCTCAAGTCTTAATCTGGACTTATGAGTATGGAAGAATGGGCCCTTTCGGGATTGGATATCAAAGGTGAAGAATCAAAGCTCGACTCACTTCAAGAGTTACTCACACTGAATTTAGAACTACAGGAAAAACTGCAACAAAGTCTTCGAAAAAGAGCTGAGCTTGAGCATCAGATCAAGGTGCAAACTGAGCTTGTTCAATGGCTTAAAGCGGAAATTAAAAGCCTGGAACAAAAGCACATTCAACTTCAAGATCAACTATTAATTCAGCAAGAGAAAGAAAAACACCTGCTGGTGGTCACTGAAAGCATGAAAGCCATCAAGGCGGAATTAGAAAACAAACAAAAAGTGATCTTTACACAAGCCGCTACCTTGGCTCGCTATCGACGCTTTCATGAAAGGGTAAAAAAACAAATACGCCCCTACTTACAAGACTTGAAACAGACAACCCTCCAATTAAAGGAGGAAAATGCACAGCTTCGAGAACGCATCCACCAGCTACTCCAAGAAATCGAAAGATGGAAGGCCAGCCAGATCAAAGAAAAAGAAATTTACGACAATCAAGTTGAGCAATTAAAACAATATCATCAGCAAGATCGACTGAGAGACCTTGAACTGATTCAGGAGCTCAAACTAGAACTCCAGCGCCTTGAACCCAAATCTCGTATGGTCGACATTGCTCAATATCGCGCCGACCAACTAGAGAATGAAATGATTAGGTTAAAAAAAGAACATCAGGAAGAGAGAGAAGAACTCAGGAAAATGATAGAGAGGCTCACCCAAGAGACTATCAGATTAAAAAGTTGAACCAGACTCATTCTTTCACGCATTTATCAGTAAAGGCTTGTACAATTTCTGGTAACAAAACAATCTCTTTTTTTTATCAGCGCAAAAACTGAGATCAGCTCTAGGCCGCTTCCTGATGCGCCTTCAAACATTGGTGAATCACAGGCGATAGATGACTATGCACATGAAAACCCACCTCACCCATTCCTTTGACCAAACGCTGGAGCTCGGGCATGGCACCAACCACATGAATATTAGCAACTTTCTGTTGTGCCATTAAATTAAGATCCATCAAAAAACGCATAAAGCCAGGGGTTCCATTGAAACTTGGTGATTCTAGACTAAGAACAATCGTTTCACCCGCCCAATCTTGTCGGCATTTTCTTCGCGCTTCCAGGAGCTCGTCCACATGAGCCAACTCGTCAATCTGAATGAGCTTAAAATATCCCAAATCCTTAAAGTAAATCATACCTAACCTCGCAGAAAGCATTTGAGGAATTGGACAATTCCTCATGACCTCAATCTGTTTATCGAACCGATTGAAAGAATCTCCCTAGACTTTTTCAAAAAATCGCCCTTCGCCTAGGGTTTGGCCCAACCAAAGGGTAAAAATAAGTCTTAGGACTCTTGATTTTTCCGACCACTCCGAGGATGGGGACAAGATGGAAAAAATCTTAAAAAAATACATTCAAGATTTTTTAAAAAAAGAACATCCTTCCATTAAAAACTATGAGGACGTTATTTTTGAAAGCGTCTCATATGCTCTGGCTGACGTGATGCAATTGGGACACATCCCTTACCGATTTCTAGAAATTACCGCCGAGTTTCTCCAGGAGGAGGCTTGGGATATTTTACGCAGAGTCACCTATGGATCTCTCACTTTGGAAGAATATCGGATTTTGTCTCACGTAAAACGCGCGGAGAAAAAAAAGAAAATTCACTAAAGCGCAAGGCGAGCCCCAGCCCTCGGAAAGTGAGCGTCACTTTCTCAAAAAAACTCGTATAAATTCGGCTTTGCCAGGGATTCTCCGCCCGTAAAGCCTTCACTCCAATGTACCGATAAAGACTAGCGGCAACCGCCACGGCCAATCGCTCTCGAAAGGGTAAATAAACTAGCCCCTGATAGGCTTTTGCATAAAAAGATTCCGCGAGGTCAAAAAGGCGGCGAGCCATGAGCTTTCGAACAGGTAACTGGCTAGCCGCCGCAAAAGTGAGAGGCAGTTGATGCTCTAACATGAGTTCCTTCGGAATATAGATCCGACCTTTGTTAGCATCCGCTTCGATATCTCTGATGATGTTCGTCAGCTGAAAAGCGATACCCAAAGCCTTTGCGGCCTCAAAAGCTTTGGGATCTTTAATTTGCAGGATCTGTACAAAAATAACCCCAACGGTACCTGCGACACAGTAACAGTAGTCTAGTAACTGGTCCAAGCTAGGATACACCATGCCCTGCAAATCCATGGCGTAGCCTCGCAATAAATCGCGAAGCGGTTGCGCATCAACACCGTAAAGAGCTATCAACCCCACAGTGCCTTGATACTCTCGCATCAGCTCCCTGTCCGAGTGGGGTGGGGACAAAGCTTTAAGTCCTTCTGCTATAGCCTCTGGTTTTAAGTTTTGTAAGGTTCTTGCTATCGCGACAGCCGCATCTAGGGATTCATTCAGCTTGGCAAGATTTTGTAGTGCCACCCCTCTATCCACAGCTTCGTCAATCGCATCATCGCTTTTTCGGCACCACGAATACAGCCAATAAATCGGTATTCGAATCGCTGGGGACAAAAAACGAGAGGCCCAATAAAACGTCTTAGACCCCTCAGCCAGAGCTTGAGTGTAATATGGATCAAGGCTTGTCGCTTTCATTAAACTTAGTTTCAATGATTTCTCTCCCGTGGCCCAACTCCCATAAAGACCTGTGAGACTAGCTGAGGCTTACTCCAAAATCTCCCGCCACAACTTTAGCCGTGGCTTTCGCAGAGTTAATCACTCCAGGCACTCCAGCACCCGGATGAGTGCCCGCTCCCGCAAAATACAAGCCACGCAAGTCATGATCCTTGTTGTGATGACGAAAGTAAGCGGATTGCAACAAAGTCGGCTTTAAGCTAAAAGCATTCCCCAGGTGGGCGCCCAATTCTTTTTCAAAATAATCGGGAGTTAAAATCTTTTTGACCACCAGATGTTTTCTTAAATCTGGTAACAGTTGTCGTTCCAAGGACTCTAAAATGGCTTCGGCGTAACGAGGCGCCTCTTTTGACCAATCGATCTTGAGATGACCTTTGTGAGCCACCGGTGAAAGGACGTAAAAACAATCATGCCCTGGAGGAGCCAAATGAGGATCCGTAGCCGTGGGCCGATGGAGATACAAGGAAAAATCTTCGGGTAACCGACTACCCCCGAAAATTTCTTTCAGCAAACCCTTGTAGCGGGGACCAAAAATAATGGTATGATGAACCACATCGGAGTATTGCCGATTCGTACCAAAGTAAATGAGAAATAAGGACATACTAAACTGTCTACGCTTCAAGCTGCGAGCCCTTTTTTTCGCTAGATCCAAATTCGGCATCAGGGACTCGTAAGTGTGGACAAGGTCTGCGTTACTCACCACCACCTCAGCCGGGAAAAATCTCTCGCCACTACGCACCCCTGATACTTTGTGACCTTCCGTGCGAATTTCACTAACTGGGGTGTTGAGCTCAATCTTGCCCCCCATATCGGTAAAGAGTTTGACCAACCC
Organism: uncultured Pseudobdellovibrionaceae bacterium; assembly: GCA_964655485.1. Taxonomy (GTDB): domain Bacteria; phylum Bdellovibrionota; class Bdellovibrionia; order Bdellovibrionales; family Bdellovibrionaceae; genus JANWYU01. The sequence continues at coordinate 4,665 of CAZZMS010000071.1, read as the reverse complement.
ACGCACCAAAGCACCCGTACCACCTATAGGAAAATAGACACCCCAATTTCTCTCGAGGTAATGGATCAAAGTATAAATGGCTGAAGTTTCAAAAGGGTTACCCCCTACCAAGAGACTGTGAAAACTAAAGGCTTGCCGTAACTTTTCATTACGAATGTATTTTGCCACCACGGAGTAAACACTCCGATAACTTTCTAGCCCAATTAACTCGGGGGCCACCTTGACCATACTCCAAATATCCAAGAAGGGTTCGTGAGCTAACTCCGTATATCCCTTGTCAAACACGGCTTTGGAGTATCGATAAAATTTTTGATAGGCCTCCCAGTCCCTTGGATCAAAGCGCTGCATCTGCTCGCGCATCTGAGACTCGTTGTTACTAAATCAAAGAACTCGCCGTCATGCCAGAGCAAACGATAAAAGGGTGTTACTGGAACTAATTTTACATACTCTTCAGTTTTGCGATCCGCCAGGGCGAAAAGCTCGTCAATACATTCAGGTGCGGTAATCACCGTTGGCCCAGCATCGAAAGTAAAGCCCTGCTCCTCGAAAACGTAAGCCCGGCCTCCGGGCTTATCCCGCTTTTCCAAAATGGTCGTCTCAAAACCCATGGCTTGCAGTCTGATTGCGGCAGCTATTCCACCAAATCCGCTACCAATAACGACGGCTTTCTTTCTCCAGCGGGGACTGGGATTGGCACTTTTTTCTGACACCGGAACCTCCTTTAACGCCGTTTTTTTGAGCGCAACCACCGACAGATCCAGGCCTTACAGCCGCCTTGAGCCCATGGCTAGTAAAGCTTTTTCCAAAACATATTTTTGCCTGCGTTCCAAACTATAATGTGGGGATAAGTCCTGAGTAAACTCGAGCTCTTTTATTTTCTGTCCCAGATGCCAAAACTCAATTTTCACACTCTCTTGAGGTGTAAAATCCCAAAAACACAAACGCTCTCCAGCGGAAAAATGTAACAACGAACGTGGAATACGCCCGACATAAGCCGTGGGCATCCCCGACAAACGCTGCCCCCAGAGCTCTGGAGTGTTTTCAGAAAGCACATGCCAAGTGTTACCCTCCCCCCACAAGGAAGCCATAGCCAAGCTTGCTTGCTGTAACACGAAAGATTTCGACTCAACCACTCGTTCCGCAGGGAACAGATCTCTTGCCTGCCGCAGCAGCTGGGCGGCTTGATGCGCCAAAGTTTCGGGGAAAATCAGCTTAAACTCTACGTAGGGAAGATCAATACGGTAGGCCACTTCAACTTCTGGCGGTACCACTAGCCCCCGTTCTATTTTCTCCGCTACAGCACTTTCTGCCTCTCCAAACACCATAAATCCTGACCAACGACGGGCCGATAGTTGTGGGTAACAAGCCCGCAAATACTCAGACACTTTCGACCACATACACTCAATCTCTCTTGGGGGACCAGGTAAAACCAAAAAGAGATGCTTCTCTGTGCGAAAGGCGAAGCCCAAAGCAGTCCCCAAGGAGTTGTGAAATAATCGTGCGCCCTGCGGAAAGTAACATTCTCTTTTGTGGGCCTCGCGGAGAGGTAACTGTCGTTTTTCTAAATGAGTCTTCAAGTGCAACCAAGCCTCTTCTCGCCACTCCAAAGGCAGACCAACAAACTCTGCCACCACTTCACGCGTGAAATCATCACGGGTGGGCCCCAGACCACCCGTGACCACCAAAATCTCGCTGTGTTGTGCCGCAAAACTCAACAAGGACTTGATTTCCCTCCGCTCATCGCGGCAGGCCAATTGAAATATGGAGCTGAAGCCCAAATCATAGAGCTTAACCGCAAGTTTGTGTGAGTTGGAGTTCAAGGTTTGCCCCAACAAAATTTCACTGCCAATGGCTAAGTGACTTACCGTCGACATGCCGCTTACTTTAGTGTAGGCTTCTCCCCTATGTCAAAAAAGCATCCTGTTTTTGTCATTTGGCTTTTTATTGTGTTGGCTCTCATAGGGCTCATTAGCTCGGTAACATTGCTGATTGAGCCGAAATTGGTCTATAAAATCAAGTGGTCGGATGTGGCCTCGGCTCAGACTGTTTCTGACTCTTTGTGGCACGTTCTACGGCCCCTCACCGCAAATCTCGATGTCCTCGTGATAGGGTTGGCTGAGCCTGAAGATTTCAAAGGTAACCCTTGGCTACGCGCCTTACTTAAAGGCTGGCCATACAAGAAAAACACCATCTGGGTGCATAACGAGCTTGTCACTTGGGCCGGCAGCGAGGATACCGCCAAATCCCAGCTTTCAACGGATGCCATCACTGTTTTCCCCAGAGAAAAAGGGGCTGCCCTCGCTTTGAATCTCATGAGCGATGAACAGTCACTACCCACCCTCGTCCTAGCCCCTATCGCTGAAGCAGCCTTTTTCGTCTCCGATAGCCTGGGGTATCAGCTGGGAAAAGGCCTTAAAACTCTCCATCTCTTAGTGGGGCGCACCCCAGGCCCGGAGGATCTCCAGCGCTGGCCCTGTCAACCAGCCGCCTCCTTGCAAAGCCCTCTTCGCTTGGGCTGTGAAGTTATTAAACTCAGTCAAGTCCACCGCAAAAAAATCGACAAAACACAAGCCTGGGGCTTTCTCCTTACCCAAATGGGAGAACGAGACTATCTTCTTTTGTGGAAAAAAGGCCCTTTGGCCCAGCCCGTCGAGTAAAATCTTTTTGTCTAAGGAGCATTCGTTATAAACTATTTCAGTGAGTTTGTTTGGTTTTAGCGCCTGATCAAAAAAGTCAACAAAGGCGTAATCGAAACAAAAAAAATAGAGGAAAGATCTATGGGTAAGATACTGGATTTTTTGTTTGGCAAAGACCCCGACATTTTCAACGCCGAAGGTAAAGTGGAGCACAAGTTACCCAAGTCCTATTGGGATGCGTGGCAAGCTCGTTTTCGGGAAAACCCTCACTACAACTGGCGCCTACACTCCGGTCAAAAGCGCGGTCAAACTCAAGGCAAATCCGCTCAAGTGAAGAAGTAAAACGCTTGTGATCCACCACCCAGACCAAGGACGGCGGGAGGTTTAACTCAGTGAATTCTTATAAACGACCTTCATTTCTTAAGTTACTGAATCTGTCCAACGTAGTTCGTGTAAGCTCACACAGCACGAGGATAGCCAGTCTGTTACCAATCACCCTACTCCCACTGTTACTCAACTTTTCATTAAGCTCTTGCCAAACACCTTGGTCACTTCATCGCTCGCCTCAATCCAGTGACGTGGATAGCCCATGGCCGACTCACTCAGCCAAACCCCTCGAGTTGGAGTACGAAAGAGCTTGGACTTGGACTCCCGGGCGAGCGGAAAAAGTGTTACGCATTGAAAATCTGGCCTTCAAAAAGTTTCGTCTCCTCCTTCAGCAAGAGGAAAACTCTTTTCCCGAGGAAGAAAGTAACCCTTATCTTGAACTGAGCATTGAATGCACTAAACCTATCACCATTGATGAAGGGCATGCCTTTGCTAAACCCACCCAGAGAACTCAAGCCCGTGGGATTCGTTGGTATGTAAAAGATAAAAATGCACAAAGGCTTCAGCTCATTTTTTCTCCTGAGTCCAACCGCTGTGAGCTTAAAATCACTCATCCCTGGCGATCCTGGCCTGAAGAACGCTGGCGCGTAGAAAGCCTCAGTCAGAGGCATCCCCTCATTCAGCAGCTCACTTACCAACCTGATTGCACAACGTTGCCCGAAGACGAACACCCGATTTGGTCAGCTGATGCTTACTTACTGAGTTGCCCATCATACATCAGTCAAATCTCCGATGTGGAGTTCCTACGTGATCCGATGGCAGCTTTCAATGCACGGTTTGAAGCACTCATGGGTTACCGACTACCGGTTGAAAAAATTCAAGAAAAAGATGCGGAGATGCCTCTGGACTTTTCCAAAGCTCCTCGCTTGCAAGTGATTTGGCTATCCTCGCTTAACTTCACTGCGGACTTTTGGGGCCAAATTTTAGCCCGCATCTTAGCCTATCATGCCAAACAAGGTAGTGAGATTCGTATCCTCCTTGCCCAACCCACTCTATTCTCCAAGGACCGCCAACTACTTGATCACTGGTTGTCACCCTATCCTCATGTGCATATTTATCCATTCAAATTTCGTTACTTTGGTCAAGATAACCCGGGCACCTTACTCGATCGCATTCATCGAGTGAATCACATGAAAATACTCGCGGCCACAGGCTATTTGCACTCCGGTGAACCCTATGGATTTGTGGTCACTGGGGGTCGAAATATCCGGGACAGCTACCTTTTTCGCCGCAAGCCCGATCATAGTCGCTTTCCCTGGCTGATCAACTATGCCCGAGGAGAGTCTCCATTTATTTTCTACGATGATTTTGATGTGAAAATAACTTCTGCCCCACTGAGTTACCACATCTTATCACAGCTATGGAAGCTTTTTTACCATGGACCCCACTACCAAAGAGCTCCATCATTTCAGGCTAGCTCTCCAGCAAAATCACACTCAGCCTCTGGACCAAGCCCGTCCCAAGCCCCACGAAAGACTCCCTCGGGAACTTGGGTTCGTCACCTGATCTCTGTGCCCTATGCCGACAATCAAGCTCTGGAGCGTTGGCTGGCCTCTATGATTGATCAGGCAAAAAGGGAAATATGGATAACCACTCCCTATTTCCGTCCTCCGCCACAAGTTGAAAAAGCTTTATTCAACGC
>CAZZMS010000070.1:0-13254 GCA_964655485.1 uncultured Pseudobdellovibrionaceae bacterium | reverse complement strand
CTGATGAACCAAACGATGATGCGCTAAATGCAGCTTGGCCAAAACATCCTCTGCGAGTTTACGTTCTGAGTGGGGGTGAATCACCTCAAAGGGATAGGACTTAAGCGTGTCCCACCGGATTTTGGGGTCCACGGGTAACTGGGCCCAAATGGAAAACGTCGGGAATAACATTCCGAAGACCAACAGCCAGCGAAGACGCTGTTGAGTCAATCCAAAGTATGAGAAGCTAAAAAAACGAGAAACTGTCGATGAAATCCACGTCACGAGGGCCAAACGAAAAAATCCCCAGAACATAGATTTATCTTCTAAGTGAATGACCTAGGGGTCCATAAAGAAGCTAGCTGCACCACGGCAGTTGCTCCGTTGACAAGCATTCGTATCCTTTCCCATACTTAAAACATAACTTAACAATTCGAATGACTCAGAAGGAGTTACTATGAAGAATAATATTTTGGCTGCTCTTCTACTCGTCAGTATGGTAACAAGCTGTGCATCTAAGAAAAAACAAGATGACAATGCTCTCAATCAGCCCGCTCAAGTGACCAATGAATCCATTGAGCTAGACTCCATGGGGTCAGACTCGGGCAAAATTGCTGGACTTTACACGATCTACTTTGATTTTGATAAATCCAATCTGACCAACGAAGCAAAATCTTTGCTGAAAAAAAACGCCGAGTGGTTGAAAAACAACCCGGGAGTCCGTTTACAAGTAGAAGGGCACTGTGACGTGAGGGGTTCAATTGAGTACAATTTAGGTCTAGGCGAAAGGCGAGCTAAGGCGGCTGTGCAGTATCTGAAGTCTTTGGGGATTACGGGAGATCGCTTAAGTGTGATCAGCTATGGTAAAGAGCGTCCCATTGCGATGGGTGATTCTGAAGCCGATCATGCAAAAAACCGCCGAGCGAACTTTGTTCCTTTGAAATAAGTTCACAGTTACTTGTTATGCCAAATAAAAAACCCACCGCTCCGGTGGGTTTTTTATTTGGGTGCCAACTTGGCTCTGATTAATTCTTTGACGCCCTGAAACGCAGGCCAGTATTGCATTTTATTCTACTCGGTAACACAAGAATCCCCGGGATTTTGATAAAAATCGTTCAAAAACCGGGAGAAACGATGCATCTTTCGTGGTTATCTTCTTGGGCTTTTTCTTTCGCCCGGAGGCCTCTGCACCATGGATGGTCAAGGGCGTAAGCCCTTTGCAGCTGAGCCATGGAGGGCGTGCCCCAGGTCGAAAGGAAAAAGCCCAAGAAGGAGGGAAAAACCGCAAAAAATGGATTATTCAGGGACGAGGAAATCGAGCTTGTTCTCTCGTGCGAAATAACTTGCCCCTAAGGAGAAAGCTAGTGAACTACTTTTTCTTCAGTAACAAGTAAGCACCCAAGCCAAGTAAAATGACCGCTAGTCCTAAAAATAACATTTTTGTTTGCTGACCCGAACCAGAGCCACTACCTAAACTGTCATCGGCCGTTTCAGCTACAAGAAGATCATTTGGCACAACCCCTGCAAGGCTTCCGCCCAAACTTTCCCCACTCGGTCGAATGGGACCCAGTTTGGGATCAGCCAACAGATTTTTAGTTGCAATCACTCGCAAGCTTTGCACAGTTTTGAAAAAGTCTTTGGAGTACTTGGCGTAAACGTCTTTATGCGCGCTTAATGTCACCAAAACGGCGATACTATCTTTAATGGTAGCAAGGTAACGAGTATAATAACTAGGTACCTCAGAGGCCATGTGTAAGCCATCGACCCACTCATGATCATTGATCTTAACTGTCTTGGGTGGATAGATCACTTTTGACATGAGCCCCTCTTTACCTGCCTTATACGCCGTGGGCTGAGAAGTATTCAAATGCTGACGGTATGATTCAAAACTATCGGTGGGACCGACTTCTTTAGCTGTCAGGATAATAATCGCCTCTCGACTTTGCACGCCATTTTTTGAGCGACAAACCCACTCAGTTTGTTCTAATTTGCATTCCCAATTTTCTTGCGGCAGCTCAAACGATACATAGGCATTACGAAAAATTTTGGCGTGCCCGAAACTACTAACCCAAAGGATGAACTGGAAAATAAAAAAACGCTTGAGCTTCATGCTCTCTCTCCTATCTCAGCTTGACTCGTGTTTATGCAACATGTCCTTGTATTCATTATGACGAAAAGGTAGTTTCAAACACAAGGAAAAATCTTCAAGCCCCTAGCAAAGGAGGATAGGCATGCTCAACATTCAGCAACTCATCACCTTTGTCACTGTAGTTACCGAAGGAAGCATGACCGAGGCAGCCAATAAACTCCACGTCACCCAACCTGCCATCAGTCAACAGATCCGCTCCTTGGAGGAATACTTGGGGCTAGAACTTCTCATGCGCAACTCACGTACCATTCAGCTCACCGCTCACGGAGAGCTTTTATTTGAGCAAGCCAAGAAAATTCTCAATATCGTTTCCCAAGCTGAGATGTCAGTAAAAACCTTGGGTAGTCATTTGCAAGGTCAGCTCAAAATCGGGACACTCAACGCTCTTGGAATCCAGCTCGTAAGTCCCGTAGTCAGTCGATTCTTACGGTTTCACCCGAAAGTTTCCTTCCGTGTGGACTTTGACCATGAAGAATTATTGATTGATAAGTTCAGACAAAAACAACTGGATGTTGTTATACTGTCTGAGGAAAGCCTTCCCGCTCTGGGATCAGAGATTCAAAAAAAATTGTTACTCAAAGAAAAACTCTGTCTTGTAACCAGTGGACGAGACACGCCTACGCAAAAAATCCTATCCTTCCGAGAATTGCATCAGAAGCCTTTTTGTATGCTCACAGACGAATATCGTGCATTTAATGAGCGTTTTTACCGCAAACAACTGGAGGAGCAAGTTCCACTGAATGTGGTTTTCTCCACGTCCAATGTAGGGACTTTAAAAAGGGTTATTGAAAATGGTTTAGGTTGGGGGTTCCTACCCTACACCGCCGTTCAAAAACAGCTCCATTCCGGTCGCTTACAAATGATTGAAATGAGTGATTTTCAATTTGAATGCAGCTTTTACTACGTTGTACACAAAAAAATCTCAGAGGATAGCTCGGCCTTAGCCCAAGCATTCCTGATGGCCTTAGAAAATTGGGAAAAATCCTAGAAAGAATACTCCCCCGCATGTGCAGCCACAGGCCCCAGTAACTTGAGCTGTACTTGACCTGACTTTTGGACTTCTTCCCAAGCCACGGGGAAATTCACCACGTAAGGCACATACCAAGGGTGTAAGTCAGGATAGAGTTGTTTTAGCTCTGAACGTGAGCGACGATCGCGATGCACTTCGCCAGCAACGCGCTTACCTTGCATCTCGAGTACCACCTGCCAGGAGCTATTTCGCCTAGTCAGTGAAGCCTCCCTACGGCCGGTGTAATAAAAACCCAAGAAGGCTAAAGTTTCATTCTTTAAGCGACCAAGCCATTTTCTCTCTTCCTCAGCCAACCGTTCCGGTGACCACCCGTAGATCTCCGCCTCTAAGGCCAACTGCTGCCTGATCAACTCTGGCGTCAGTAGTACCATGTAGGACTGAGTCGCGTGGGTTAGGCCTTGATAAGATTTCTCTTCCCTCGACCATTTTTGCACCTCTTGGTCGTAACTTGCTTTTGCGGCTATAGATCGATGTTGGCAGGACCAGGACAACAAAAATAAAGGTAACAACCAAAGACTCTTTTTACGCATATCCTTAGTTTATGGAGCTTAAGGCTTGGAGTCACAATTTTTTTACGGCGGGCAATCTTTCACGTTTACTTTAATCGAGGCCGTACGACGAAGCGTTTTCCCAGAGCTTAGCTCGGCGGTGTAGATTCCTTTATCCTCGACGGTGATTTCATTTTTTTTCAATTCCGCACTATTGGCACCCGGGATAGGACGACCATCCTTGTACCACTGGTATTTTATCAATAGAGCGGAATCAGAGCTTTTTTCAACGCTCAACTCTAAGCGAGACCCCGAGGGTAAACCGATAGCTCGGGAGTGATGAGCAATCTCCACCCTTCCTGCTGCCTCCGAACGATCCTTGGTAGAGCTCAATGATAAGCCAGTGTCATCAGCTACAGCATCCACGAGCTTTTTCAGGTTAAGAACTTTACCCCCCTTGGCAAGAGAGTTAAAGCTAGGATTGATATCTGAGCCGCGCTCAAAAAAGATTTTTACTTGCTCAGGCGTGATTTGAAAGCCTCTAGATTGAGCAAGGGCATAGATTAAAGCAGCTGCACCACTCACGACCGGAGCCGCCATAGAGGTCCCATTGATAGGCCGAGCGCCTTGCGAGGTTTGCACACGTGATCCGTACCCAGAAGCCGATAGATTGGTGGGCACTGTCGATAAAATACCTGTTGTGCCATCGGAGCCAGGGGCAAAAATATCGACAAACTGGGCTGAGTAGTTGGAAAAAGAACTGCGCCCACCCGTGGCTGCATCAAAGGAGCCAACGGATAGCATATTGCTGACCTCAGCCGTGAACATGGCGGGATAGGTGGTTTGCTGACTTGAAATTTGCCTTCCATCATTGCCTGCCGCTGCTACCACTAGAACCCCTTTTTCCCCGGCATAGCGGATAGCGTCTAGCCACTCGATTCTTCTTTGCTCTCCTCCTAAACTCAAGTTGATCACCTTAGCTCCTCGATCCGCGGCCCACCGAATACCGTTAGTTACCGCGGAAAGAGCTATGGAAGCCCCATCATTGCTAGCGCGCACCGGTAACAATTTTACAAATTTGCCCGCGGTGCCGCTAATTCCCTCGTTATTGTTAGCTTGAGCCGCAATGATACCAGCCACATGAGTGCCGTGAAATCCAGAATCGGCCACATCAGAGGAGTTCGTGATACCATTCAATGCCAGCACCTGCCCGTTCTCACGAGCTATCATATCTCGAAGATCCGGGTGATTGATATCCACACCACTGTCAATCACTGCGACTCGCACCTCCTGATTGATACCATTATAGGGATTGTAAACTGAGCCAAAAGCTTGAGCATGCCCAACACTCGCTAAGTAACGTTGCTCGGAGTAACGCGGATCAACTGGGGCGCCCTGAAATAGCTTCAAATCTGCGTCAAAATCTACACCACGAATACAAGGATCATTACTGGCATCGCGCACAATTTCCTCACTCCAGATGGGCTCGTATAGAGGATATCGGTATGTGGTGAATTGAGCATCCGGGGTGAGTACTATGAGCTCCTCTGTGAGCCAACTTTGGGCCCCTTGGGTTTTTATACATTGGTTGTCCACGGTAACCATAAGGTTATGCGATTCATCTAACCAAGCTGCCCGTAGATCTGAGGCGATTCGCAAAGTATCCTCTGAGATGCTACCGGCCACTTCTTCGCTCGTTGCACTCAGCTTATACATATTGGGAGAAGGACAAATCACCTCACGCCAAGTGTCCGCGGCAACTTGAGCTCCACTCATGCCCACCCCCCCGAAACTTGACCACTCATCGGCACTTAGGGCTTTAAACCCTTGCCCACAGTTATTAAAAAGAAGAAGCAGAGAACTCCCCAGCCCCAAGATAGCGAGTAGACGCCTTAACATACTTCCCCCCAAGTTCTGACAGTTTAGCAGAGTCCCCAGTTTAAATAGGAAAAAACCGCATTCTGTATTGATGAGAGACAAACATAAAAAAATACCTTCAAAACCCTGTGGTTTTTTTGGAGCCCGACGAAGGTTAGAAGTGAAGAGTCAAGAAGGAGGTCCTATGAAAGCCAGTTTCAGACGCAGCCCACGAAAAGCTGTTTATCCGCTTGCTATCAGTGGATTAAGACTTACCCGCTCAGGCTTACTTTTAAGTAACGAAGCCTATTTTGTAGAGGTATCAGAACACGGATTCAAACTGCTTATGCAAAGAAAGAAGGTCTCCTACCCTAGCCTGCGTGATAAGCTCGATTGGTCAGGCCTGGTGGGTCAGGGGCTAAGAATTTGGGTCGAGGATTTTGATTTGGAGCTGGAGGGGACGATTAAAAGGGTCCGCCATTTGGGGCGAGGCGAGTTCGAAATTGGGGTGGACTACACGGCTAACGCCCCTGATTATTGGCGTAGCTGCCTGACTGAGTTGTTACCAAGACCCGACGAGGTCGATGAAGGTTAGTGGATCCTTAGGGTCCCCTTTCACGGGTCAAAAAAACACCCTGACAGGGCTCTGAGGTTGAAACTTTCAAACTTTAACCGACCAATCACAAAGATCATCCCATTGACAGAATCGTGTGACAGCTTTCTGTTTTAGGGATAGACCATAAATATGTCCAAAGAACTATGGAATTGGCTTGAAGTCTCCGACGAACAACGCCACGAAAATTGGGAAAGACAGTCTCTCACTTTGTTACCCAGTGCACAGCTTCAGGTTTTAACCAGTGAGCCCATCGAGGGTCCTGACTCTTGGCCCTATCTGTACGTTCGAGTGAGCAAAGAGCCCGCTGAGCCCGCTATAAAAGTGATAGAATGGCTTAAAAATCGTGGCATTGGTTTGGTTATCGACCACAAGGAGGGGCAAGATTATCCCGATCTCGTATTGAGCTGGGGGCAAGTGTGGTGGTTATCCCACCGAGGCCTGTGGCCCGCCGTGGAAGCCTCAGAGCCCAACAGCCAAAAGCAAGTAATTGAATGGAGTTCTATGCATACCATCGGCCAAGCCCACCCTGATATTTGGCCACCTTGGGCCCGCGGGATCCTACGCGAGTTTTTAAGCCAACAAGGGGTACCACAAGGAAAAGTTTTGGCGTATAGTCGCACGGGAGAAGATTTGGAATTAGCCTTTTCTCTTGAATCCTTAGGCTTGCCGCCCGAGTCGGAACATCAAGGAATACTGGAGGCCATTTCTTGGTTTTTGCCCCCACATTTTACTTTGGCTCTTCTTTCTGAAAAAGATGCTCCGCCCTTTGAACCCATTTGAGGAGACTGATTATGAACCTGTCCACGATGGAAAGATTCGAAGCCTTTTTCTCTCTCCCTAAACAACAAGGAGAGATTTTTTATCAAATATGGCAACCGAAACAAAGCCCGAAGGCTTGGCTCATCATCACGCACGGACAAGGAGAACATTCTGACTGTTACCACCGACTGGCTACGGCCCTGGCGGATATGCCTTTGGGCATTTTGGCCTGGGATCTGAGAGGCCATGGGCGATCTTTTGGAAAACGGGGATATGCTCCTTCTTTTCTCACCTATGTCGAAGATCTTCATCAACTGACTGAGCAGGTGTTACCAGAACTAGAAGGCGAGAATCGACGTTTTTGGCTAGGACACTCTTTAGGTGGGCTCATTCTTCTACGCTACGCTTTGTGGCCCCAACGACGCCTTGCACTCACCGATGGGTTGATTCTCAGTAATCCCTTCATAGATCTACAAATGCCGATTCCAGCGTGGAAACAATCTTTATCCGAGCTTGCCTATCGTTACCTACCCCAACTGTGCTTGGATAACGAAATTACCTACGATCTACTCACACGTGATTCGGAGGTGCTAGCGGAATATGAGAAAGACCCTTTACGACATCACAAAATTAACGCCCCAGTCTTTCTTGGGGCTTTGACTGAGGCAAAAAAAGTTCTACACACGGCTTACCAAATAAAAAATCCTGCTTTATTTCAAATCTCCGAATTAGATCCTATCGTGAGCACTCGTGCCAATTTAAAGTTACATGAACTTTATGGAGGAGAAGATAAAACTCTTAAACTCTACTCCGAGCGTCGGCATGAGCCGTATAATGACTTAGGACGAGAGCAAGTTTTTGCAGATCTTAAAGGCTGGCTGAAAGCGAGATTGTAGAGATCGGGGCTTACAGAATAGATTAACCTCTGCGAGCAAAAGAAGGTCTTCAAACCCCAATGCATTCTTTGTCGTTAGCCACCTGGGCTTTTTCTTTCGCCCGGAGGCCTCTGCACCATGGATGGCCAAGGGCGCAAGCCCTTTGCAGCTGAGCCATGGCGGGCGTGCCCCGGGTCGAAATGAAAAAGCCCAGGGAGGCAGAAACTTCATAGACAACATTTTTCAGACTTGAAGAAATCCCTTAGCTTGACTTGAGTAACTTTCGTTTATCCAAGCCGTAGCGCTCAATTTTGGCAATTAAGTTAGCTCGCGAAATCCCAAGCTCTTTAGCTAGGCGCGACTTGTTCCAACTTGTGCGACGCAGGCCCTCGCGGATCATTTCTCGCTCCACCTCTTCCAGAGCCTCTCGCAAACTACCGGCTTTTCTCCAGCTTTTTTCTTCTTGTCCCTTGGCTATTTCTAAAATTTTAGGTGAGAGCATCTCAGGCGTAATTTTCGTTTCATCGCCGGAAAGAACCACTAGACGCTCGATCTCATTTTGTAATTCACGTACGTTACCGGGCCAAGGATATTCATAAAAAAGCTCTAAGGCACGCTTAGTCAGGGTCTTTCTCGTCACTCCTTGCGCCTCACAAACACGGTGTAAGAAGTACTCCACTAAGAGTGGGATATCCTCTTTACGCTCACGCAAAGGAGGAACGCGAATATTGATCACATTCAAGCGGTAATATAAGTCCTCGCGAAACTGACCTTTTTCCACCATCTCGCGCAAGTTTTTGTTAGTCGCTGCGATGATGCGGACATCGACTTTTTTCACCTCAGTGGAGCCCACCGGCGTAAAAGTTCCCTCCTGTAATACTCGTAAGAGCTTCACTTGCATCTGGGGAGAGGTGTCACCTATTTCATCAAGAAAAAACGTTCCCTTATCCGCTACTTCAAACAAGCCTTTTTTGTCCTTGATAGCTCCCGTGAAAGCCCCTTTCACATGACCGAACAACTCGGATTCAAGGAGGTTATCATTGAAGGCGGAGCAGTTTTGAATGACAAAAGGCTTGTCCTTCCGCAAAGAATTGTAATGAATGCTTTTGGCAATCAATTCTTTTCCTGTCCCGTTTTCTCCCTGAATAAGAATCGTGCTATCAGCAGTTTTGATTTTATCCAACAAACCATACAAGGCCTGCATGGGCTTTGACTTGCCAATCATGTTGTCATAACGGTAACGCCCCCCGATTTCTTGATTGAGGGCCTTGATACGATCCTCTCGTTTTTCGACCTCGAGGTAGAGAGTCACAATTTCATCGGCCAACAAAGTCCCGAGTTGAATAAAATGTTGCCGATCAGAGCCGATCAACACTTTCATGGATTGCAAGCTTTTTTCAATCAGATCTCGAGTTGCACCAAAAGCGGCCAGTCGGTCGGAGAAATAATTCTGATGTTCTTTTGTAAGCTCACCTTCAAAAAAACCTAAGGCGACCACAGCACCCAAAAAATCTCGATCGATAATGATGGGGAAGACCCCCACCGACACCCCTAAAATATCCCAGTAACGGATCACGTAAATATCGTCCACCATGCGTAGATCATCGATAGCACGTACCACAAAGCTTTTTAGCTGCTCCCGAACCACCTCTTTTTGCAGGAGAAAGGGTAACATGGGATTGGTGTAATTTACTTTTTGGTGGTTCCAGTTTTTGAGCTCACCAAACTCATCGCTAAGCAAAATATCCACCCCCCACCATGAACTCATTATTTGGCGAAACCGCTTAATGACATGCATATGTTCAAATTCTTCCCAATTCATCATAAAGACCTCCTGGGAGCTTTTTTCAGTCTCTCATTTTTTTGTCGGTTTTGACCAATAAGAGCCAAGAGAAGTTGGCAAAATATAGACTAGGGACGAGGCTTGGCTTGCTCTTAACCGGAGAAAAACTTGCCGCTCGGCTAAAAAACTCCTAGCCTAAGGTCCATGGAAATACGCGATCCCCTCCACGGCACTTTGGTTTTTAACGAAGGCGAAACACGAGTCATTGAAAGCCCTGAGTTTCAACGCTTGAGAGCCATCAAGCAGCTGGGTTTTGCCGAGTTTAGCTTTCCCGGCGCTACTCACAATCGCTTTCTACACTCTTTAGGGGTAAGCCATGTTGCCACCTTGGCATTTGATCAAATTTTTAAGCATTGTCCAGAGTTACCGAGAAAAAAAATCGAAGCTTTTCGCCAAGTGACCAGACTAGCGGCCTTGCTTCATGACGTGGGTCACGGACCTTTAAGTCACACCACGGAAGACGTTATGCCGCCGCTGAGGGAATTGCATATTCCTGCTTACCGCTTTAAAAAGCCCAGTAAGGGACAACTTAGTATCTCTCAATCCTCACAGGTCCCAGAAGGACAAGTGGAGCGGGCTAGTCATGAAGATTACACCATAAAATACATCACAGACTCTCCCCTAAGCCGTGTGATCGAAAAAGAATTCGTAGATTTCCAGCCTTACCACATCGCTCTCCTCATTGACCGCTCCCTGAGCGAACAAGACGATTTCTTTGTTCATGCGGGGCTAAACTGGCGCCCCCTTCTATCCTCTCTGATCAGTAGCGAGCTTGATGCGGATCGCATGGATTATCTGGAACGCGATTCCTACTTTTGCGGCACAAACTACGGTAAAGTGGATTTCCATTGGATTTTAAGTCACATGACTTATCATACCGAAGGTCAGGATGTTCATCTGGCCTTACATCGCCGAGCCCTTTACACCTTCGATGATTTTCTCCTGGCTCGCCATCATATGCATTTGATGGTGTACTTTCACCACAAAAGTATCATTTACGAGGAGTTTTTGAATCGTTTCATTTTGTCCCCGGATTGCCACTTTCGCCTACCAGCCGATATCGAGGCCTATACCCAATACAACGACTACAAATTATTTGAAGCGATCGCCGCCTCCTCCAACCCGTGGGCGCAAAGAATTGCCAAAAAGCAACTCTACAAAGTGTTACTGGAAATGCACAGTAGTGGTGATGAGTCCAAAAGTCACACCCTGTATCAAGATCTGAAACAAGAGGGTTTTGAAGTGATTTTAGCCTCATCACAGGCAAGACTATCCAAGTACCACAGCATCCACCCTGACGAACACAGTCCCACGATTTTTGTGGTGGATTTACGCAACCGTTGGGATAAACCCACGCCTATTGATGAGGCTACTGAAATCTTTCATCGCTATGAAGGAGCACGCGTCATTAATCGACTCTACGTTCCTCCCGAACAAGTGGAGAAGGCTAAAGCTTTTCTAGAAAAACGTAAAATGTAGCCTAGCGCTGTGAGCAAAGGATAGCCATATGTTACCCAGCTTCACAAACCAACCCTTACTGCTTACTCCTGGCCCTGTACCGCTTCATCCGAAAGTTTTAGAGAGTCTGGCACAGCCCATGATTCATCACCGTACTAAAGCTTTTACTCAGTTCTTAGTGGAGAGTCTCATCGGTCTTAAAAGCATTTTTCACACCCAACAGGATGTATTCATCCTGAGTAGCACCGGTTCCGGTGGAATGGAGGCCTTATTGGCCAACACCCTGGGGTCGGGGGATAAAGTTTTAGTGATCCAATCCGGAAAATTTGGAGAACGCTGGGCCAATATGGCTAAGCGTTACCCTGGAGTTGACACGAGAGTTTATCCTGTAGCCTCCGGACACAACATAGATCTTTGTCACCTCGAGGAGCAAATTCAACTCCTACGACCTACGGTTTTACTCTCACAGGCCACAGAGACCTCCACGGGGCAAAAACATCCGCTCCGGGAAATCAGTGCTCTTTATCACAGACATTGTCCAGATGGGCTTTTTCTTGTGGATGGTATTACCGCAGTGGGGGCTTATCCAGTTTTGATGGATGAGTGGGACCTAGATGGCTTGGTCGCTGGCTCACAAAAAGCGTTTATGTTACCCACGGGTTTAAGTTTTGTAAGTCTATCGCAGCGCGCCTGGAAGAAAAAACAAAATATGCCCTCTTGTTCTTATTATTGGGATTTATCCCTAGAGAAAAAAGCCAACGAAAAGCAACAAACTTACTTCAGCTCGAACATCACTCTGATCCGTGCCTTACAGGTATCCATCGAATTGATTTTAGAAAAAGGGCTGCCCTCTCACTACGCTGAGATTGCCGCGCGAGCGGGCGTTACTCATGAGTTTTTGCAAACACTTGGCTTAAAGAGTTTTTGCGCAAGCCCCTCCGAATCCATCACGGCCATTGAAATCCCTTGGGGAAGCTCAGCTCTGCGCGATCACCTGGAAAAACAATATCAACTAACTCTAATGGATGGCCAAGACGAACTTAAAAATCAACTGCTTCGGGTAGGGCATATGGGTTACATTCCCCGCGAACATCTCATGGAGTCCTTACGTCGTATCTATCTGGGCATTAAAGATCTTGAACCCAATTTCCTTAAGCTGAGTGAAGAGGAAATGGCTGCTTGGTTACGCCATCGTTTTTCACCCTTAAAGAACTCATAGAAATGGTTACCTGATCTCATGAGTCACTCAACAAAAATCCACATCACGGAATCATTTCATCCTGAGGTGCTTCGCGCCATGAGACTGCAGTCTCATTGGGAAGTGAGCCAAGGCCCCCTCCACGGGCTAGACGAGAAAGCGAAATCTCAAATCGAAATCCTGATCATCCGCTCAAAAACAAAAGTGGATACTCTACTGATTCGTGAGTTACCGAATCTTCGACTCATCATCTCCTGTACCGCGGGTTTTGACCATATTGACGAGGCTGTTTATCAAGAGTTCCCGAGGCTTACGCTGACTCATACCCCGGGAGCCCACACTGACAGTGCGGCGGAGCTGACTTGGGCCCTGCTTTTAGCTTGTGTGAGAAAGTTACCCAAGGCACAAGGGGCCATGCAAAAAGGCGACTGGAATCGTGAGCCCTTACGCGGTCGGCAACTGAAAGGTAAAACTTTGGGAATCGTGGGCCTGGGTCGTATCGGACAAAAGGTGGCTCGCCTGGCGCAAGCCTTCGAAATGAGGCTTCTGGCTTTCGACCCCTATCAAGAGGATGAGCTTTTTGAGCGACACGGCTGTCAACGGGTTAGTTATGAAGAATTACTACTGCAAAGTGATATCGTAAGTTACCACGTGCCCCGTTCCAAAGAGACCACTAAAATGCTGGGGCCCAGACAGGTTGAGCTTGTGCAACATGGTCTTTATGTTATCAACACCTCTCGGGGCGAGGTGATCGCTCCTGAGTTCATAGAGCAAGGCCTGAGGGAAAACTGGCTTTTGGGTTTGGGGCTTGACGTGCATTACAAAGAACCTCTCCCCACAGAAACCCCTTACCTCAAAGACGAACGAGTTGTTTGCACCCCGCATATCGGCGCGCAAACCGAGGAAGCTCTATTTCAGGTCAGTCAGGAAGCCTTCGAAAAAATCCTGCAATTTGTACGCGGCGAACCCCTACAAGATTCCCTGCCCCCCCAAGCCTTATGG
>CAZZMS010000069.1:0-4087 GCA_964655485.1 uncultured Pseudobdellovibrionaceae bacterium | reverse complement strand
GGATCTAGCTGTCTTTACTGAGCTGTATGGAATGCAACCGGAGCTTACGGGATCGTTTTCTAACTCTGTGTTACCCAAAACGTCCCTCAGCCAACTCTGGTTCCAATGGCTGGGAGAATCGCAGAATGCTCTAAGATTTGGGGTAGGCACTGAGCTTTGGTTGGATCATCATCCTTCTTTCATGGGAAGAGTTTCCCCTTTGGGTGTGCGGTGGTGGCCGGTCGCCTTGCGTGCAGGATTGTTACACTATCATGAGAGTTTTTGGGAGTATGCCATTCAAGACGAAGAGGACGCTTTGATTCTTCGGATCAGTGGAGGGCAACCGGCTTTTGTATCGGAACAAGGGGCGCAAAAAAGCTTCACGATGGTGTGGAAGTCTGCTTTGGGGCGGAATAAGAATCAACGATTGTTTTTGTATGGTCGCTGGGGACAGTACGATGGGGTCGCCGCTGATTCCGCAAGAGAGGAGCGATGGGGAGCTTGGTGGTCTTATCAAGCGGAGAATTGGTTAGGTTCGTTCAGTTTTATGCATCATCGTACGGGTGTTGATGGACTTTTGAATTTGCGTCATCATGTGCAGTCCGAATGGGGAACTCCCCCACCCTTACTTTGGGGTGTGCCGGTAACAGGCTGGGGAGGGCAGGTGATGGAGGGGTCGTTAGCTGAATTCGTATTCCGCTGGCAAAAATCTTGGTTGTATAGTTATGCTCGTGCAAAGCCTGCGGCTAACTTCAGTGCTATCGAGTACGAGTCGCAGTGGTTGGCCTGGCCTTGGGCATGGACTAAAGGTGCTGAGTTGTGGTTCTTTCTGCAAAGTCAAAAACGCTATGGCGATACGAGTTTAAGTCCTGATTGGTTAGAGTCTCGCTTGGGGCTTATTTTACATATTCATTTCGATGAGGGTTTACTGACGAGATCTATGAGTGAATGGTCTCCTCCAAAGGAGAGCTTGCCCAGGTGATGCCTTTAGCCTTGCCCGAGGACTTTGAACTGTGCCATCTTAAACGAAACTTAACATGAGTCTTATCCTAGAGCTGAAGTAACTTATGAGCCAATTCCCGACGGAGGGATGTTATGACGAATCCTGCACAATATCCTTGCTTAGTGGTCGAAGACGAAGTCGCTATTCGGGAGCTCATTGGGCTTGTGCTTGAACGAGAGGGTTACCCAGTGACCCTATGTGGAGATACGCATCAAGCCCAACAGACTTTAAAAAATCAACAATTTGCGGTTTTGATCGTGGACTGGATGTTACCGGGACTCAGTGGTGTAGAATGGATTCGTAGCCTGCGACAACAGGGGGTGAAGTCGGCTATTTTGATGCTTACAGCAAAAGCCCTTCCCGATGATGTCGTGCAAGGATTGGATGCGGGGGCTGATGATTATCTTACTAAGCCTTTTGATCCAGCGATTTTAAAAGCTCGCGTGCGTGCCTTGGTCAGGCGTGTAGATAGTTTAAAACTGAATCACCTCGAGGAGCTTGAGTTAGGATTTATTAAACTCAATATTCCTCGGCACGAGGTCAGTATCCGCGGGGAACCTGTGCATTTGACCCCCAGTGAGTTTAAAATTTTGCAAGAGATGATGTTAAACCCAGGCCGAGTGCTCACCCGTGATTACTTTATCTCGCGGGTACAAGGTGAGGGGATTGCGGTGACTGGTCGGACCATCGATACCCATGTCTTTGCTTTGCGAAAAAAACTAGGCGATCAAGCGGAGTGGATTGAGACTATTCGCGGTGTTGGTTACCGTGTTAAAACCGAATGGGGATCCAGCTCCTCTTCGAGTGATGATCATGTTGTTACCTGACGAAAAAGAGAGTTTGACTCAGGCTAAACGCTTATGGTGGCGGCGGCTGATGGGTCCTCTTTTGGGCTCATTTGTTGTCTATGTGACCTTGGTGTTTGCATCACTTTATTTTGAACCATCCGTAGGCTTGTGGACAGCACTTGGTCGTTTGGCTTTGATCTCCTTGATTTACGTGACATGGCTGTGGCTTTTTTTTCGCCGTCATTTGCGAGAGTATTTACAGCTCGTCAGAAAAGCTTTCCGGATGGGGCAAAAGTTTAGTCAGTGGGTGCATGAGCCCGAAGAAAAAGAACCTTTTGATCACTACTATTTTTTTGAGTCCATGGCTCAAAGCCTGGATCAGGTGAAAAACAAACTTCTCATAAGTCGACGTCGATTAGCTCACGAGTTTGAACAGGCCAAGGCTTTGATGAGTTCTTTGCAAGAGGCGGTAGTAGACGTGGATTTGGAAGGTAGGGGTTTGTTTTTTAATGGGCCTTTTGCGGTAACGTTTTTAGAGTCTACTCAGGTTGAGCCTTTCACGAAAAAACAGTTACTCTTGTCTCATATTTTTCAAGATGAAGCTTTGATGCGTGCATTGATGGATGATGTCATCAAGCACCATCAAGTCAGCCAACTTGAACTGAAGTTACCTAATCGTTTAACAGGTACTTCGAGGGAATTTCTTGTTCGGGTGTCGCCCTTGTTTGAAGAAAAAAAAGGTGATGATATTTACGGAGCCTTGTTGATTTTTCATGATGTAACCGAGTTAAAACAGGCTCAACAAAATAAATTGCAGTTTATTGAAAATGCTTCCCATGAATTAAGAACTCCATTGACTAGTCTTAAGGGTTACTTGTCCGTAGCTTTGATGGATCTTTCTCCCCAACATCCGGTGTACGCCCTACTTAAGAAAGCGGAAGAAGGGGCTTTGCGTCTCGTGGAGCTCGTCAACGATTTGTTAGATCTAGCGACTTTGGATAAAAGCCCTTCCGTGCGTTGGGAGTGGTTTGAGGCTAAGCGACTGGAGGATAGGGTGAACTCCGTGCTGGGCCCACTAGCTCAGGAAAAACAGATGACTTTGGTTTTCCAATACTCCCCTTCGGCCCTTGAGCTTTATCTGGATGAGCGAAAAATGGAACAGATTTTAATTAATTTAGTTTCCAATGCGATTCGCTACAATCCCGGGGGAACTCGAGTGGAGATCGTGTTTCAATCACGAGATGATCGTTACCAGATTTCTGTTTGTGATAATGGGGTAGGTATCCCTGAGGAGCATTGGGATCGTTTGTTCGATAGGTTTTATCGCATCGATAAAGGCCGTGCTCGTGATCAGGGGGGAACTGGCTTGGGCCTAGCCATCGTGAAACAACTCGTGGAATTACAGCAAGGACAGATTCGTTTACAAAAACCCAAAGGTGAGCAGGGGATTTGTTTTTGTATGACCTTTCCCCACAAAAAAGCCTAGTTTCGTTTTTTGGGCAGCTTGTCGTGACAAATTGAGATGGGGTGAGGACCCTAGAGAGACCAATAATCTTATCTTAAGGAGGGTCATATGAAAAAACTTTTAGCCGTTGTGACTTTAACTTTAGCCTGTCACTCTCTGGTTTGGGCTGGCTTGGAAACGCAAGTGGCCTTATTTTCCTGGGCTGCGAAGTCTGAAGGAAATGAGTTTGGTAATGGTGAGGCTTTGATGAGTAATATCAATGCCAAATTGGGTTATGGCGGTTCCAATTATTTTGTGGGTCTAGCTTATGATCTTTTTAATAACGAGCTTGTAAGCCCCAATCGTCCCAGAACTTCTTATGGTATCACTTTAGGTTTGCGTCCACATAATTGGTATTTTGATCTGAGTTATTTTTTGCTTTCTCGATATCAAATAGCCTCCCAGGTTGAAGCCACTCAGGGAAACGGTCTTGCTTTTGATATTGGCTATCGTTGGTTGTTAAATAATTATTTCTTCTTAGGAACGCAAATCAGTTACCGCAACTTTTCTTACAGCAAAGTCGATAATGCCGGAGTGGAGACAACATCCACCAACAAAATCACCTCTGAGTATTTTCCGTCTCTTGTATTGGGTCTGAGATTTTAAGAGCCTTAACCCACCTTTCGTTTTTGCAGTAGGCTACTGATCCATGGGGCCAAAATGGGGATAAGAGATATCCCAATCACTGAAAAAATCACGAGGTGAAAGTGTTTTTTTACAAAAGGCAGGTTACCGAAAAAGTAACCTGCCAAGACAAAACAGAACACCCAGGCTACCGCCCCAATAATGTTATAGGTTACAAAACGGCGATAA
>CAZZMS010000068.1:0-10755 GCA_964655485.1 uncultured Pseudobdellovibrionaceae bacterium | reverse complement strand
ATATTATCTAATCCGCGAGCTTGCTCTTGGAAACTTGTGGCCAGATCTTTGTTGATGGTGTTGAGATTTTCAATGGCTTGTAAAAGCTGTTCGAAGTATGTGACAGCCTCTTCGGTCACAGCTCCACCCGCACCAACTTTCCGCATATTTGCTTGAATAAGTTCGGCAATGTCTTTGGCGGCTACTTGTGATTTTTGGGCTAGAGCTCTTACGGCCTCTGCCACCACGGCAAAACCTCGGCCTTGCTCCCCAGCTCGGGCCGCTTCCACGGCGGCATTCAAGGCCAGCAGATTGGTTTGAAAGGCAATGTCTTCAATGAGACTTACGATGGATTGGACCTGTTCGCTACCGGATTGAATCTCACCCATAGCTTGCTGCAGTTGCTGCAGTTTTTGCGCTCCTCCTTGGGCTTTGTGATGAATGTCCTCGGCCAACTCGCTAGCTTTTTTGCCATGCTCAACACTAAGGCGCACCATGCTGCTAAGCTCTTCCATGGAAGCCGTGGTCTCTTCGATACTGGCTGCAGATTCTACGGCCGCAGAAGAAAGCGTTTCACTCATGCGCACTAGGCTTTGGGAGGTTTCTTGAAGTTTTTCACTTTCCTGATGAGCTTTCACCGCCCCGGTGGCTAAATGAACCATGACCCGAGTAATGATCTTGTAGATGAGAAAGACTCCAAGAAGAACCAAAGGAAGGAGCCATAAAACTCCGGTCACAATACTTTGCTTAGCGCGGGCTTCGGCAGGCTTTAAACTTAAGCTTAAAGCAAATAAGGCCCGAAGATCCCCATCCTTCCAGCCTTCCATGGGGTAACCTAGAATATCTTTACCGTTTTTCCAGGGGCTTTTTTCGGGAGAGCCATGGCAAGTCAGACAACCTCTCGCCTCACTCAAACGCACGGGAGAATAAAGAGTAAGAATTCCCCCTTCATCCTCCACCCACTCTTTGAGCTCGGGGTCTTTTTTGAATTTCTGCATCACTTCAAGTTCTTTGGCTGTGGCGAGATTGTCTTGATTTCTCGGTTTATCTGTAAGCACCCGAAACTCATAACCTAACTCTTTGGCCTTCATTCTTCCCGCATTCATTGCCGCAACGATGGGGACTCGTTTTAAAAGACGATCTTTCACATCCTGTGGGACCTCCCCGTCGGGATATTCGTTCAAGATGCGCTGAGCGAGGTCCTTAAAACTACTTTGCTCGGCTACCACCGTGGCTGTGGCCTCAAGCTGGGCGAGTATGCTTTGCATTTGATGCAAAGAGCCCAGTTTAGCCTCCTCTCTCAGCCGGTAGGAGAAGATCACACCAGCTACTGATGCGGTCACTACACCTAACAAAAAAAACACTGAGTAGAACCTTGTGCTGAGTTTTCAAAGGGGCCTCCTTTTCTCACTCCCTAGTTTTTTTTGTTTCGCTAAAACTTTGTGAAACTTTAATTCATCGAGCCTTTTTGTCCCAAATTATCGACCGGGGTTCTTTCTGGGCAAATCTGGTTTATTGGGTCTATGGACTTTTGCACAGAAATCCTAGACATCTGTCTGTTAGTACGCCGGAGGTCTTCGAGAGCTAAACAAAAAAAGCTTCTTTATCAAGAGCGCACCAAGAGAAATTCATAATCTAGCAGAGGAACAAGCATCGTTTGGCAGTTTCTAGACCAGCCTAGAAAATTGTTACCCAGCATAGCGTAAAAACATTATGTTACTAATATGCATAGTATTTTATTCGGCACTCGTCCTGAGTTTATTAAAATGTTACCAATCATCTGGACTTTTAAAAAAGCCCAGTTACCCTGTGAGGTCATTTTCACCGGTCAACACCATGACATGGTGTTACCCATGATGCAGCACTTTGGGATTACTCCGGATGTTTCCCTACAAATTATGCAACCGGGGCAAAACCTGGGGGATATTGCCGAAAAAGTCTTACGCGGCCTTAGGGATCACTGGAAAAATCAAGGCCGACCCAAGGCTTTACTGGTGCAAGGGGACACGAGCTCCGCAGCTATTGCGGCTTTGTTGGCTTTTTACGAAAAAATCCCTGTCTATCACGTGGAAGCAGGCCTTAGGACCTACAACCTGCGCTCCCCTTGGCCTGAAGAGTTTAATCGACGACTTATCGCCTTGTGTGCAGATTTGCACTTTGCCCCTACTACGGAGGCCGCTCAATGTTTACTGCAAGAAGGTTTTCCAAAGGATAGAGTTTTTGTCACAGGTAACACGAGTATTGATACCCTGCTAGCCGTGGCGAAACGAAACCCCAGAGATCGAGCCTCTGAGGGGATGCTGACTCCGCCTCCCGAGGAGCACCCCATGGGCTTGCCTTTAAGCTCGCAAAATCGAGTACAGGTATTAGTGACCCTGCATCGTCGGGAAAACTTTGGTTCCGCCATGGATCAAATCCTAAGTGCCCTGAAGGTCTTTAGCCAAAGTTACCCACAGGTCGATATCACTTGGCCCATGCACAAAAACCCAGAGGTGAGAAAAAGTTTTGATCGCGTGTTTCCCGAAGGCCCTGCGGGCAATTGGCATATTGTTGAGCCCTTGGACTATGTTCCTTTTGTGCAAGCCATGCAAGAAGCGGATATTATTGTGACCGACTCAGGCGGCGTGCAAGAGGAGGCCCCCGCCTTAGGCAAACCTGTATTGGTTTGTCGCGACACCACCGAACGCCCTGAAGCCGTGAGTTGCGGTAACGCCAAATTAGTAGGAACTCAACCAGATAAAATCCTAGCAAGCCTCACTGAACTCATGGACAATCCCTCGGTTTATCAGCACATGGCCCAAGCCCGCTTTCCCTACGGCGATGGACATGCGGCAACAAAAATGGTGGAGATTATCCGGGAATTTGAAGCGAGATCTGATCAGACTCAAGCTTTGTAGGAGGGGTGATTAGGACTTAACGTCTACCTTACCCCCTGAGCCCGCCAACCACTGGCGCATCTTACTGAGTAAGCGTGTTTCCGTTTGTCTTACGGCCTCTCGAGTAATGCCGTATCGGTCAGCAATTTCTTGCAGGGTAAGAGGCTCATCTGCGAGTAGCCGCTCCTCTAAAATGAGTAACTCTTTTTCTGTCAATGAGGGGCGAATATCTTCAATTTTCTTTTTAAGCCAGTCGAGCTCTTCCGCTTTAGCTAAGGCCTCCTCAGGGCTTTCTACCTGAGCTTTTTGCAAATCCATGAAACTGGCATCCCCCTCCTCGTCAATACTGCGAGAGAGGCTGACGTCTCGTGAGGATAGGCGTTCCGTCATAAGCTTCAAAGTTTCAGGATCCACGTTCCATTGCTGGCCCACTTCTTCAAAGTTTTGCTGTTCGCTAAGATTTTGCAAAACCTCTTTGTTTTTTTGTAGCTTATAGAAGAGCTTTTTTTGATCCTGAGTCGTGCCGATTTTCACTAGGGAGAATTGCTTCATCAGATACTCTTGAATGTACCCACGAATCCACCACACGGCATAGGTAATGAGCCGTACCCCCTTGTAAGGATTGTACTCTTTTAAGGCGCGAACTAAGCCCAAATTTCCTTCGCTAATCAAATCAATGAGCCGTGCACCAAAACGGGAGTACTCTAGAGCGATCTTGACCACAAAACGCAAATTCGAGGTGATCAAACGCGAGGCGGCTTCGGGATCCTTGGTCTCATAGTAACGCTTCGCTAACTCGGCCTCTTCCTCTCGACTCAGTAGGGGGTATTTTCTAATCTCTTGAATGTAGCGCACCACCGGATCTACCAGAGCCACATCCTTGGAGTCCACAAGAGCAGGCACGGATATCTGACCTTGAGTATCAAAAGCCTCCAGCTCTCCATCGACCGCCGTCAAGGGGTCCGAATGTTTCTCATCTAAAGATAGAGCCTCTGACTCCCAAGAGCTTTCAAGAGGGTCCTCTGGCTTGAGGGACGAGCTCTCGGGCTCAGGAGGAAGGATTTCAATGGCTTGAGCCGTTTTGACTGGCTTTTTTTTTCTTGGCGGCATGCCCCTCTACACTGGGAAGAGGCTTAAGTTTTGTCAAGCCACGGGAGGCTTGCGGCCCTTCAACTTTCAGGTTTATGAGGAGCTGATTCGCTTTTTTAGACTGAGTGCACTAGGCAAGATACTTTTGCAGCTTTTTCGTAAGCGTCTCAGTAATCAGCCCTTTGAGGGGCATTAACAGCAATCCAACTTCAATCGAGAACACGACTCGACTCCCGGAACCATCGGGCAACACCTCCACCTCCGCTTGGAACTGCGGGGATTTGACCACGCCTTTTTTTTCTCCCTTGGCATTTTTGGTCCATTGGGCTTTAGGATCAAACTTTTTCACCTCCTGATCCTGGGACAACACTCGATCAAGCTCTTTAAAAGCCTCATCCGCCGATAATTGAGTTTTATGCTCCACTTGAAAGCGTGGCATGACTTCCTCCCTCACTGTTAGCTTGCGGGCCTCCTTGAATCCACCGAATATCCCGCGGAGCCTGCTCCCCCAGCACTTCTCGTAGTTTCGCTAAAAGATCCGGCTTGCAAAAATTTAACTCATAAAGCCCCACCCCGTGGCTCACCGCTACCAACAACACTCCCCCACGATCCTTGCCCAACACCTGAGTGATACTTCGCCAACTCGGAGGCAAAATCTCCTGCCAATAACGCTGAATCTGGGCCTGCCAGTACCACTCACTCAAAGGAGTGTTGCCCTTTTCCATCATTCCCATTAGAACTTCGGCGGCAGAGTAAAAATCCTTATACGTGCCTTTCATAGGACCAGTGTGGAGAAAAATATGTCTTCTGTAAACCCACAAAGCCCCTTACAGGACCTCGCACCACAAACCGACGTCTTTGTCATTGGAGCCGGATTGGCCGGCTCGGAAGCGGCTTTGACCCTGGCGGAAACTTTTGGACTTCGCGTAACTCTTGTTGAAATGCGTCCCCAAAAAATGACGGAAGCCCACAAAACCGGGGAGCCCGCGGAGCTTGTGTGCTCCAACTCTTTTGGCTCCAAGCTTGAGGGCTCAGCCCCCTGGGCCCTGAAGCGAGAAGCTCAGGAGCTTGGCAGTTTTATTTTGCAAGCCGCCAAGGAAAGCGCTGTGCCCGCTGGAGCGGCCCTTGCCGTGGATCGGGAGGAGCTTTCCCGCCGCATTAAGAATCGAATCATCCAATCCCTCAGAATCCGACTGCACTCTTACGCGGTCCAAAACTTGACGGAATTACCCCAGAACAAGCCTTGTATTATTGCCACCGGGCCGCTTACGGCAGAACCTCTCGCTCACTCACTGCGCGAACATTTTGGGGCTGACTTTTGTTACTTTTTTGATGCCATAGCCCCCATTATCTCCGCCGACAGCATCGATTGGAGCCAAGCTTTTTTTGCCTCTCGCTATGGCAAAGGGGGGGATGATTACGCCAACATTCCCCTCACTCAGGAGCAGTATGAAAGCTTGATCGATCAGATTCTTGGAGCAGAGAAAGTGACCCCTAAGGATTTTGAAAAGATCCCCTACTTTGAAGGCTGCATGCCCATAGAGGCCATGGCGGAACGCGGGCGCGAAACCTTACGATTTGGGCCGATGAAACCCGTGGGACTTGAGGCTCCGGGCTGGCACAAACCGCCCTACGCGGTGATTCAGTTGCGGGCAGAAAATCGTGAACGGTCAGCATTCAATATGGTTGGTTTTCAAACCCGTATGAAGTACGGTGAACAAATCCGTGTTTTTCGCCAAATCCCGGGTCTGGAGCAAGCCGAGTTTTTAAAACTAGGCAGTATGCATAAAAACCTGTTTATCCATAGTCCAAGCCAACTTAGTCCCTATCTGAAAGATAAAAAAAATCCTCACTGGTTTTTCGCAGGCCAAATCACGGGAGTCGAGGGCTACTTTGAATCGACTTGCATCGGTTGGCTAGTGGCTTATTTCGTGTCCTGTTTTGTTCGCGGGGAAAAACCTCTTTTACCCCCCAGAGAGTCTGCTCTGGGCTCTTTACTTTGGGCCATTACCACCCCCGAACGGGCGGAGCACTTTCAACCTACGAATATCAACTTTGGCCTATTCCCGCGAGTTTGGGAGCAGATTCCCACCGAAAGAAGACCAAAGAAATTTTCCAAAGAGCTGCACCGCCAATACCAATTGCAAAGGGCTTATGAATCTTTTAAGGTGTGGCGAGATCAGATTCTGTCCCATGAAAAAGTGACAAAGATGGCTCAGCCACAAGAACAGGGGATGCCGATATGAGTTGGTACGTCAGCACTTTTTATTCTTTTCAAAAACTGGGTGAGGTCGATAAACACAAAGTGCTTTGGCAGATCAAAGCAGCTGAGTGGGGCTTAGTGGGCTTGGTGATTATGGGAGAAGAGGGCTTTAATTTGACCGTAGCTGCTGCGGACTCCGAGGCTTTGTCGCAGTTTAGAACTTGGATTCTCAAGTGGTATGGCCACCATGAACCCATTATGTTCAAAGACTCAGTAACCGAGGAGCAACCCTTTAAAAAATTTCGCGTAAAAATTCGACCAGAAATTGTTACCCTAAAACATCAAGGGCTAGAGGTAAAATCGAATTACTTCCACCACCTCACCCCGGAAGAGTGGGACCGAGTCATTGAGCAAGAACCAGAGGCCGTCATTATCGATACCAGGAACTGGTACGAGTACAAAATAGGAACTTTCAAACGCGCTTTAAATCCCAACATTCATAAGTTTAGTGACTTTCCTGCTTGGTTTCGCGAGCAAAACATCGATCCCTCTCGAAAAATTTTGATTTTTTGCACCGGTGGGATCCGCTGCGAAAAAGGGATTTTTGACTTAGTGGAGGCCGGTTACGAAAACGTTTATCAACTAGAAGGCGGTATTCTGAACTACTTAGAAAAACGGCCGCATAAAAACTTTATTGGTGAATGTTTTGTGTTCGATCAAAGAGTCGCTGTGGATCAAGAGCTGAAGGCGACGAAGATCTATGGACTTTGCCCCTCCTGTGGGCAACCGGGTGCTATCGTAAAAGAATGCCGCGCATGCGGCTCTCGCTATCACGTTTGTGAAGAACACGAAAAGACTCTGACCTGCTCGAAAAACTGTCAGTATCAGCTGGAGAAACATCCCGAACGTTACCAAAACGGCCCCGTGCGAAAAAATCGAAAAGCCCCACGACAGTTACTGATGAAACCCACGATGAAAATGAGCACTTCCTATAGCTGCGCAAAATAGGTGAAAATGTCTTTTATCTGACACCACCTCTTAAAAAAAGGTGGTGTAAACTCTCATTCAGGAATGATACTCCTGCGTGTGAACCTGCCCTTAGAGGAGCCTAAAATATGTTCGAAAGCTTAAGTGACCGCCTCACCGAAACCATCCGCAAGTTCAAGGGACAAACTCGTATCACCGAAGCTCACCTAGAGGAAACCCTAAAAGAATTGCGTTTGGGCCTTTTGGAAGCAGATGTGAACTTCAAGGTCGTCAAGTCCTTTGTGGATCAGGTCAAGCAAAAAGCTCTTGGGCAAGAAGTGCTCAAGGGACTGGAGCCTAGGCAACAGTTTCTTAAGATTGTTCACGATGAGCTGACTCACATTTTAGGGCATCAAGCCGTTGAACTTCAGATAAAATCTCAACCCAGTTACCTCATGTTGGTGGGACTGCAAGGTTCAGGGAAAACCACATCAGCCGCTAAGCTGGCTTTATGGATCAGGCAAAAACTCAAAAAAAATGTTGGGCTGGTACCCTTGGATCTGCAAAGACCGGCGGCCATTGAGCAGTTAAAGATCCTTGGAAAATCCAATCAAATCCCCGTGTTTCCCACCGAGCCCGGTATGCAGCCTGTGGAAGTAGCCCAGAAGGCCTTAGCTTGGGGAAAAAGTGAGGCTTTAGAGGTTCTCATTTTTGATACCGCCGGTCGCCAGCAAGTGGATGAACACCTCATGCAGGAACTGGTGTCCCTTAAAGGGATTATTCAACCCCATGAGGTGTTACTCGTGGTGGATTCTCACCTAGGGCAACAATCGGTATCCGTAGCTCAAGGTTTTCATGAACGCTTAGGTTTGACGGGGCTCGTCCTTACGAAAGTCGATGGAGACGCCCGGGGGGGAGCTGCCTTATCCATCCGCTACATGACCGGGGTACCTATTAAGTTTTTCGGAACGGGGGAAAAAGTATCGGCCCTAGAGGTGTTTCATCCCGATCGGATCGCTAGCCGTCTCCTCGATCTTGGGGACATTGCCACTTTGGTAGAAAATGCCTCTCAGCTTATTGATCAGAAAGAGAGCGAAAAAACCGCACAGAAAATGGTTCAGGGACAATTCACCCTGGAAGATTTTTTAAAACAAATGCAGATGCTAAAAAAAATGGGAGGACTAGAGAGTCTACTGAAGTTTCTACCTGGCTTTGGTGAGCTCAAAAAACAATTAGGCTCTTTAAGTCTACCTGAAAAAGAGCTTAAAAAAGTAGAGGCTATGATTTTATCCATGACTCCTGAGGAGCGGCGCCGTCCTGAAATCCTCAACGCCTCTCGCCGTCAGCGCATTGCCAAAGGCTCGGGCACACAAGTACAGGACATCAATCGGCTCGTGCAACAGTTTGAAACCATGAAAAAAATGATGGGATCTTTTCTGCGTGGTCAAATCCCTGGGGGAGCTATGCCCAAATCAGCCCCCCCGCCAAAGTATCCCAGCAATCCCTTTCGTGGCCCTCGGGGCCGCTAGCGCAAAACTGGCGACTCATGGCTAAGAGAACATCTCCTTAAAAAGGACTTGCCTTTTTAGTGGCTTGTTTTTAACTTACTGGCTTTGCATAACAGAAAGAAAGGTTGTGTGCTATGGTGAGAATTCGTTTATCTCGAGTTGGTCGCAAGAATGCCCCCAAGTATCGCGTAACCGTGGCTGATTCTCGTGCCCACGTCACAAAGCGTTTTATCGAAGTCGTTGGCTTTTACAACCCTTTAGCTCGCGGACAGGACCCTAAGTTGAAACTCGACATGGATAAAATCAACGCTTGGATCCAAAAAGGGGCGCAACCTACCGAGCGTGTCCAGCACCTGATTAAGACCTACACTTCAAAATAACAGGGGCTGACCCTCTGACCACAAGGGGGAATGGGGAATAGAAACAAGCCTAGTCTGAAAATGTGGGAAGTCACCATAAGGTCATCAGGCAAAAGCCAACCACACTGAACCCCAAGACCCTTGGTCGTCCCTTGATTTTGCAAGATGTTTTTGTCAATCTCATGATAGGTAGCCTAGAAACAAAAAATAAAGAGATGAAATAAACCCTCTGAAGGCGACTGATAGCAAGGAGTAAACGGCGATGAACACAAATAGCTTGAAGGATCTTGTTGAGTTTATGGCTAAATCCCTTGTGGATGCTCCCGATCAAGTGGAAGTGAAAGAAGTTTCGGGTGAGCATTCCACCGTATTGGAATTGAAAGTCGCTAAGTCTGACTTGGGTAAGATTATTGGCAAACAAGGCCGCACAGCTCGTTCTTTACGTACGATCTTATCCGCCGCGGCTACCAAACAAAATAAAAGAAGTATTTTAGAAATCCTCGAGTAATTTTCTGCGAGGCTGTGAAATCTCTGTTAGCTGACTGGCTGAAAGTAGGTCATATCAAAAAAGCTCACGGCATTCGCGGTGAGCTTTTTTTATTTTTATCCGCTGGCACAGCCGATTGGTATTCGAAATCCCCTTTGATGGTCATTCTGCTAGCTCCTCAATATGGGAAAAAAGAACTCACTATCAAGCCCCCTTTCCCTCTTGCAGAGCTTTTAAAAGATTTCGAGCGGATGAGTCATGATCAAAAGCTAGAGTTTGAAAAAACATTCAAAGTTCACCCTCTCCTCCTAGGACATATTCAAAGCCTCAAGCCTCATAGTGATGGTTTCATTTTACAACTTAAAGAAATCACTCAGCGAACCTCTGCAGAGTGGTTACAAGGTTACCAATTATATATTTCAAAATCACTCTTGAAATCGACCGATGATGAAAATCCTTTCTTAGCTCAGTTTTTAGACACTCCAGTAATGGTGCAACAACGTCAAATAGGGACCATCACTGGATTTTCCAGTAACGGAGCTCAAGACATACTCATTGTTACCGCTCATTCTGCCGGCTTCCCAAGAGTAGAGTACGAAATACCTCTCGTAGAGTCTTGGATCAAAGAGGCCAAGCTTGGCCCCTCGGGTTATCTCGTACTCGAATTGCCCGAAGGCTTACTAGAGATCAATCAACGCCGGTACAGAATGTCTTCAAAATGCGATGGAGACTAAACTAAGGATTTGTTCCTGATGAACTCTATTTTCATTTTTTCTTAAGCCCCTTTTTTCTTTTAAGCTTAGGGAGAAAGAAGACTTAACTCCCAACGATCTAAGTTGGGACTTGTACGAAGCATTCGGTAACGCTCATGCAAACGACCATCCCGACCATACCAAAACTCAAAGCCATCTGGCTTCAACACCCAGCCTCCCCAATGCGGAGGGCAGGGAATGGATTGGTTAACAAATTGCCGATCTAATTCTTCAATTTTTTTTTGTAAGTCCTCGTAGGAACTGAGCTTCTCACTTTGCCGGGACGCCCATGCCCCTAGCTGACTTAAGCGGGGCCTAGTTGCAAAGTATTCCTCACTACTTTGACGACTCAAACGCGCTACATCTCCCCATACTCGAACTTGCTGGAATAATGAGGGCCAATAAAAATTTAAAGTGGCCTTAGGAAACTTTTGCAAAGCTTGTGATTTAGGAGAGTTATAATTCGTGAAGAAACTTAATCCTCCCTCACGAATCCCTTTATACAACACAACTCGCACATCGGGACGACCTAGCTC
>CAZZMS010000067.1:0-4389 GCA_964655485.1 uncultured Pseudobdellovibrionaceae bacterium | reverse complement strand
AAGGATGGAACTCAATCGAGCCCCGATACAAGGTCGCCAACCAATTGAACATTTTGATCGCCGTAGGCACCCCGACCAACATGGTCAGAAATGAAAACACAATCCCTGCGACCTCAGACTGACCTGAAACAAACATATGGTGTCCCCACACAAAAAAGGAAACAGCTGCAATCCCAAAACTGGATAAAGCAATCGCCTTGTAACCAAAGATAGTTTTCTTTGAAAACGCGGTAATTGTTTCAGAAATGATACCCATAGCAGGCAAAATCATGATGTAAACCGCAGGGTGAGAATAAAACCAGAAAAAGTGCTGGAACAGCACTGGATCCCCACCGCGAGCAGGATCAAACACTCCAACACCCAGCAGGCGCTCTGCAGCAACCAGTAACAGAGTGATTCCTAAAACGGGAGTCGCTAAAATCTGAATAATCGAAGTCGCATAAATGGCCCATACAAACAAGGGCATTTTCCAAAAACTCATCCCATCACAACGTAAGCGATGAACAGTCACAATAAAGTTAAGACCGGTTAAAATGGACGCCATTCCCATGATGAAAACCGCCAACACCATGGTTACAACAGCGGTACCACTTTTGATCGAGTACGGAGTATAAAAGGTCCAACCGGTATCGATTTTAGTTGTAAAAAAGGTCGAAACAGCCAACAAAGCTCCGGCCATAAACACATACCAGCTGGCCAAGTTGAGCTTAGGGAAAGCCACATCTTTGGCGCCAATCATGATAGGCAAAAAGAAGTTACCTAGAATCGAAGGAATCCCGGGTACAATCACCATGAACACCATGATCGCCCCGTGGTAAGTCAAAATTTGGTTGTAAGTGTTACCATCAAAAAATCCACCTGGAGCGAATAGTTCCCAACGAATCAGTAGGGCCATGACTCCACCGACAAAGAAAAAAAGCAAGACAGAGATCAGATACATCAGCCCAATCCGCTTGTGATCCACCGTCGTCAACCAGGACCACAAACCTTTTTCGCAGTTAATATAATTGCTTCCAGCCGGTGAAGATCCCATGGTGACCTCCTCTTTATCTCTCAAGTAGGTTCTGCTTTCTATCTGTCTCTTTCACTATTTCAGCTCTTTGATATACTCAATCAAAGCGGCCAACTCATCCTCAGACATCTGCCCTTGGTAAGTCGGCATAACTCCTTGGGGGTAACCCTTCACAATTTTAGCATTGGGTTGCAAAATGGATTCTCGTAAATAATTCTCATCCACATTCACAGACTCCCCCGAACTCATCACGTGACCAGCCTTGGCCCATAAGCCTTTCCAAGTGGGCCCAACTTTTAAAGATCCATCCACGGAATGGCATGCGGCACAGCCTTTGGCATTGTAAAGCTTCGCCCCTTTTTCAGCTAAGCTCAGATTGGAGTCATCCTCTTGCAACCACTGTTCAAACTCGGCCTTGGGTAACACCTTCATTCGCGCAAGCATTTGAGCATGCGCAGCCCCACAATACTCCGTGCAAAACACGTGATAATCACCCACTTTATCGGCCTTAAACCACAAAGCTGTATATCTTCCGGAAACGGCGTCTTGCTTGATGCGCATCGAAGGAATGAAAAAAGAATGGATCACATCCTGGGAGGTTAAAATAATTTTCACGTTAGTAGCCGCAGGTACCACAAACTCATTCGTAGTTTTTTTTCCCGACTTATAAACAAAATCCCAGGCCCATTGTCTTCCATAGGCGTGAATCTCAAAAGCATCCTCCGGAAAAGCACGCATTTTGTGGTACACGATCCAACCCCAAACGAACACACCAATAAAAATGATGAGCGGAATGATGGACCATGTGAGCTCTAAAGCTGTGCTGTGACTGATATAGGGGGTTTTCTCTTTCGGGCTTTGGCGGCGGTATTTGTAGACAAAATAAACCATACCCCCAATCAAGATGACGCAAGCAATTAAACTTGCCCACAAAATAAACGAGTACAGATGGTCAAACTGTACGGCAACTTCTGTCCCTTGAGGGGGGGTAAACACCGATGCTGTCTTCATGTTTGGCGCCTCCAGGTTGGAATCAAAAGTAAAGCAAGTAAAATGACCGTTAGCCCCCCACCTATTTGTACTAAGCGAAAGGCATAAATCACATAACGACTTTGCGCCGGATCGTAGCGGTAACAATACCAAACCAACTTCTCTAAAGTGTTACCAATTGTTCCCTGCGCCGCCTCGGCAATGGCAAGCTTCAGTTGCTCAGGGTCAAAGCTAACTCCATGCAAATAACGAGTCACCACCCCTTTGGGACTGATAAAAATTAAAGCTGAAGCGTGAGCCCACTCCTGAGTAGAATCCTCCCAGCGATATTTAAAACCCACAGCCTCGGTCAGAGCCTTGACAGTCTCCTCGTCAGCCGTGGCAAACAACCAGGACCGGTTGGTAAGCTCAGAAGATTTGTTATAATTTTCTAAATAGTTAGATTTCTTTTTACTAGCTAAATCAACACCCTCACGACTATCAAAAGATAAAGTGAGGTATTTAAACCGATCTCCAATAGGCCACTCTAATAAATTCAACCCATCCAGCACACCATTTAAATGCAGACTACATAAACCAGGGCAGTTGTAGTAAACCAGAGATAAAAGAAGCGGCTTACCATCAGCTAAAATTTGTCCAAGAGAAAACTCCTCACCCGCATCGGTACGAAAACGCCAAGATAAATCCAATGGCTGACCAAGCTTTTCATCAATACCAACTCCGGCCAGCTCAGGAGCTGGCTCGCTAGCACTTTTTAAGTTATGGCTACTCGGGACATCCGCGCCTGCGGCTAAGGCTAACAACAAAGAACCCATAAAGGCCCACCAACCTGCCACAAAACGCTGGAGAAAACGCATCAAGCAAAAAACAGATGGATGATTCGTCATAGCTTGGTTCAAAGCCTACTGTGCTGACTTCGCAAAAGCCTCAATATCCTCGTGTTTTTCCGTCACCTTTGCCTGAGTGATAGAATCGATAAACTGAACCAAGGCCCAGCGATCCAGGACGCTGAGGTGCTTATAAGCAGACATGGAGCTTCCCTCTATGCCTTCTGTGAGGACTTTAAAAAGACCAATGTAACCACCGCCTTTTTTCCATGGTCCGGTAACCAAATTGCGCGGCGGGGGGTTCAGTGCTGCCCCTGCGGCCCCGTCACCTTTACCCTCAGCACCATGGCACATAGCACAGTTCGCCGCAAAAACCGACTTCCCATGCGCTACTAAATCAGAGTTAGGTTTCCACGGCTCTTTGATCTGGCTTAGGTCTATCTTCTTCACCTCTTGCTGAGCCGCAGAACTCACAGGGTCTTGAATGTTTTCCTTCAGATCAACCCCTGGATAAATAACGACAAGATAAACAAACAAGGAAATCACTGTCGCCATGCTGAATAAAAAAGCCAAGTAACCACCATGGTCGTAGGCTGGGCCCTGAGTCTGACTCATTGCTTCTCTCCTCAATAAAGTATGGGGGGTGCAACAATTTGTATCTTAAGTACTCGCCCCCCCTGATGCAAGGCAAGATTTATTGCAAGGCAACGGATAGCAGATGAATCTCACTCGACTGTGTCTATTATCACACAGTTTCAACAAAAATTTCGCAGGTAACATTAAACAGCTTCAGTCCAACGCAAAATCCACTGGGCCATTTCCTTGGGATTTTCATAGTTGAAACAGTGGCCCGCTTGTGGAATTTCGAAAAACTGAGCCTTGGGCATTAAGTCGGCCATAGCTAGCGAGTCCGCTTTGGGTAGCAGTTGATCAAATTCACCATGGGTTACCCAAACCGGAACATCCACTTTTTTTAAATCCTCCTGAACATCCAAACCAGCCAAGGCCTGCAGCACCCAAGCCCCCACTTGTTTCACAGCAAGGAAGGCATCCTCTACAATCACCTCTTGAAAAAAGGGGTGTTTCGGATCTAGTCCATGGATCGTCGAACCAATCACCGTCGCCGTAAGATTTTTGTCTTGCTTCATCGCCTCAAAAGCCGCCGTCATAGAATCATCAAAAGTAACACCTTTAGCTCCCACAGGATCTAACAGGAAGCCTCCTTTATAAATTTTGCTACCCAGACTCAACATCAAAGCAGCAATCAGACCGCCGGTGGAATGACCCACAACTCCGCCATGAAAGTCGATGGAGCGCAACAAAGCATCGAAATCACGAGCAAAAAGGTGCATATCCACATCACTGGGCTGGCGAGGAGCTTCGCTGAGCCCACAGCCTAAAAACTCAAGAAAAATCAACCGCCCCTGCGTTGATCGGGAATGTGGCTTGGGAAGATGTTCAGCCACGGGATACCACCAACGCCTTGAGGCCAAGTTACCATGGATGAAGGCCACGTCAAAAGGCATAGCTGCCGAACGAATTTCATAGTGATATTTTAGC
>CAZZMS010000066.1:0-4716 GCA_964655485.1 uncultured Pseudobdellovibrionaceae bacterium | reverse complement strand
CGGTAGCCCTGGAGTTTGAAAAAGAATAAGTAAGCTTAAGCTGGTAACACTCAGTAGCCAAATTTTGTACATGGATTTCTCCTTTCAAGATATTTTTCACGTATCCTATGAACTGCGGTGTTCTTGTGTTCAGTCCTATTTGCTGATCCTACGTCTTCAATAAGTTGGTGTTTATTGGTAGAAATTATCCCGTCTAATGGCTGTCCTTTTTTATCTGTTTATCTTACTCATCAATTTCACTTATCTTCCAGACTAGGCTTAGCTCTAAAAAAAGTCGAGACCTGATAGTGCGCCACAAGAACTTCTCTAAAATGAGGGCTAAACCACAACATCGGGGCATGAAGCCCCACTAACCAAGGAGTTCATGGATGAACCATAAAATGCGTGTTACCCTCTCGGTCCTTTTTAGCTGGAGTGCCGCAGTAGCCCAAGCGAGCCTCTCATCAACTCAGGTTTCTCATTTTCGTGAACCCGTGCAGATGCTTGGTATTTCTAATGGTTCGGCTCGTCCCTTCATCGTGGGCGGTGTGGAGGCAGTACCTGGTGAGTTTCCCTACATGGTGTCCTTACAATCAAGCAGTCACTTTTGTGGCGGCTCTTTGATTGCTCCTCAATGGGTTTTAACCGCAGCCCATTGCGTGCGTGGTGGTGGTTTGCGTCGAGTGATCATTGGCGCTCACGATCTTGGTCGCTTGGGTCAAGCCGAGCAGTTTCGTCCCAAGCGGGTGATTTCGCATCCGAAGTACAATGCGAGCCGCACCGACTTTGATTTTGCGTTGATTGAGTTAGATGGTAACAGTCGTATGCGTCCTATCAAGCTAGCCACTGAAGATCTTAACCTGCAAGAGGTGAAAGACAATCCTCCCATGCTCACCGTGGCTGGTTGGGGAGCCACGCGCGAGGGAAGCTGGACCACACCCAATCGCTTACAAAAAGTGGATGTACCTTATGTGCCTCTTGAGGAATGTGAAAAATCTTATCCCGGGGATTTGTCCTCCAAGATGTTGTGTGCCGGCTTTGCCGATGGAGGCAAGGACTCCTGTCAGGGGGACTCGGGTGGGCCACTGATTGGCTATGAGCAGGGTGAGCCTTATCTTGTGGGGGTGGTCAGTTGGGGCCGCGGTTGTGCCAGACCACAATACTACGGAATCTATGCTAACGTTGCGGCAGAGTGGGATTGGATTGTGCAAAACGTAGGATTGTAAAGCTCGGCTCGTTGTATTACGTTAGCTTTCATGATCGATTTAAGTCCATTCATCCCATCAGGTTCTCGTGTGTTTATTCATGGCGGTTGTGCGACTCCGCAAGTCGCCCTCCGCGCATTGCAAGCATTGCCGGATACAGTGACTTCGATCACTTTGTACCATTTACACACGGAAGGGCCCTTGCCTTATTTAGGTAACAAGTCTCAGAGTCGTTTTCGCACTCATAATTTATTTGTGGGTGCCAACATTCGTGGCGCTTTTGATTTTGATCAAGTGGACTACATTCCCTGTTTCTTGTCTGAGATTGGCTTGTTATTTCGTAAAGGCATCTTGCCTTTAGATGTGGGGATTTTTCAGGTCAGCCCGCCCGATGCTCATGGTTGGGTATCTTTAGGACTCAGTGTGGATGTGGCCAAAGCCGCCTTCGAGTCAGCCAAAGTGAAGTTACTGATTGTGAATCCCAATATGCCCAGGACCCATGGGGATAGTTTTGTATCCATTCATGAGGCCACTCAGGTGTGGCAGGTGGAGGAACCGCTACCCGAAGTTAAGCCAGCGCATGTGGGGGAAGCTGAGCAAAAAATCGCGACACACATAGCTGCGCTCATTG
Source organism: uncultured Pseudobdellovibrionaceae bacterium (assembly GCA_964655485.1). Lineage (GTDB taxonomy): Bacteria > Bdellovibrionota > Bdellovibrionia > Bdellovibrionales > Bdellovibrionaceae > JANWYU01. Next base: position 2,901 of record CAZZMS010000066.1, on the reverse strand, counting down.
AAGATGGATCGACCATTCAAACGGGAATGGGTTGCATTCCGGCAGCGGTTTGGCGAGCCCTTGGGGGGCACAAGGAGTTAGGTGTACATACGGAGATGTGGACCGAGGACTTGTTACCCTTGCTAGAAAAAGGGGTGGTAACCAACCGTTTAAAGAAAGTTCATCCGGGTAAAACGGTGTGCACCTTTGCCATGGGCGGAGAGGCCCTAAGACGCTTTGTTCATGATAATCCGAGTGTCGTGTTTCTTGAGGCTAGTTACGTGAACCAGCCAAACGTGATCGCGCGAAATCCCAAGGTGGTTGCCATCAATTCCTGTGTGGAAATGGATCTCACGGGACAGGTGTGTGCTGATTCGGTGGGGCCAAGGATTATTTCCGGGGTCGGGGGGCAGATGGATTTTATGCGTGGTGCTTTTTTATCCGAAGGGGGAAAGCCTATTATGGCGTTCACCTCTCGGAGTCGTAAAGGAGTCCCCCGTCTTGTGGCCGCTTTGAAACCAGGGGCTGGAGTAGTGACCACTCGGGCGCACGTGCATTACGTTGTTACCGAGTGGGGGGTTGCTAACTTAGTAGGTTTGTCCCTATCACAAAGAGCGAAAGCTTTGATCAACCTCGCTCATCCTGAGGACCGTGAGACTTTGGAACGAGATTGGTGGCAGTTGACACGCGGTCAAAAAGCCTAGGGATCACTTGAAGGCTCTAGAGTTTTTGTTAGTGTAAGCTTATTAAACAAAAACTATCCAATACAGAGGTGAGTATGGTGGAGATTCGCTTTGTGAACTTTGATCGTTCAGAGGCCTTGGAGACATATGTACACAAGCATCTAGGCTCGTTGTTAAAGCGTTTTGAAAAACGTGAGGCAGGACCGCACACTTTTGAAGTTCACTTCAAACTGGATGCGAAGGCTCCCTTAGGACAAATTAAAAATAGCGAAGTCATCCTCATCTATCGTTACCCAGGACTGTCTAAGCCTGTGCACATCCATAAAAAAGGTGCAGACTTGCGTAAGGTGTTCATGCAAGCCGTGCACACCTTGAAGGATTCCGTGCAAAAAAGCACGGAGAAAAAAGAAGGGGCCAGACGCAAACTCCGCTCTTCTCGTCGATAGAAGGTAGTCCGTGGCGGGACCTCTGAAGCTCAGGTTTCTAGGGGCTTGTGATACAGTAACAGGCTCGAGAACTCTTGTGGATTATCACCATCAACTCTTTTTGGTGGATGCAGGATTGTTTCAGGGGCCCAAGGAATTACGCCTGCTCAACTGGGAGCCATGGCCATTAGCGTCTAAGCTCTCGGGGGTTATTATCACCCATGCGCATATCGATCACTGTGGTTACTTACCTAAGCTGGTTAAAGATGGTTACCGGGGGCCTATCTATGCGACCTCAGCCACTTGTGATCTGTTGCAAATTATGTTGATGGATGCAGCCTTCCTTCAGGAGGAGGATGCTCGTTACGCCAACAAGACGGGACATTCAAAACATCAACCCGCTCTGCCTTTATTCGATCAAGAGGATGCGAAACGGGCTTTGCAGCTTTTATACCCCTTACCCTTCGGTCACACTCGGACCCTCACTCGAGGTTTGGGGTTTGCGTTTCATCGTGCAGGGCATATCTTGGGTTCCGCTTGGGTGCAACTGACTTTTGATAATGACTCCGGTCAATCCCGTCAGCTGGTTTTTAGCGGGGATATTGGGTCAGGAAAAAGTCCGCTAAGCTGCTCGCCAGAACGGCCACGTGAAGCGGATTATGTGGTCATGGAATCCACTTACGGAGATCGCGTGTTACCGGATTATCGACCACAAGCCTTAGCGGAAATCGTGAACAAAGTGCTGGGACGCGGGGGAACCTTGATCATCCCAGCATTTGCATTAGGGCGTAGTCAGGAGTTTTTACATTACCTAGGTAGTCTGGAACAAGCGGGGCTTATTCCAGCTTATCCGGTTTACATGGATAGTCCCATGGCTCGGGATGTGACCGATATTTACGTAAGGTATCAGGATCAATTACAGGTGCGAGACTTGGCAAGTTCATGGCCCAGTAGATTGCGTTTTATTAATGATAGTGATGACTCCATGTTACTGGCCATGTCGGATGAACCCAAGATTGTCTTGTCGGCCTCCGGAATGTTACAGGGAGGACGAGTGCTGCATCACCTCAAGGCCAAGTTACCGCAGGAGAAGAATGGGGTATTGTTTGTTGGTTACCAAGCCCAGGGAACCAAAGGCCGTTTGTTGCGTGAGGGGATCTCCAGTCTTAGGATTCACCACAAAGAGGTGAGCGTGGAAGCGGAAATTTTCGCTCTCGATCCTTTTTCCGCTCATGCTGATCAGACCGGGCTGGTGAGCTGGTTGCAAGATTTACAATTAAAGCCGCAAAAAGTTTTTCTCATTCATGGAGAAACTGAGGCGCGTGCCACCCTCGCTAAGCTTATTGAACAAAAGTATGCCTTTTCTTGTGTGTTACCCAAAACTCATGACGAGTTTGTGTTGAGTTAGAGCTTGTTTACAGCCCCCACACATGGATAGGGTAACCTTCATTCTCGGTAGTGCGGTCGTAGATTTTTTCCTCCCAACTTCTCCCCGGGCGGCGATCGAAGATGACCAAGTGAGCTTCGCTAGCTCCTTTGTGGGTAGCATATTCACGAGTTTGCATAAGACCATCTTGCAGGACAGTCTCCGGGTTACTGCGTTCGCGAATGACTTTAAGTTCAATGACAATCTTCTGTATCGGTCCCTGAAAACTTTGTTTGGAATCCAGAGGCCATTCGATAAAAAGATCCATGCGCTTACGGCCTAAGGCGTATTCTCGCTCAATGCGCCCTCCGCCGTTAATGATGCGCTGGAGGAAGGCCATAAGCAACAGCTGGGAAGCCACCTCTTTGTAATCCACCCCCTCAAGCCA
>CAZZMS010000065.1:0-4578 GCA_964655485.1 uncultured Pseudobdellovibrionaceae bacterium | reverse complement strand
TATGGGATAATTTTTGAGCCACCCATCCATAGGGCTCACTAGGTAACTGAAAAATCTTTTTGTCTGATGGCGATGCCATGTAAATTTCCCCGTTCCAAAAAATCCAGTAACAGGCTTCATCTATCAAACGCTCAAGCTGCTCGGTATCACGGATGTGGTTTGGCTGCCAAAATGAAACCTGCGGGCTTGCTTCGTTGACTTGAGGGCTAGCACTAGGATCAGTGTTCATCCACGTTCGCACCAGGCTCACCAAACTTTGAAAGTGATTGTATTCCAAAAATTCCAGCAAGGGTTGCAGGGGTTGTGGGGGCCAAGCGAGGAGGTCACTTTGCAGGCTCACGGGTAGATCTTTTTGCAAGGTCACCAATTGCTTGGATAAAAAAGCCATCTCGCGATCTTGCAGTAACTTCTCCCGCCATTTGGGACTAATTTCATCCAGATGGGTATAAATCTCTTCCAGGTTTGCGTACTGAGCCAGCAAGCTTTGTGCGGCTTTAGGGCCTAATCCCTTAACCCCTGGGACATTGTCGCTGGAGTCTCCCACAATAGCGAGATAGTCAGCGATTTGCTCGGGCCGTACTCCCCATTTCTCTATGACCTCTTGCGGCCCGTACCATTGTTCTTTCATGGAATCATACATACGCACTCTATCATGGACTAAAGCGGCCAAATCTTTATCCCCTGAGACAATCACCACCTCGTGCCCCTGTTGCTGGTAACGTTCACAGAGTGTGGCTATGAGATCGTCAGCTTCCACACCAGCTTGTTGAACGCTGGTGGCACCTAACAGATCCAAAAACTCGCGAATTTTTGGAATTTGGACCGCAAGATCAGCGGGCATTTCCTGACGGTTGGCTTTGTATTGATCATAGACTTGATAGCGTTCGCCTTTTACTTTGCTGTCCCAACAAAACACAATATGCCGTGGTTGATGTTTGTTAATAAGCCGCAAAACCATGTTGGCAAAACCATATAAGGCCCCGACCGGCTCTCCGTGAGGATTGGTCAAGTGGGGTAAGGCATAGTAAGAGCGAAAAATAAAGCTACTGGTATCAACGAGGTAGCGAATACCCACAGGTGACTTCCTAGGGGTCAAGAGTTTGAACTCAGTTCATCCTCATCTTGTCTGTTGAGATCAAGATGGGCGAGTGTACTTGACAGCTCAAGTTGCTGTAAAATCGCCAGAACTTTCTCAGGAATAGGACTTTGGCCGCGCTCCATGTGGTCCACTTCTTCGCGGGACACTCCCAAGCGACTCGCCATTTGACTTTGACACCAACCTAAGCGGATACGGATTTGTCTCAGTTCCATAGTTTGTTTAGAGACCATTTTCCGCGGGCTGGCAAGAAAAAAAGCCCTCTCAGCAAAGAATCCGGAGGGCCTTAATCATTATTTCTTGGTTTTACGCTTTCTTGCTTTCTTAGCCGTAGATTTTTTGCTGGAGCCACCACCCATGGTTTGACTGAGCAAGCGAATCGCACTTTTACGGTGGATCTTGAGCTTGGCTACCACTTCATCCAGCAACTCAGAGCGGCCTGCGCGATCAGCTTTTTGATACTTGCTAGCGACCCCAGACAGGTATTTCATTTTGGCATTTTTATCCATAAGGACCTCCTATGAGCTCAAGATAAAAAGGGTTACCATGTGCGTCAATCCGTGGTCACTGCTTGGGATGTAAAACTGGTCCTTAGATGGGTAACTTTTAGTAACCTCAAGTAACTGTGATAACTGCTACCCGGAATAGTCGATATGTTGCAAAGTTGCCGTTTCTTGATGGGACTTTGAAGAAAGTTTTAGTCATCCCCTGGGGAAAGGATTGTTACTCATTGGGCAGTGCCCTTCAATCATGAAGGTGGCCAGGGTATTAAAAAATGTTAGAAGGATATTCATGGAGATCAGGAATTAGCGGAATGTCACCGGCGCAAATCCCCCCCCTGGTGTTTGGGTATTGGTAACTTGTCCTTGATATAGCCGAGCGACTACTCCAAACGGGCCTTGTTTGGAAAAATAAAAGCGAAGATCAAATTTTAAGGATCCGTGGTGTGGGGTCAGAACTTGGCCCGCCGGACAAAATTCTTGAGCGATCATGGAGCCAGTAGGAAGCTCAAAGAACCTGTCATAATGAGTTTTGGAGATACTTGCCCCCTTGTACGTCATTTTAGAGCCGAAAGAATGGGCCGGTTTGAAAAACAAAGCTTTTCGTTGTTGCCAGAGGGCTTCTCTATTTTCTGGGGTCAGCCAGTGGGTTTTGGGGATGTAGCGAGCTAACTCCGGGATATTTTGCCAGGTCACTAATAGATTTTTGTCCGCTAATCGCAAGTAATGTGTGGGGTTGGGCGAAATCGCTTGCGGCCATTGTTGCCAATAGGTGCGTAAGATGCGGCTAGCCTCTTCTTCGAGTAAAAAATCCGTGCAACGGTTGTAAATGGCTCCCTCTTGTCCGGAGACTTCTGCGCGGTCTTTGATCCTCACTTCTGCAAAGAGCTTGGAAAAAAGATTTTGATACCACAAAAACTCTACAAATAATTTTTGTTGGGATGGCTGCTCATCGACTAGGGCTAATTCATCCCGATGTCTTGGTGAACACTCCGATAAGAAGAGCTGAAGGATGACGTCCTCGTCGTAAGAGGGTGTCAGCTGAAAAGCCCTGTATAGCGGGAGACTTAGCCCCATAAACGCCGCATTGGTATTGACTTCAATGAGCTTAAGTTCGCCACTTTCTGGTAACCAGTGAAAATCTAGACAGCTACTAAACCCCACTCCGGAGGACACATCTACCGAGCGACTCCAAGCTTGAAAAAAGTTTGATACTTCCTGCCAGACTTGGTAGGGGAGTTCTAAGTGGTAAGGGGCGATGAGTTGTTCTGAGATCGACAATGAAGATAAAGTAGACGCAGGAATGTGCCTACGTAGCTCAGACATGAACTGTGGATAAGCTTGTGGATTTTCCCAAACACGCATAGAGGTTACCATGAAAGTTGTCACTTGGAATGTCAACGGGATTAGGGCTTGCTACTCAAAGGGGCTCAAGGATTTTATCGCTAATCAAGATCCGGATATTTTGTGTCTGCAAGAAACCAAGGCCCATCTGGAGCAAGTTCCGCCGGAGATGCGTGATTTAGGTTACCCTCATTCGCAGTGGTGGAGTGCCAAGCGCAAAGGTTATTCGGGGGTGGCTACCTTTTCCAAGCTGGCCTTTGAACCAGTGATTGGTTGGGGACGGCCTGAATGGGATGATGAGGGGCGAGTGCTCATTGCCCGATGGAACAAACTCGATATTTATAACATCTACTTTCCCAACGGGGGCAGTGGGGATGAGCGGCATCAGTTCAAGCAACGTTTTTTAGCTGATTTGCTTCAGCATTTGCGAGGACAGTTGGCTCAGGGGCGATCGATCATGGTGGTGGGCGATTACAATGTAGCGCCCTATCCCGAAGATGTGTTTGATCCTGTGCGCTTGGCGCAGGAAAGTGGTTTTTTACCGGAAGAGCGGGAATGGTTTCAAAAGTTCTTTGCTCTGGGGTTTGTGGATACTTTCAGGGTTTATCACCCCAATGAAAAAAACCGTTACTCATGGTGGTCTTACCGCGAGTTTGCTCGGGTAAGTAACCGCGGCTGGCGGATTGATTTTATTTGCATCTCTCAAGACTTATTACCGCATTTGAAAGATGCCAACTTGTGCGAGGAGGTTCAGGGCTCTGATCACTGCCCGGTGTATGCGGAGTTTGATGCGAGCTTGCTAGATTAGGGCGACTTACCCTCGCAAGAAGGCTTCCTCACAGTTCTTCATTTTGGTTAAGCCTGATCCAACAAAGGCTTTGATTCCTTGAAAAGTCTAATGGTAATCGATGGGTTTTTTCTGGTAACAGACATCCCTCAGTTTGAAATACAATCTCTTTAGAAAACTAGATAATCGATCGGGTTTGGCAGCCGTTGGTGGCTTTTTCTTTCGTCCGGAGGCCTCTGCACCATGGATGGTTAAGGGCGTAAGCCCTTTGCAGCCTGAGCCATGGAGGGCGTGCCCCGGGACGAAAGGAAAAAGCCACCAGAGGAATAAAAATCAAGGGAAACGAAAATTTCAGGTTGTTGAGATTTGTCGTATTGGCTGACTTGGAGTTTGTTTAAACCCTCATCGCACACAAAGCCCGATCGTGGAGCCGCCAGCAATGGCGACACAGGTCGCTCCGCTACCGCAGTTATTGAGGCGCACATCGCAACCTTGTGCAATTTGCTGGGAGCAGTTACCCGTTTGATTTTGCGGAGCCATGTAATACACTTGAGGGATATTTAAGCCCCCCGTGTTTTGCGGGTAATTCCAGTAGGCGCCACCCCAGTAACCCCAATTATAAAATACCAGCGAGGTGGTATAGTAAGCCTGCGGAGCACAAGCTAACCCAAAAGGTCCTTGGACAGGAAAGTAGCCTTGCGGGCAGGCGCAGTTCGGAGAGCTATCGGTGTAGCTGTAGGGCCAATACCAGCTGCCATATTGCCAGATCCAGCTTTGCGGATTTTGATTGATATACCACTGGTTGTATTGTTGGCAGTTGGGATTGTAGGTGAAATAGCCAGATCCCGTTG
>CAZZMS010000064.1:0-7026 GCA_964655485.1 uncultured Pseudobdellovibrionaceae bacterium | reverse complement strand
AGGGGCCACTTTCTTTTGATAGGTTTTTACGTGGCCAATTAGGGTGTGGATTTTTTCGATATATTCATTTTCGTGGTAGTTGGTGTGCTCGTCTTCAAGGGCACGGAAAATGGAGTTCACCTTGTGTCGGCCTTCATCAAGACGTTTAACTTGATTGATAATTTCATAGGTCCCAATAGGTGACATGAGAATGGCCTGAACGATCTCTCTTTCGCCTTTTTCAATTTTTTTGGCAATTTCAACTTCTCCCTCGCGAGTGAGCAGGGAAACGGCTCCCATACGTCGCAAGTAAGTACGAACGGGATCGTTGCCCCGTAGTTCCTCAGCATCCAGTAACTCTTCTTCGTCAGCGTCAGAAAGTTCGTCGATTTCCTCAAGGAAAACCTCTTCGCTCCCGTCTTCTTTTTTCTGAGTCTCAACTTGATCCTCAATGGTAACTCCCGCAAGTTCCAAAGCCGACATGAAATGGTCCAGGGCCTCAGGGCTCATGATCTCGGCCGAGAGCTCACTGTCGATTTGCTTGATACTCAAAGAGCCCTGAACTTTTGCAAGATCCAAAAAGCGTTGCACTTCGTTTTTGATGAGTTGATTCAGTTCAGGGGAAAGTTGGGGAGTATCCTTGTTTGGTGCCATGCTTGACTCCGTCAAAGATGGTTAAAGTTTCACTGAGGTAACTCACTAGGCCAAATAAGCGGGCCTGAAGATTTTAAAAGCTCTTTTTGTCGCTCAAGCCATAGACTGAGTTCAGACAAAGTGTCTTTGTCACTGGGCTGAGAGCGTAGTTTCCATTTTAATTGGTTGATATGTTTTTTTAATTGGTCCATCTGGAGATGTTTCAAATGATCTTGAAAAAAACTCTTTTGCGCTGATGGACCTTGGGATTTCAAATGCTGATACACAGGCTCGGGTAAAAAAAGGAGCTCAGGCTTAGACATATAGGTGACCACCAAACTTTGGACCTTATCAAAAAAGGCCCCCTCTTGTCGAGCGAGTTGTTGCACTCTGTGTAAAATTTGCTGTCCTGCGGGAGAGAGGAGTTTGGGAAAGTTTTCTACCAAAGCTAGACCCTCCTCAGGAAAGCTTAGGAGAGCAGCTAGCAAGCTCCGCTCCGTGGGAGAAAGCTCCTCGGTCTTGATCAAGACAGTGAGCGGAGGGGCTTCGGTGAGTGGACTGGACTGAGGGAGAGGCATATCCGCGGAAGGCTTTTCTTTGGGGCTTGATCCCGGTGGGTACGAAGGATGTCGTTCTGCGGAGCTTGAAAGAGGCTCTGGGGGCTTGCTGGCTTGGGAATGAAAAGCTTTGTTGCCATGCGCAGCTGGGACCCTGGATGTGGTGTGGGAGTCTATTTTCCATTGCGCTGGGGGAATGCCCAGTTTCCATGAAAACTCCTCCAGGTAGAGTTGGCGCAACCGCGAATCGGGAATACTGTGTAAAAGCGGTTGTAAACGGGTGAGCCACTGACTTTTTTCTGTGGGCGACAGGCGATGCTTGGCGGGCAGTTGGCTTTGCACCCAATGCTGGAGGAGGTCGGGGGCTTTTTCCAAGGCGGAGCTTAGAGCCGAGCCGCCGTATTTGATCACAAAATCATCAGGATCTAAGCCCTCAGGTAAGCTTATACCATAGACCCAAAATCCAGCGGCCAATAAAATCCCCAAGGCTTTTTCAGTGGCCTGCTGGCCAGCCTCATCACCATCAAAGAGGACCACCACTTCAGAAGTGTAGCGTTTGAGAAGGCGGGCCTGCTCAGGGGTGAGGGCCGTTCCCATGGGGGCAATCACATTTTCTATGCCTGCGGTATGCAGGCGGAGAACGTCCATATATCCCTCGACCAAGATGGCTCGCCCTGTGGCGCGAATAGCGCGAGCGGACTCCTTAAGGCCGTAGAGTGTCTGCCCCTTATGAAAAGCCGGATGCTCAGGGCTGTTGAGATATTTGGGTTGACCTTCTCCGAGGATTCGCCCCCCGAAAGCTAGGGTTTGGCCTAAGGGGTTGCGGATGGGAAACAGAAGACGGTCACGAAAAAAATCATACACTCCTGTGTGATCATTTTTTTGTCGTAGCAGATGGGCTTGGATTGCCAGCTCTACGGAGAGCTTTTTTTTGCGTAAGTGCTGGTAGAGCTGGTCCCATTCCGCCGGTGCATAACCTAATCCGAAACGTTCCACGGCCTGCAGGGGGATTTGGCGTTTCTGGAGGTACTGAGTCGGGGTAGAGTGGGAATCTCTCAATAGTAACTGGAGTTGTGCCGAGTAAAAAGCTTGAGCTTCCTGATAGAGGGAGAGAATTTCTTTTTTGGTTTTTTGCGTATCATGAGATGGGGCCAAGCGGCTATCTTCTTCGGTGGGAAGAGGGATTCCTGCACGCTTGGCGAGGAACTCGATGGCATCGCGGAAGCTTAGGCCATTGTAATCCCGTAGAAAGGTCACAATGTTACCACTTTTTTTACATCCGAAGCAGTGATACAGCTGTTTTTGTTGAGAGACGGAAAAAGAGGGAGTTTTTTCGCGGTGGTCAGGAAATGGGCAAAGCCCCATAAGATTGTTACCCGAGGGTTTTAGTTGGGTATATTGCCCGATAAGGTCCACAATATCATTGGCTTGCAGGACTTGTTCAATCCATTCCTCGCTCCAGCGCATGAGGGGACCTTAGCTTGTTTAGGGGGCTTCGTAAAGTTCAGGATGTAAAGCCCGTTCGATTGTCTCTATGACGATGTGAAGCAACTTGATGTGCATCTCCTGGATGCGGTCACTGGTTTGGGCGGGAATAATGATTGCGAGGTCGGCCATGTGTTTTAATTCCCCGCCATCTCGGCCAAGAAGGGCGATGGTTCGGAGGTTTTTGCGTTTGGCCACCTCAAAAGCCCGAATCACGTTTTTTGAGTTGCCGGAAGTGGAAAGTCCAATCAAGGCATCGCCGGGGCGACTTAAGGCTTCCAATTGACGAGAAAAGATCCATTCAAATCCATAGTCATTACTTACACACGTGACGTGGCTAGGATCTCCTAAGGCCAGGGCTCCCAGGGGGCGACGGTCTTTGCGGTAACGTCCGGTGAGCTCTTCAGCAAAATGCATGGCATCACAATGCGAACCTCCGTTGCCACAAGTAAATACGGTGCCGCCCGATTTGTAGGTTTCAATGAGGAGTTCACTCATCCGCTCACAAGCTTTGATGTTGGCCTCTTGGGCTAAGAAACGATCCAGAGTTTGTTGTGCCTCATGGAAAGCTTCGCGCCATTGGTGGAAAAGCTTAGTGGGCATGGGAACTCCTTGATTTAAACTCTTTCCAGAAGTTTCCCATGGGAGAACTTTCTATGCAATGACTGACGCGGGCAAGTTTCCCGAAGCGAAATAGAATGGCCGGTTGCGCGTCTGATCCTGGGTGGCGTGCTGGATGAGACTCAGCGATCACCAGCTCGTAAACCCCTTAGGCCGCTTTTTCCGAGGAGAGTTTTTTGTCGGAGATGGGTTTTTTCCAGCCCAGGGTTAAGGAGGGCTCATGGGAGTTCGACGGAGTTGATGCCTGGCCGATCCATTGGGCGAGTTCGCCCAAATTGTCCTCAAGAGTTTTCATGCCTTGATTCATTTGGGCACTGACGCTGCTTAATTGCTCCCCTTGCGCGGCATTTTTTTGTACGGCTTGGTCGATGGTATTCATCACGGTGGAAATCTGATTAAGTCCCGTGGATTGCTCTTGCGCACTGGTGGCGAGTTCCGTAGCCAAGTCTTTGGCCTTTTTAATGCTTGTTTCAAGCTCAGAGAAAGCGGAGTGGACTTTTTCTACGATGGCGTAACCGTGCTCGATCTGTTGGTAACTGCGATGAATGAGAACTTCAATTTCTTTCACCGATTCAGAGCTTTTATGCGAAAGGCTGCGTACGGCTTCGGCTACCACGGCAAAGCCCTTGCCTTGTTCCCCAGCTCGGGCGGCTTCCACGGCGGCGTTCAAGGCGAGAAGGTTGGTTTGAAAAGCGATATCGTCGATCACTGAGGTGACAGATTTAATTTGTTCGGCTTGTTTTTTAATTTCTTCCATTTGAGCGCGCAGTTCGCTCATGAGGTGACTACCATGGGAGGCTGCCTCTTGGTTGTGTTCTGAGAGTTTTTGGCTTTCTTTGGCGTGTTCACTATTCATGAGCACAAGACTTACAATTTCTTCCATGGAGGCCACCATTTCCTCAAGGGAGGCTGCGGACTGCGTGGAGCTAGAGGCCAGCTCCTCTGAAGATTGTCCCAGTTGTGATGAGGTCTGTTGCAGTTCATGTTGGACTTTGAGAATGTTACCATGGATGTGGCCCACCATGTGGGTGACGTAGCGGATAAAAAACCAACTCACGATAAGGGCGATCATGAGACCGAGGGCTGCTGACAAAGCTAAACTCAATTGCCCTTGTCGCTTTTCCTCTTCGGATCTTCTGGTGGCGTCATAAGCCAATTCGGAAACCTTCTTGTTCAGCTGAGAAAGGTTTTGCATGAGCTGTTGCCGTTGGCTCATGGCCTCTCCGCCAAAGATTTTTTCTTTCTCTTTAGCCATATCCTCAGTGTGCCGTGAATCTTTGATTCGTTCCGAAGTGTCTTGAATGCTTTTTGTGACCGCGGGTAAGGCTTGGGCGATTGGGTTCCAAAGCGTCTGTAGTTCGGGTGGTATTGAAAAAAGGTGCAATCGTTGAAAGGCAGCCTCAGTGGCCTTTAGCGATTTGCTGACTTCCTCTATGGAGCGTATGCGTTTTTCCGATTCTTCTCCAAAAACAAATGCAAGGTTGAGATGGCGCAGAGTGCTGTTTAATTCTTTGTCCAATTCTGAGGTGTAAGCAAGAATAGGTAAAACGGTCTGGTTGACGATTTGATAAGCTTTGGTAACTGTGTTTAGGCTCCAAAATCCAAGAATTCCAACCAAAGCCAAGGTAAGAGCACTTGTGCCCGAGAACAATAAAATTTGGCCACGAAATTGTTTTTTCCAAGAAAACTGTTGTGCCATACTTTCTCCTCCCCTTCACAACTGGACCTTGGTGAAATCGTTCGAGTTAATTTGTCAGACTTGGTGGACTTGTCGGGTTCAAAAAATTTTACTGAATTGTCTTTGGTCTAACTCATAAAAAAATATTTGTTTTATTGTTTTTCATTGGTTTTTGAGATGATTTTATTGTTACTAGGCAATAAAAGTCTGTTTTGCCGTTCTGACCTAGCCAGATTTGTCCAAGACCAAGGTTGCGTTAGGGGACATTTTGCGGAATTAACCGCTTATTTCAGGATTCTTTAGTCTACGAGATTTAAGGACACTCAAGGAAGAACTGGACTTGTCAGGGCGTCTCTTTTTTTCATGATGGAAATCATACCATCTGGAAGCGATTGGGATTAACCCTCCTGGGTCGAGGGTTGGAGTAGGGAGGGTTAGTGCGCCGTTTTATTTCGTTCAAGATACTCAGATTTTTCACTGTTGCAGTGATATTGCCGAATTCAGCAACGTTCGCAGAGGTCTCAGCTCAGATGTTTGGGGTAATCAATGTGGGTTTGTTGCATAGTGATCGACTTGTGAAGTCTTACGGCAGTGATGTACTCACTGCACCCACGGAGGCTGGAGAGAGAGAAGGGAATATTTTAAGCGAGTTAAACCGTACTTCTATCCAAAGTGCTCAGTCAAAGTTCGGTTGGTATTTTCAGCTGAGTAACAAGCTGATAGGAGTTCTTGAGTTGGATATGATTAACTTCTCTGAAGCTACACCCACCACGCATGAGTTGAGGATTCTAAAAGCGTCCTTTCAGTACACTTGGAGTGATGCAAGCCGGATTCGTATTGGCAAGGATTTCACCATTTTCAATGGCGTAGGGCCCCATACCAGTAACTGGGTAGGTGGTAGTTACCGAGCGGGGAACACGGGCTTCATTCTCGATGAGATGGTTTACTTTCAGGGCCTTGGCTCGTGGGAGCTCGCTTTGGCTATAGGTAACTTTGGACGAAACTTCGGTGAGACAAACAGCCCCAACGCTGGCACCTACTCTGATCTGAGTTTTCCCTCACTGACTCTCCGTTTGGAGAACAAAGGTGATTTAGGTCGATGGGGGCTTGCCTACATGGGAAGTGGGGGATTGCGTTCTGACTTAGCGGTATCCGGGCAGCCGCGGGTGGATGCTTGGGCGGCTAAGCTGTATTTTGATCTCAATTTTTGGCAGGCTAATTGGCGACTATCCGCCTACCAAGGGGTGAACGCCGCAGATTTAGCCTTACTAAGTTTAGCTTCCGCCAAACAAGGGAGCAATTACTATAACGTTGAGGAGGAAGGGGCTTTCCTGTCGGTGCAGCACAATCTTACAGACGTACATGCTCTGTACTGGGGTGTGAGTGCGGCACGTATTAAAAATCCTGAAGTTGGTGTAGCTCTGAACACTTTACGCACCAATCAAGTCTTGCGTTTAGGTTACAAGCAGGAGATTGAAAAAGGCTTGCATGGCTTTTTGGAGCTTACGGAATTTACCAGTGGTTATGTAGCCGCCGCTGGCACAGATCAGTTGAATACTTACAAGGCTACCATGGGGCATGCGGGTTTTCTCTATATTTTCTAATAGAGCGACAGAAGTTAAACGGTTTTTAAAATGGAGGGATAGAACAATCCCTCCGGTGGTCTGAATCCACTCGCTTGAGAGCTGGGGTTGAGGTCCCCACTTTTTTACTTGCTCGCCCATCGTTTCTTGATTATTTTGAGTCCCTGTTCTTAAATTTTTATTCCGCGCACCCGTAGCTCAGCTGGATAGAGTACATGACTACGAATCATGTGGTCGGTGGTTCGAATCCTCCCGGGATGCGCCAGACTCATCCCAGACAAGGCCGCGACCAGAATCTGGGAAATCAACAAGACTGCTACTCGCAAAAAAAAAAGGGCGACCCCGGGAGGGTCCAAACAGCCGGCCCATTGAATGGTGGCAAGGACACTAGCAAAGTGGGGCTGCGGGGGCGAGAAATACAAAGTAAGGAAAAGGGAGACAAACAAAACAAGAAAGGAGGGGGGACAATGCAAAAAGATGGGGCATCAAA
>CAZZMS010000063.1:0-3668 GCA_964655485.1 uncultured Pseudobdellovibrionaceae bacterium | reverse complement strand
CGAGGTTTTGTGGGGCTTGACTTCAAAATGAGCCAAAGGAAGGGAGAACTCTTTTCCAAACAAGCGGCCCTTGAGAAAACTTTGGGCCTTGGCCCCCTCAGTAAAAATAAACGCCAAAAAAGGTGTTAACACCTGACTTTGAATCTCCTGACTAAATAAGTGAAATAAATCATTTTCTGCATGTACAAAAGCGTGCATCACCCGAAGAATAACACAGGCCCACACCCGCTCAGGGGATGAAGCCCCCTCGGGGAAAGAGCGAAAAGGTTCCCATAAAATCCTTTGTAACCACTCCTCAGGAAGCGATAGCCCCGTAAGCCACTGCGGAAGCTGGTCCTCATTCATGAGAAGCTTTTCCTGCAAATAAACCAAAGTTCGACGGTAATAGTATAAGATTTTTTTTTGATCTTCCTCGCGCGACCAATCAAAACCATAGGCGCGCAAAAAAGACAAGGTGTCCTCTAGGGAAGAAAAATGGAGCTCGGGCAGATCAACAAGGGAGCGATTACCGGCTAAAACCTCGTAAAGGTCTACATGATCCAACATCTGTTTGACTATTGACAGCGAAAAAAGCCACAGGTGTCAATTTCAAAATCCACTCCGGATCCTTCTCGTCCATTGGAGTTACGAAACGAAATTTTTCCTTGAGTGCGACCTGCGTTTTGAAATCGTCCTTCCAAACGAATCCATCCTAAAGAATCCGCGAACTCGAGTTGAAATTGACCTCCCGTAGCCCAACCACTGCGCAAGGGAAGACGTAGAAGAATGGGTTCAATCTTAATTCCATCTTGGATTTGGCCCACAAACTCATCCCGGATTTCTAATTCCAAGACACTACGGCCGACGAGGGCTCGCCCTTGGTTATCCAAATCAATAAAGCCGCGCATTTTCACACCATCTACAGGGCTTACGTAACCTAAGTCAGAAGGATCCAGTGTGGCTGAAACTAAGGCACGCATAAAGCCATTAAACTCGGGGGCGTATCTCGCCTCGGTAAATACCCGCCCCGTGGCTCGGGAGTAGTAAGACTGAGCAGACTGTTCAGGTTGAGGCAATCCTGGAGCTCTCTCGGCACCACGTGCATAACGAGGGCGAATTTCTCCTCGTTGATCGGTCTTACTTTGTTGACAAGACGAAGCACCCCAAATCAGTAAACTTGCGAGCGCAAAACGAAGACTGTCACGAAAGGCTTTCATCACTCACCTCCAGTTTCGCTACTGAAGCTGCAAGGAGGAGGCAAGAAAGTGTTTTAAGACGAAACATTAAAAAGCAAAATAGGTTAAAAAAAAGTGACTCGATATAGGCTCGGGACTTGAAAGAGCTAGAGTGCCCATCCTTTGAACACAGCCTATGCGATGCACAAACCGCCAGGTACAAAGACAAAATCCCTTGTAACGACTTTATACCTCCATAGAGGCTAACTCAATCCTAAATAAAAAGAAGGCCTGCATAAGGCCTTCTTTTTTCGTCAGGAACTAAAATGTAATGTCTTAAATTTTACCTTTAGCTTGCAAGTAATTCACCACATCACCAACGGTTTTCATTTTTTCAGCATCTTCATCGGGAATTTCGAGGTCAAATTCCTCTTCCATGGCCATTACCAACTCCACGATATCTAAAGAATCAGCCCCCAGGTCCTCGATGAAAGAAGCTTCCATTTTCACTTTGTCAGCCTCAACACCGAGCTGATCTACGATAATTTCCTTCACTTTGGGGTGAACACTCATGTGACCTCCTAATTCCATTTCCATTGTCATCTCCTTTTTTATCTCCCCCCGTCACGGGGCGAGTTTTAACCCATATATAAACCACCGTTGACGTGCAAAGTGGCTCCGGTG
The DNA here is from genome assembly GCA_964655485.1 of uncultured Pseudobdellovibrionaceae bacterium. Taxonomy (GTDB): domain Bacteria; phylum Bdellovibrionota; class Bdellovibrionia; order Bdellovibrionales; family Bdellovibrionaceae; genus JANWYU01. The sequence goes on along the minus strand of CAZZMS010000063.1, from coordinate 1,830 downwards.
AGATAAGATGCCTCATCGGACAGCAAAAAAGCAATAGTTTTTGCAATCTCCGAGGCCTGAGCCACCCTACCGAGGGGTATTTTTTTCAAAAGAGCCTCTTTATGCTCCGCTGAAAGCTCGTGCGTCATATCAGTCTCGACAAATCCTGGGGCGACACAATTCACGCGCACTCCCCGGCTTCCCAGCTCTTGCGCCAAAGAACGACTCATTAACTCTAGTCCTCCTTTGGAAGCCGCATAGTTCGCTTGCCCCATATTCCCTGTATGCCCAATCACACTCGAAACGTTAACAATACTTCCGCGCCTTTGTTGTAAAAAGTTACGCACGAAAGCCTTAGTCACCAAAAAACTCCCCTTCAAATTCACATCCACCACTTGATCAAAATCCTCAGGCTTCATCCGCAAGAAGAGTTGATCCTTAGTGATCCCTGCGTTGTTCACCAAGCCGTCGATTTCTCCACCAAAAAACTCTAACACTTGTTTCGCCGCTTCCTCGATGGAGGATGCGTCAGGCAATTTCATAAAAACAGCTTTGTGCCTCGTGGGGTTTTTCAAACTTTCGATGAGCTCACGACTGCTCGCCTCGGAAGCCGAGTAACTAAAAACAACCGAAGCCCCACATTCATCTAAATAACGTACGCAAGCCGCACCGATGCCACGGCTACCACCGGTAACAAAGATTTTTTTATTGGCTAAAGAAAACATACTAGCATTGCAGAGAAACTCTGCCGCTAGGTCAACCCCTGATGTCGCCTAGCTGCGGCATACAGACTTCCTGCCTGGGAAACAGTTGAGACTCGTGCTCTTTTAGCAAAGCACGAAATTTAGGACCGTGATGCGGAATAATTAAGTGCGCACATTCGTGCAAAATTACCGAATCCACAAAATGCTTATCATAAGCGGCAAGATAGCCGTTAAAAGTGAGAACTCTTCGTTGAACGGCACAAGAGCCCCACAGGCTGCGCATAAAACGAATCCGAATTCGTGTGGCTGATACATTCAAAGTGTGCAACCAAAATAAGACTCGAGAGGGTAACCACTGTTGCAACTCTCGCAGGTAACACAGCCTAATCTGCTGACGCAGGAACTCCTCTTGCGGGATGATCGGAGAACTTAGGTTCTGCGGATCGAGCTCACCGTCATCCGATCTCCTATAACGTATCAAAAAGGTGATATGATTTTCCATTTTTTCGTAACCAGAGGTATGATGTGAGCGAAGTTCCCAAGAATACTTCTGCCCCCATAAACGCACCCATTGAGAAGTGAACAAAGGCTGATAGTGCTTTTGAATCCAATCTTGATGCTCACTAAGAAATTTGTGCCAGTGATCACGATGACAGGATTTAGGAGAAGATAGTTCCAGATGGTTTTCTCCCACGGGAGCACTTAACTTCAAAGAACGTCGGTGCGTTTGAACGAAAACTCTTATGGGAATGCCTTGCCAGTCGATCTTGGCGAAGCGGTCTTTAGAGTGGAAAGACCTTATGCTCTTGAGAGATTTCACGAATCATTTTCACCTGGCTATTTATGATTTAGCGGATACCTCTTCTACAAAAACCTTATGTTACAAATTATCCCATGAAAATTTTAGGATCTGTCAACCTTGGCCCGTGTTGAGGGGTATAGCCACCCCTGTTTATCACAAAAATCTGTGGGTTTTTCTTGCGGAAGCTCTTAAGCTCTCGCAGCATGATCAAGATGCATTGCTTGTCCAGACTCCTCGCACACCTGTTACCACCATCAGCAGGGTTAAGTGGTCCATTTGTCCACGCGGAAGCCCCTTTTTGGAATCAAAGCTTCCAAGGCCCCAATCCCCACGGCGGCTACTGGG
>CAZZMS010000062.1:0-25595 GCA_964655485.1 uncultured Pseudobdellovibrionaceae bacterium | reverse complement strand
CACCAAACTCATCGAAATAGAGATCTTGTCCCAGCACCCCTCTTAGACCAGAAAGCGAGGAAGACTTCAGCAGATCCAAAAGTTCGCGACGCGACTCCGGAGCCTTCCTGAGTAACAAGTCTCTTACCACTAGACCGGATTCAAAGGTCCACATGGCATAAACGCTGGGCAGCTGGCCTGTGCGCAACTGATAATCCTGTAAAAAAGGTATGGCTTGATTCACATAGGGTAACAAGGCATGAGAACTTACCGCAACTTGCACGTGCCCAGCCCAAAGCGGACCCGCATACTTTTTCATCTCAGGTGAAAACCACAAAGAAGTTCCGTAAACGGGAATATGCTTCACACCATAAAAGGCCAAAGTGGAGAGTATCTTTGACATTCCCATCACCGTATCGGGAATAAAAACAGCATCGAAATCCACTTGTGCTGGTAACATAGCAACCGGCCCCTGGCTTAGAATCTCCCGACGACGCTGGGGAAACTGTTCTAGCTTTTGTTGAATAATTTTTTTGTACTCCAATTGCCGCTTGGCTAAGGCGGCTGGGTCTTTTTTGGTCATCTTTGCAATTAAAGATTGAAAATCATTTTCTTTGGGATGATAGGTCTCAGCTTGGGTAACTCGACCACCAAGAGCCAGCCATTCGTTCCAAAACACCGTCGCAGCTTCGGTTCCGTAAAGATCATTAGGATAAATAATCGCCAGTCGCCGCGCCCCCTGATCATAGGCCGCCTTGGCTAACCATCTCATTTGATGCTCAAGGCTTTGCCCTGCCTGTAATATCCAAGGTGATTCTTTAGTTACCAAGGATTTCTGACCGAGATAAATGAAGGGCACTTCATATTCTTGAGAAGCACGCACAATCCAAGAACGGGATTTGTTGCGCAAGCCTCCGAAAATCGAAATGACTCTCTCTTGTCGCACCAATTTTTCTACACTTTTGCGGTATTCTTCCTCGCTCTCAGGCTCATTTTCCACATACAGTTGATAAGGGCTGTTACTGCCAGTGATCCCCAGAGCCATTTCTAAAGCCCCTTGGATATCTTTACGGTTCGCCACCGGAACGATTAAGCCAATCTTTTGCCTGTTGGCACTTTGTTGCGCCAAATACTGATCATGAAGGTATTGAGCTGATTGTCTCACTGTGGGAGAGGCGCTGTTGATTAAGGGCTTAGCAAATTGTGCCGCCTTGGCGTATTCCCCCTGAGCCCAAAGCTTTTGAATCAGCCAATAATCAAAATAGTCAGCCGCCCGTGGCTCTCGCCCTAGTAACTCTTTTGCCATCTGGCTGATATTAAGCCCAGACGACTTATGGGCGCTATCAAGCTCAGCCGAAATCTGCTGCGCCTTCTCTGAATCCGAAGCTGGGGAGTGATAAATTTCCAGGATACGCTCAAACCAGGGAGCTTCTACACTTGATACATTGGCTGGACTAAGAGCGGGACTTGTCTCACGGTCAGAAGTTTGAAGTGGTTCGGTAACTGAAGCTCCAGAGGACTGACTTACTCCTCCTGAGCTTCCCGGCTTAGTGTCTCGCTCGGAACCTTGGCTGAGCAGTTCAGCCACCGCTTGACGGGAGGGGGGCTCTTTCGCATCGACACCTTGCCTTCGAGTTCGAATGGGCAGATCGGCACAAGATATAAAAAACGAAAAAACTATGAAAAATAACAGACCATGCTTCATAGTCTCACTATGCCACGCCACACAGAGGCTGACCAGAATTTGAAACGATAAATACGAAAACCCTAGACTAGACAAAAATAATCATTAAATTCAAGGGAATAAACCCAGAAAAATCCTTTTGCCTGGTTTGATCGCCTTGAACCATGAGCGGTCCCCACAGAGAAAGTTTTTTTCAGCCCTTATCTCTGCGACAAGATCTGCTTGAGTTTCTTTTGAAACTCTTCCAGCTTTTCTGATCTAGGCCAAGAGCGAACTAAATCCTCAATTTGCTTACGCTCTTTTTCGCTAAGCTGACTGGGAATATCGATCAGGACTTTCACCAACATATCGCCAGCCGCACCCGATGGATCAGGGAAACCTTTTCCGCGGATACGCAAAATACGACCTGAAGTTGTTCCAGCAGGTATGGGTACGACCACTTTCGAAGTCAAAGTCGGTAACTCCACACTCGTCCCTTTCACGGCTTGCTCTAAGCTGATGGGCAAATCCATGTGGATATCTTTACCACGCAACTCAAACAAAGGATGCTCGGCCAACTGAACCTCAACCAAAAGATCTCCTGCGGCAGTGCCTGCGCCTAAATCATTTCCTCCTCCAGCGATGCGTAATTTTTGACCCGCACGCACACCACTGGGAATACTAATTTTTTTCCTCTCCTCTCGTGGCTGACCGCCCACTCGTCTTAAGTAGTGAATTTCCTTTTCACCCCCACGTGCGGCCTCCTCAAGAGTCAGCTTGAGTTGAAAACTTAAATCTTCTCCTTTTAAGCCAGCCTCGCCAGTGCGCCCGGCACGTCCTTTAAATCCTTTGGCCGACGCCCCTGAACCCGTAAAAATATCGCCAAAAATATCGCCGAAAATATCTGAAAAATCTTGAAATCCACCCGCCTGAAATCCGCCCGGGCCACCGCGGAAGGCCCAAGGGCCACCTGCAAAGCCGCCACCAGCGCGAGCTCCAGCTCCCTGAAATAAATCTTCCACAGTGCCAAACTGATCGTATTGGGCTTTTTTCTTGGGATCACTCAGAACATCATAGGCTTCAGAAATTTCTTTAAACTTTTCTTCTGCCTGCTTGTTACCTGGATTCTTATCAGGATGGTAACGCATGGCCAGCTTACGATAAGCCTTTTTTATTTCCTCATCGGAAGCGTTTTTTGAGATTCCAAGTATGGCGTAGTAATCTTTATGTGCCATGGGTCACCTCCTGTTGACCATATGCTCCAACCTGAGCCCTTTAACTCTCACCCAATCTTTCACCCCACTTATTGGCTTTGACTAGAGGAGTTGTTAGGGGCCATGGCCACCATGACCTGCGCAGGCCGCAGTAACTTGTCGTGATACCAATATGCAGACTTCACAACCTTTGTAATATGGCCAGGCTGCACTTCTGTTGTGACCTCCGAGCCTATGGCTTCGTGGCGTGAGGGATCGAAAGGTTGGTGTAAGCACTCCTCCGCCACAACGGCGTGCTTTTGCAACAAACTCTTTAACTCCTTAGCAATCATTTGCACGCCAGCCACATAATTGGATAAACCATCGGCTTTAGGTGTTACCGCTACAGCTCGGTCAAAGTTATCTACCACTTCCAAAAGATCACGAACAAATCTTTCGGCTCCGTATTTTTGCAAATCTGATCTCTCTTTAATTACGTGCTTGCGGTAGTTATCAAACTCTGCACGCAAGTAAAGGTAATCGTTCTTCCACTTGTTTAGCTCTTCTTGCAGCCTTTGCCACTGCTCTTGCGTGACTGAGTTAGCATCATGAGTCTCACTTTGATTAGCTGAGGCGTTGCCCATCGCCTGAGAATCCGTGGATGTTTGAGCGTTTTCCATTTCCGTTTCTTTCATACTTGCCCCCTAATCAGGTTAAAATTTGAGATGGGTCCTTGGAATGTCAAGCCCGTCTCGTAGCTCAGACTCAAGAAAGGTCAAATGAAGAAATACTTGATTACTCCAATCCTGACCATCGGGTGTAAGACGCCAAGACCCGTCAGAATAAAACACCCATTCTTTGTTGCATAGCTCCTGCAAGCGGCGTTGGACCTCCTGGGAAGCCCACTTACCGAATTTAGATTCTAAGAGTGAAAGATTTAGGCCCATAGCCTTGCGCAAAGAAGTATGACAAAAATCTGTCAGAGCCTCGTGTTGTTGAAGCACTTCAAACTCTTCCTCTTTACGTCCTTCATGGAGGTGAACCCGAGGTTGCCAATGAGCCACCCAACTCGCGTAGGCTTTCATATTCGGCGGGTTGAAAAAGCGAGTTCCCCACGGACCAAGCTTGGGAAAATAAGAGTGAGCACTTAAGCCCAAACCCCAGTAGGCTTGATCGGTCCAGTAGATCATGTTGTGCTTGGAATAAAAGTTTGCTGACTTGGCGAAATTGGAAATCTCATACCCCTCATAACCGCACTGATGCAGGTAACTTCGAACATAGCGAATCATCTCAGATTGAATGCTTTCTTCAGGCCGCCCTATTTGTAAAACATGATCTGGACGCAAAGTCAGATAGTAAGCGGAAATATGCGGGGGAGCAAAACGCACAAGCTCCTCGAGATCGCTTTTTAATTGCCCCATCGTTTGTTGGGGAAGAGCATAGAGCAAATCCGCCGAATAAGACACCTCGAAATCTTGCAGTAACTGCAAGGTATCACGCACATCCTGTGCGGAATGCCGACGCCCTAAACGCTGTAAGTGCTCATCACAAAAAGTTTGCGCTCCGACACTAAATCGGTTGACCCCCAGGGCAAGCCACTCTTTGATTTTCTGCCGATCCAAAGTCGCAGGATTAATCTCTACAGTGATTTCGCAATCATCAGTCCAATGGAAACCCTGCTGGTGAAGATGATTCAAAATGGCGCTTAATTCTTTTGTGGTGAGCAAACTCGGCGTGCCCCCACCAAAATACAAAGTCTTCACTGTCACAGGAGTTTCGAAACAACGCCTACCTTTGGTTAACTCCAAGGCCAGTAACTCTAGGTAACTCTGACGACCGAGTGGACTTTGTAGCTCATCGTAGGTCGCAAAGTCACAGTACAAACATCGCTGTAAACAAAACGGGATATGAATGTAAAGACTCAGCTCAGCCACCACGACAGCCCCCTGCAGCCTCATCCCCAATTAGGTCGTTTCGTCTTTTTTGGCTACATGAAGCTTGGAATCGGCCTGCGCCTCGCTTGCTGACCCTGTTTTTGCAGATTCATGGGGTGATAAGTTTAAAACCTCTTCAGTCACGCGTGCAGACACATGCGAAAGCTGTTGCTGAGTTTTTTTTAACTCCCGCCCTGTCTTTTCCCAAGCGGCAGATTCTTTGATCTCGTTGACAAATTGATCACTTCCACGCTTGAGCTCATTGAGCAAACGCCCCAGATTCCTGGCTAGTTTGGGCAAATCTTGCGGACCTACGAATATCAGAGCAATCACCCCGATCGCCACAAGTTCCCAAAAACCTATTCCAAACATGGGGGCTATTTACTCATCCTGACGACTTTTTTTCAACGCCTCTTTCGGTAAAGTTACAACACCTCGCTCCACGAGTTGTTGGTAGGCCATATCCGATCCGGTTTTTAAGTAACGTTCGTACAAACGCAAAACTCCCGTATTGCTATTAAGATCCGACTGACTAGCGACGTAAGCCAAAATCTCCACCCAATCCATAAATCGCTTCGACAAAACGGAATAAACATGGCTGTGGGTTTCGACACGAGTCAAGATCGCCAGTTCTTCAAAAGCCAAAGCCCCCATCTGCGCGTAATAGTCAATATCCACCAATTTACGCTGAAGGGAATCTCCGAAGTACCCGCTAATATACAAGCTGCGATCTCCCAAAAGCTTGAGCCTCTCCATCTTCTCTTGAACTTCTTCGCTATTTTGGGCACGCAACCAAGCTTCCGCCAAAGTCACCTCGTGACTAGGAAAGGCGTTGCGGGTATCACTATGAAACTCGAGAACATCGATTAAGTAATCACGTATGGCAGGAAGCATATTTTTTTTTAAAACTTCCTCTGCCTGATCGAGAGTTTTTTGAAAATACTCCCGAAAACTCGCTGATACAAGGATACTCATATTTTTATTTTAGCACAAATTTCAATAATTCAAGGGGGGCGGAGTTTCCTCGCCCCATAAACTTGCCCAAAGTCTTGGCCTTACTGATTGACAACACCGGAGTGAGTGGCCTCACTCATCATCTGAGCCGCCATCTCTTCTTTTTGCTTTTTACGCTTACGAATCATGATCAAAGCAGCGGCTCCGGCGGTAAGAATTCCCACTCCACCAAGGAGCATCATCATATCATCATCACTTAAACCACCCGATTCCTCTTCAATGGAGGCCTGTACCGCAGGGGCTGGAGGAGCGGGTGGCGGCATCACCGGATCAGCCGGAGGTGGCGGTGGAGGGGTTTGATCGAAACTCGGCGGTGGGGGTAAGTCGTTTTGCGCCACCTCCATCGGGGGCGGAGGAGGTAATTGTGTTGTCGTATCCGTAGGAGGAGGCGGGAGCTGAGCTGGATCCATAGATGGAGGAGGCGTCATATCCACTCCGACATTGGAGTTGTTCTGTGCTAAAACAGGAGGCTCAGGTATGGGCTGAGCAGTCGGCACTGGGATGTCATTCCAATAGCGTAACTGAGTCCCGGCGGACACTTGCATTTGATCGCGCAACTGGGGATTGGTCATCACCAGCTCTTTCCAGGCAGCATCATATCCCAAGAGTTTTTTACCTAATGACTTTCGATGGGTATCAGCTTCCACCATATAGGTTTGCGGCGGTAACCCCATATCTTCGTAGGCTGTCAACATCTGACTGTTATCCTGGGGGCGATTGGGACTATTGTAGTAAATCACCTCACCAGGTTTAGGATTGTTACTGACTCCCGGATTCATTTTTTTCAGATCCGCCACGCGAGCCGAGTCCCCGTAAATTTTCTGGGCAATGCCCTTCAAGTTATCCTTGGGACGCACGAAGTAGGCGGTGTTCAGCAAAAAACCGCCTCGCTCGAAGGGGGATTTTAGCTCAGGATCAGCGGGTAGCTTACGCGAGGGCTGAGCCTTAGCCATCGTGCCAGCCGCTGGGGCTGCACTGGCCACGGATTCAACCACTTTTGGCGCGGACTTCGACTTACGCGCCTTCTTTTTGGGCCTTTCACTTTCACTGGAAAAAGGGGCCGCAGCCCATGAATTGTTACTGGCCGTGTCCACACCGGCTTGTCCTGTGGCATTGAAGTCTGTCGCCAAATCAGAAGGAGCAGTGGTGGTGTTCGTCTCTGGGGTAGGGCTATTGAGAGCCGACTGGGCATCCCCTTGAACCTCGTATGAGGTGGCAGGGGCCGACAGATCCTGCGCTACCGCTGTCGCACCTTGATCACTAGGTGGAGCCTCGCCTAGAGCCTGTTCAGGATTGACCTCTTGAGTAAAACCGGCCTGGGTTTCATCACTGGTCGGACTATTGTCAATTTGCGCCAACTGCTCGTCAATCGCTTGGGAGTCAATCACCACTTCATCTTCTTCAGCTTTTTTTGAAGTACAGGACCAAATCAACAATGCAGGCAAGAGGAACACCGTACTCCAACGGCGCAGAATGCTATAGCTTTTCATATTCACCATCCTTGGTTAGTGATGCCTCCATTGAAACACAGCAACATAAAAAAGGAAAGCCAGTCTGGACCTGCCATGAGTCTAGTTTTTCAACGTTTGATCAACATAAAACCTAGCTCCGAAGAAACCCCATTTCTCCATTTGTTGACCATCCACGGGGCTTGGCTTGCATGGGCCCTGCTGATGTTTTGGCTTGTCCCAGTTTGGACTGCGGACCTCGCTTTTGGTTTTTTTTTAGGCTGGCTTTTAATGTTACTCAATTTACTCCTCTTTCAAGGCCTATTTTGGTTACTCAAGAGGAGAATCCGAAAATGGCCTCTAGCTCTATTTTTTCTGAAATACGCTCTTTGGGGGGCGTATCTTTACTGGGCCTTATTTCTTCTTTCTGCCGACCCGCATGGATTCGCTTGGGGAGCCCTAAGCTTTCTGGCCAGTCTCCTCGGGTATGGTCTGTGGCTTATCCGACTCGACAAAAAGCGTGTCGCATCTCAGCGCGTAAAGCCTACTGACACCCTATAAAAAGCGTGTTAACCAATTGGCATTTTTTGATGAGGTACTAGATCATTTTCACCATGCGATGAGCTTTGGCCCTCGCAAGGAGGATTTTTATGTCGGCAAGTTTGACTAGTATGATCCCGGGAGTCGGCGGTCACTATGCTCATGTGGCCACATTCGCTATCGCGTCCTTAACTGCGGTGACTTTGGGCTTAGCGGCCAAAACAAGCCTCGGCAAAGGGGAACAGGCCGTGTTACCAGCGCCGAAATTTTCCCTACGCGGGCTGTTCGAACTTCTTACTGAGTTCATCCATGGGTTAACGGAAATGGTGGTGGGTCACCACGGCTTATCCTATGTCCCCCTATTTACGGCTATATTTTTTTTCGTGCTCATCAACAACCTGATGGGCATCATTCCGGGAATCGCCCCAGCCACAGAAAATTTTAACACCACCTTGGCCATGGGTTTGATTATCTTTTTGTTCTATAATTACCAAGGCTTAAAAGAAAACGGATGGTCCTACCTGAAGCACTTCATGGGCCCCATGTTGTGGCTTGCTCCGCTGATGGTCGTCATTGAGTTGATCTCACATTTAGTCCGCCCCGTATCTCTTGGGCTTCGTTTGGCAAATGTGATGAAGGGTGACCACACCGTCTTGGGCATCTTCTTAGATTTGGTTCCTGTGTTAGTGCCGATTCCTTTTTACGTTCTGGGTATCTTTGTGTGCTTTGTTCAAGCCTTCGTGTTCACGCTGTTATCTATGGTTTATGTATCGATGGCTATTGCCCATGATCATTAACCACGAATACATTAAGTAGCTTGCGGGAGAGCCGAATACATAGGCACTTGCAGGAGAGTCTTTGAACCTCTTCCAGGGGATCTGGACTTTCTCGGAGATAAAAATTAAGAAAAACCACCTCTTGAGAGAACAAGGGGTATTAACCACAAAGGAGACAGTCATGAAAAAGTTACTTTCTATCGCTAGCGTAAGCTTGCTATCCTCCGCTGCTTTTGCTCAAGAGGCAGCAGCTGCCGACCACAACAAAGGCCTCATCGCTCTGGCTGCGGCTTTGGCCATCGGTATTGCCGCTTTGGCCGGTGCTTTCGCACAAGCTAAAACTGCAGCTAGTGCTTTAGATGGGATTGCACGCAACCCAGCTGCTCAAGGGAAAATTTTCACCCCCATGATCATCGGCTTGGCTCTGATCGAGTCTTTGGTGATTTACGCATTCGTTATTGCGTTCTTCTTGCAAGGAAAATTTTAAGCTCGATCATTTTGCGGTTGGTAACATAAGAAAGGCCCGAAAGGGCCTTTCTTATTAGTAGGCCTGATTAATGATTGTCTCGGTGAAAGTCGCCCAAGATTCATGATTTGATGCCTTAAAATGCACGCCAGAATTGTCTTTGACCTTTTAGGGTAACAGAATAATCTCCGGGAGGTTGAGAAAAGTTGTTCAAAAACTGAGACAAACGATGCGTCTTAAGTGATACCTCCTCCAGGTTCGACTCGTATGGGTCGCATGATGCTCAACACGGAGAGCCCAATATGGATTGGAAAGTCTTATTCTCCACTTTTATAACGGTTTTTCTAGCTGAACTGGGTGACAAAACCCAATTAGCAGCCATGGCCTTTGGAGCCAAGGAATCATCCACCTTTTCAGTAGCTCTGGGTGTAATCAGTGCTTTAAGTGTAGCGGGCTTAATTGGTGTTTTAGCCGGTAAATGGGTAAGCTCCCATATCGATCCCAAAACGGTCCAAAACTTGGCTGCCTTGGCCTTTATTGCCATCGGCGCGTGGATCTTGTGGCAAAATCGGAGCTAATTCTGCAAGACTTTTTTCGTCATAGTCTGGGAAAATCCTTCCTGCCTTCGCCCGCGGATGGGCCTAGGAATAACTTTTTGCTATAACCTTCCCCAGTTACCGCCTCACCGACAGCGCGTGAGTAAAGGGACTGACAATACAAACCCTGTTAAGGACGTGCTGGTTTCCAGAGGGGTAAAGCGAACAAACTAGAAGGAGCTACGACCATGAGCATGTCAAAATTACTGCGCTTAACCGCACTCGTCCCCCTTTTCATTATAACTTTTCGCCCTCTGGCTTGGGGCAGTTCATTTATTCCCGATAGCTCACAGCTACCTCAAGAGGTCAATGAAGCCATTCACCTCGAGGTGACTGAACAGTGCGGCCTAGCTGCTAACCAAGAACTTTATGAGGTCGGTTACAAAAAGCAGATCACTAGCATTGACCAAGATCTGGTAGTTATCAGACACCAAGTCAGTGTTAGCACGTCGCCAGAGGGAAGACCAGACGCCTTTATTATTGTTAACCAATTAACTAGCAAAAACTTTGTCTCCTCCTCAGAGGCAGGCTTTTGGGAATTAGAAGACATTTTTTGCCAGTAAAAGACCTACCTTGTGAATTACTTTATACCACTCAGATCCTACAACAAATAGTCTAGTCCTCATTGACCTCCTTATGCTCATCATTATCAAATGGTGAGCATAAGGAGGTCTTATGCGTTTTCTTGTAATACCACTCTCACTCGTTGTGCTTTTGATGAGTTCTTGCTCGACTGTCACCATCTCCAACCGTGAGAACTACAAAACATCTACCGAGCCCAACTTTGAACGTAGCTATCCCTTTTTCTTGTGGGGACTAGCTGGTGAAAAAGAAGTCAACGTGGCGGATATTTGCCAAGGCAAATCCCCTAAACAAATGCAAACTCAAATGACTTTTATTGACGGCCTTCTTACCGGGATCACTTTAGGCATCTACGCACCACGCACCGTTAAAGTATGGTGTGAAAATTAATCCATGGGGGACTTATGAACAAGCTACTTACCACTTTCACCATTTTTATCGCTGTCGCAACAATCACCTCCTGCCACACCATTCATTTGCGAAATGGTAACAACGCTAACACAAAATACGAATACGAAAATTTTCACCACATTGGAATCTTCTCACTTGTTGAGTTTAGCGATCCTGTCGTGCCCCAGAGAATCTGCCGAGGATCTTGGGATTCTGTTCGCACACGCACGGGGCCACTACAAATCTTGGTGCGACTCGTTCCTTACGTGTCCTCCTTCTATTCCCCAGAAGAAGTCGCTATTGCTTGCTCGACAAAATAGCATTTTTTGTTAAAATGCGAACATGAGTGGGACAAAAGTGTCTCGCTCACCGCGCAGTTTGCTCAGCTTTCCCCCTCGTTCCCAGGGCTCACAACTCTTGGAGTGAAGGGAAAAACAGATCAAGCTGCACAAACTCAACTCGCTTAACCAGATCTAATCACAGATTTTGTTAAGCCAGACAAGGAGGCCATCATGCATAGCGAACGCATTCGCGCAGTAAAAACTGCTCTCGGTAACAATAGAAAATTCTCAACCCCTCACGGCTGGTCATCCAGGCCGGTCGAGCTTTTCGGAAAAAAAAGCCTGACTTTACAGATCTTACGCGAAAAGCTCCCAAAAGAAATTTTCCAGGACTTGCAACGCTCTCTGGAAAGTTACAAAAAAATCAGTCCCGCTACGGCTGATGCCGTTGCCTTTGTGGTAAAAGAGTGGGCTATTCAACAAGGGGCGACCCATTACTGCCATTGGTTTCAACCACTCACGGGATTGACCGCACAAAAACACGATGCTTTTTTAAGCATTCAAAACAGCTTTTTCTCATCCTTGTCAGTGATCGAAAAATTTTCTGGACCACAACTGCTGCAAGGCGAGCCTGATGCTTCAAGCTTTCCCTCTGGGGGTATGCGCACCACCTTTGAGGCCCGCGGCTATACGGCATGGGATCCCTCAAGTCCATTTTTTATTCACGAAGAAAGCGGAACTCGCACCCTGTTTATACCATCGGTCTTTCTTGGTTACCATGGGCAAGCGCTGGATATGAAAATTCCTTTGCTTCGCGCCTTGGAACGTCTCGATCACCATGCTTGTGAGTTTTTAAAACTGCTTGGAGATCTCGACGTCAAACACGTTACTATGAGTCTGGGAGCTGAGCAGGAGTTCTTCCTGATTGACGAATCCTTCCTAGCTATGCGCCCTGACCTGCAAATGACTGGGCGTACTTTATTAGGACACCCCTCTGCCCGGGGGCAACAGTTTGAAGATCATTACTTTGGATCTATTCCGGCCCGAGTGAAGGCCTTCTATACCGAGTTAGAGCGGGAACTTTATGAGTTAGGAATTCCTGTAAAAACTCGCCACAATGAAGTAGCTCCAAGCCAGTTTGAGCTGGCTCCCATTTATGAAGATCTGAACGTAGCCATCGATCATAATGTCTTAGTCATGGAAACCTTACAGCGAACAGCCCGTAAGTTCGGCCTTGTTTGTTTGCTCCATGAAAAGCCTTTCGCCGGCATCAATGGCTCCGGCAAACATTGCAACTGGTCCTTAAGCACCAACAAAGGGGATAACCTCCTTGAGCCGGGCTCTACCCCCCATCAAAACCTGCGCTTTCTAGCCGTCCTGATGGTTGTACTCAAAGCCATCAAGGATCATGCCTCCTCTTTGCGTCTGAGCATTGCCTCTTTGAGTAACGATTTACGCTTAGGGGCCAACGAAGCACCACCTGCGATCATATCCGTATTTTTGGGCAATATGCTTGATCAATTGCTCAATCAAATCCGTGACAACAAAGATCTCAAAGCTACCGCTAAGGAGATCATTGATCTTGGCGTTGGGCGTATTCCTGACGTCTCTAAAGATTACACCGATCGCAACCGGACTAGTCCTGTGGCCTTCACTGGTAACAAGTTTGAGTTTCGCGCAGTAGGATCAAGCAGTAACCCTAGCTATCCCATGATGATGACTGCTGCGGCTCTCGCCGCCTCATTTACCGAATGCACGAAACGTCTGAAAAAACTTCTCGACTCAGGAACGAGCCGAGATCAAGCCGTTTTGCAACTCATTCGCGAATTGATCAAAGAAACTGAAGCGATTCGCTTTGAAGGTAACGGATATAGCGACGAGTGGCGCAAAGAGGCCCAGCGGCGCGGGCTTCCCGAAGCTTTGGACACCCCTCAAGCCATTGCTCTATTTTTTGATCAGAGTGGTAGTAAATTTTTGGCTGAACAAAAAATTTTAAGCTCTGATGAGTTGGCCAGTCACAAGGCCATTTTAACCGAGCGATATGTGAAGGCCTTGTTACTGGAGGCCCGCGTGTTACTCGAGCTAGCCGAAACTATTGTGTTACCCGCTTTTGAATCGGCACTGGTTCATAAAGCCCGCGTAGGACAAGCCATGGAGGCTACTGCGACCAAAGGTCTACAAAGCTCACACGAGCGCTGGCACCAACTCTACCAAGACATCTTCCAATACTGCGAGCGGTTATCGACCTCCATCTCGCGCCATCCAGACGAGCACTCCAGCACAGAGGAGCTTATTGGCTGGAGTGAGAAAGTGAAAGTAGCCATGCATGATCTGCGTAGTGTGTGCAACCAAGTGGAGTCACAAATACCCGATCAGCTCTGGCCCCTACCAAAATATCGAGAAATGTTACTCAGCTTAGCACAAGGCTAAAAAAGATCCGGAGCGATCGGTCCAAGTCCATATAGCCATGGGCGTAAGCCCTTGTCAGCTTGAGCTATGGAGGGCGTGCTCCGGGTCGAAACGAAAAAGCCTGAGGGGGATAAGAAAAAACTGAAGAAAATAGAATCAGTCAGGGTCAACCAGCTAAACTAGATAAAAACGACTGATCACCACAGTCAGAGAACTCACATCTCTGTCAATGTGGGGTACAGCGACGATTTACCGACCAATCAGCGTCAATTATTTATCTTATGAAGGTTATTTCTTTAAACTCGCAATACACTAAACGCAAATTTTAACCATCTCACGATGGCTTGGCTGTCCTTTTTCTTGGTAACTGCCTGCCGGAAGTGTCGATACAGCACCCCAGCTCAGCACCGGCGGCTCTTTACCAAAAGCTCTATGTGGCCACACTAGAAACCGTCTTTCATCATCTAAGCACACGGCTTGAGTCGTTTTTCCCTTTTCTGCCCGTGCTGCACCAATCACACGCAAGCTATACGTTGTAGTTTTATCACTCTTGCTACCAGTGGGCACATCCCAATGATCTTGCCACCGAGCCTCTGGCTTTAGGACATTTGTCACAAGTTTTCTTTCATCACTTGGACCATCACGCATATGATTTGAGCCATCAAGCTCCAGCCCATCACGCTTTCGGGCTCCTTTTTTTTCTATAACTAAGAAAGAGTAGGAGAGGTGTTCGTCTGTATGCAGGGGCAGAGCATCCAATAATTCGAGAAACCACTCGGGTAACAGCGGAGAGATCTGAAAATGGCACCAATCACGCGCACTCCATTTCAATAAAGGACAGGGCCTGTGGTGCACACAGGGAGCTAAGACCTGCCAATCCCCTTTTATAAATTCTTCACGCAAACTCATGAGAGCTCTGGCATCCTTCTGCAGCCCGGGCTCAATAATCACCACCCGAGTAAACAAGGGCATCAAACCCCGCAGGAGGGATAAATTATTCTCCGTTAAAGAGAAGCTCAAAACAAGAGTGTTACCACCTTTCGATCCTCCTTGAATAACCAGTCTCCGAATATCTGCCTCATCTACCACGAGGTGGTAATGGCCAGAGGGAAATCCCATTAAGCCCATCAAGTCCTTAGGCTCTTTACGCACATCGACAGCCCAAAAAGAACTTTCTCGAACCATCCGCTGAAAACGCAAGTACCAATAAACAGGACTCAAGCCCGCGCCAAAATCCAAGACCCAATCTTCGTCCTTCCAAAAATCTCGAGGCAACTGATCCATAGCTGCGGAAAAACGCAAATAGTTCAAGGGTAAAAAATAAACCAGCTGCGCCACCTGAGCCCATGTTTCATGCCAAGGGGTTACGGACATGGGATAATCTCGATAGTAACAAGAGAGTCTGTAGATAGATTCAGCAATCAGCTTTGAATGCCTTTTAACATCTAAACCAAACCGATCCCCTAGTGTGGCCTGGATGATATCACTCAATGAAGAAGGCCAAGCATAACGGGGTAACATCGATTAAGGTTTTCGTCCCTCACTACGACGCGCCTGCCACTGCTCAAGCGCATACTGCCTCATGTCCGCAACATGATCTAATTCATCAACAATTTCCACCCCAAGTAGAGTTTCAATGGCATCCTCCAGAGTAACCAACCCCGTCACACTGCCATACTCATCGTTAACGATAGCAATATGCGATTTTTTTCGCGTCAAAAACTCAAGAAGGCCAGACACTGTCATTTTTTCCGATACGAAACTCACTGGTTGCACGAGTTCTTTGAGTTTCACGTGGTCATTGTCCATAGATACGCATTCATGAATTTGGTAACGCATCACAATGCCTACAACTTGATCTAGGTTACCATCAAAAACGGGAATTCGCGAAAAACGCAAAGGCTTGTGTTTGTGATGGGCTTCAGAGACTGTCATGTCCGCGGGCAAGGCAAAAATCACCGATCGCGGGGTCATGATATCGGAAACATATAAGCTATTCAGAGTCAGCAGATTTTTAATAATTTTTGACTCCTGTTTCTTAATTTCCCCTTCTTCAGCACTCAGTTCAGCTGAGGCGATCACCTCTTCGCGGGTAATCGTATGACTTTCAGAATCCTGCTTGATTCTTCGGGTGAGGAACTCCGAAAGCCACACCAAAGGATAAAGCGCAATCACCATCGTTTGAACAATATAAGCACTCACCGGAGCCAAGCCACGCCAATAATACGCTCCCAGGGTTTTGGGGATAATCTCACTTAAAATGAGTATGGAAAGAGTTAAAACACCCGTTGCAACAGAAGCCGCCGCTGACCCAAAACGCTCATAAACTCGTGTGGCCAGTAAAGCTGATCCCAAGGTGTTAACAATGGTATTCAAGGTGATGATCGCTGTAATAGGCCGATTAATGTTGTCCTTTAAATGTTCAAGAAGCTGGGCATAAGGCTTATTTTCGCTTTTTTTCAAAGCCACGAAAGACGGGGTCGTGGAGATCAAAACGGACTCTACTAGGGAACATAAAAAACTAATCGCTAAGACCCAAAAAAATAAACTGATAATTGCATCCATAGAGATTATCTAACAAAACTCATAAATGATGCTCCGGCGTCATCGGGAAGAAGACAGGACCTCTTGTACCGAAGCCTTTTGTGCCGAGACCGCAGATTGATTTATCAAAAAATAAAATCGTGCTATTTGTCATTCAACTTCATACAAGATAACACACCAGCAAGCTGGGGCCAATCGTGACAGCGATACACCACACCGAAGACAAGTTGTTGCGCCGCATCCCCGGGATGACCACCGTCTAGCTCCTCTGGACTTTCGTATAACAAAATCAATCCAGGATATACTAAGCTTCTACGGACCGAGGCCTAATCTCACATCAAGCCGCGCCAAATAGCACAGGCCAAGAAAAACGTTAAACGCGCCCCCACGTTACCATCCCATTGATCTCCCTCTGGGCCGGGGGCCACCTCTACCAGATCAGCACCCACGATCTTTCGTCCTGACTCCACCACCCATTGGATCAATTGTTGCGCCTGCCATAATTCCAATCCTCCGGGAACCGGTGTGCCAGTATGGGGGCACAGTTTGGGATCCAAAGCGTCAATGTCAAAACTGATATAAACCTGAGGTCCCAGCTTTTCGATTATGGACTCCGCCAGATCTTTCCATATCTTGCCTTGACTTAAGGCCAGCTTGAGATTCCAGTCGAAAAATGTATGAAGCCGAGAGTCCGTTTTTATTAACTGGACTTCGCTCGGAGCGTAGTCCCTAATACCGACTTGCACCAAGGCTTTGACACTGGGACATTCCCGAAGCACATTGTACATGATCGACGCGTGGCTGTAAGTGAAGCCTTCGTAGGCCTCCCGGAGGTCGGCGTGGGCGTCAAAATGGAGTATAGATAAGTCGGGATATTTTTCTGCATAAGCCCGGATCGGCCCTAAGCTTACAGCGTGATCTCCGCCCAGAGTCAGTACGGCCTTTCCTTGATTTAGGTAGCCCAAAGTTCTTTGGTAACTCTCGTGATATAGCTCTTGGCAGGCCTGGTTGACCTCATCCAACAAGCCAGGCCAACAAGATTCCGGGGACTCTCCCCGCTCTAAGGCCTCGATCAACTTACTACTCATTTTTCGATAGTCATAACTGCGATACTTCCACTCCTCAGACAAGCCAGAGAAGTGTAAAGGCAGCTCCCAGCCCGCTGAGACCAAAGGGCTACTCAGATCTAACTGGTAGGAGGCTTCCAGAATAGCCTCAGGCCCATGCACGGTGCCGGGGCGATAGCTAGTGGTAACATCCCAGGGGATGCTAGTGGCTACGATCTTCGCCTTCTCAAAGGCAACGTCTAAGCCGAAAAGCTGACCGTTTTTGATAGCAACGGAACTAGGGTCGTGGCTCATGTTGACCTCTTTCCATTAAAAACCCATGGGATTGACGCTCAAGCTCAAGGTATCACTCTGTGCCAGGTTGTGGGCCGCGGATAAATACCCGCTCATAATCTTGATTAAATCACAACTGCCCCAGCATTTTCCTTACAAACCGAGGCAAGGCAAAAGCCCCCGCATGAACATCAGCATCATAGTAATGGAGCTGTTGGGCCTTAGCGAATTGATTGATTTGCACCGGATCAACTGCTGTGACCGGATTAAAAGCTTCGAGCCCTGCAAGATGCACACTCCACATTCCGGAAGGATAAGTGGGCGCAAAAAACAAAGCCACATGCGCGTGACCATTACCAAATACCTCTTTTAAACGATGATGAAGCTTGGCAAATGTTTCCTCATGAAACATGGGAGACTCACCTTGCACGGCCACCAATCCCCCGGGGCGCAAGGCCCGCTTACAATTTTGATAAAAATCCACACTAAACAAGCCCTCTGCCGGCCCCACGGGGTCTGCTCCATCTACAATAATTAAATCGTAGCTTTGTAGCTTAGCATTTTTGACAAAGGCGATACCGTCATCAAAGATCAAGTTCAACTTAGGGTTACCAAACTCACAGGATAATTTGGGTAACCATTCCCGACTAGCGCGCACTACCATTTCGTCGATTTCCACCATGGTTACCGACTCGATCGATGGGTAGCGGAATACTTCGCGGATGGTCCCCCCATCACCGCCACCAATGACTAGAACATTTTTCACTTGCTTATGTAGCTGCATGGCGGGATGCACGAGCATTTCATGGTAGTGCATTTCATCTCGTTCCGTGGCCATGATCGCCGAGTCCAAAGTGAGCATCCGACCGTAGGCTGTGCTTTCAAAAACCCGCACCGCTTGATACGGAGATCGCTGGTTAAATAGCGAGTCGCCCACATACCGCAAAGACAAAGCTTGATTCTCGTCACGGTCTGTAAACCACAAAGTCCGAGAAAACTTAGGTTCAGGCTTTTGGCCACCCTTGTAATCCACGACTTGGAAGTCGGTACGATTTAGCAGATTAATGTTACCACGATACATCTCCAAAGCGGAATGGTTACTAGCTCCAAAAACCTCTTTCAGATGATCAAAAGAAATCCATGGATCTACCGTATCCCCGCAAGTAAACAAATCCACGGCCGCATATTGATACTCAGGCCAAGTATGTATAGCCAAATGACTTTCCTGAATGACCACCACGCCAGACACACCCAAGGGAGAAAAATGATGGAAGGTGGAGTTGATCACGGTAGCTCCGGCTTTTTCCGCAGCATCAACCATAGCCTTCTCGATGACCGACACATCATTCAAAGTTTCACTGTGGCAGCCCAAAAATTCGACGAGTATGTGTCGACCCAAAGAGTTCATAGCCCCCCCCTTTTATTGTGTGTGGCTCTTCTATAGCAAAAATTTGCAAAAATCAAAAAAAACTCAGCTCTTATCAGGCTCATAAAAACTTATCCGCAAAATAGCTCCGATGCCTCTAGCTCCTGATGGGTGCACATGATTGCCTCGAGGAGCGAATGACCTGCTACCTACAAAGCTCAAATAACAAAGGCTGAATCGCCTTAAGTGAAGACAAAGGCTTTCCCTCCTCCGCGGGAGGAAACAAAAACTCAAGCTTATCCCAAGTATCCTCACAGGAGAAATCCGTCCTTCTAAGGGCCCCCTCCAACTCGCCTAGCATCAATACGCACTCATTCCACTCCAAAGAGCCCTCCATGTCTTTTAAGGGATCTGGACCGGTAGTTTGACTAAAGCGTTCGTACCACTGGAGAAAGTGTTCCTTCTTTTGCTGTTTGGATTTTAGCCTCTGTAAATCCTGATACTCTTTTTTTATTAGCTCTACACAGCGGGGAGCAGGGGACTCGGTTACGCTATCTTTTGGGGTGACCGCCTTTAATGTTTGAGATTTCTCTACATCTTTGGACCGCTTTGACGAAACCCGTGAGGCTTCCACTGCTATGGTATCGTTTTTTTTCGCGAAAACCCCAGGACCACCAATGACCATCAATCCCAACAAGCAAAGGCTGATTTGAAAAGCCTTTTTCATCTGCCATAAGACTTTTAGTTCCATAAAACTCCTAACGCACCCGGAGGTAATCTGGCATCGTGCATTGGTTACCGGGCAAAGCTCGATCGAGAAGATCAGCTTGCTCGCGTAATTTTGTTAAGTAACCGCGCGTTCCCGAGCGCTGGTAAATTCGGAGATATTGTGGAAAACTCAGGGGATGGACAGGACGCCCGCGC
Source organism: uncultured Pseudobdellovibrionaceae bacterium (assembly GCA_964655485.1). Taxonomy (GTDB): domain Bacteria; phylum Bdellovibrionota; class Bdellovibrionia; order Bdellovibrionales; family Bdellovibrionaceae; genus JANWYU01. Next base: position 6,150 of record CAZZMS010000062.1, on the reverse strand, counting down.
TCTCCAGGACGAATGGCAAAGTCTTCAGGTTTCAAACGGGGTCCACCCTTCCTCATCAAGCTTTCTCGATAAGATAAATAGGCCTGCAGTGAGCTCACGGCCCCACCGGCGCCAGCGTTGTAAGCCAGAAGGGTCATAAGCTCGGTGATTTTATGCAGGGACAATCTTCCACCCGATAGCTGATGCAACCGACGAGCGATTCCCTGTCGATCCAGCATTTCGGTTAAATACTGAAGATCACGCTGAAGTTTGATGGTTAGATAGAAAATGTTTAAAGCAGGATTCTGTGGCGGCCACAAAAATCCGCAACGACGAGAAAGCTCCGCCCCTTTAGGTTGTACCGGCGCAATGATACTAGCCATACGCCGACAACTGGGAAGATTTGAGCCCATCACATGGTTTTTGTAGAAGGAGAAGTAACGATTCACCTCTCGAATGGCGGGCCCTGTGAGCTGCCCTATACCAGCATCTCCCCCCATGCCGAACGCATTCCAATGCAGCCCACTTTCCTGGGCCAATTTAGGTAACAAAAATTTCGGATTGATTCCCATACATACAGGTAGGTCATTTAAAAGATTGGTGGTGATATGGACATAATCAGAGCTCACACAAGGTTTGTAACTGCCTCGAACTGGCGCAGAAGCATCACTTGCACAGCGAGCAAAAATGCTTGATCGACTCGAGGAAGGACCAAACCGATGCATGATAAAACTCACGCAAGCACGAGAGACCAAGCCATGTCGGGGAGACTGTTTCAGACTGTTAGGGAACAGACCTAGTTCGCGATCCAAAAAACGCCGAGCCGGGCTACATTGATTTACCGGCTCGGGCTCAAACCATCGCGCAGGAAACTGTGTGGTATCACAATCACAGCTTTCCATCTGCCCTCGCGATTGATGATTAAGACGATCAAGGTTTCTTAAGGCATCATCCCACGATTGACTGGCGAGACCTCTTTCCTGATCCGATCTTATATCACTGTGTTCAATCCTTTGGTTGTTCCACCAAGACCACCAATAGCCGCCAACGGCTGCAAGAAGGAAAAGCACAGCGAGTAGAAAAAGCTTGTTTCTCATCTATTTTGTTTATCGACATTATGAGATCGGACCTCAGGCACTCATCGGGTAATCCCATCCTTGGTCGAGGAAAAAACTCCTTGCTCCAAACCAAAGCCCCGTGTCATCACTAAGTATGTTTTTTGAAATCTGGGATATCCTCTGAATCCCTCATCAAAGGAGAGAGTCGGTATGCAACAGTTACTCGCGCGCATCGCTTGTATTGTGGGCTTATTCATTTCTACTCCTGTTTTGGCCAAATCCCTGTGGATCATCGATGTTCACGGTAGCATCAATCCTGGCTCCGCCGATTACATTCAAAGTCACATTAAAGAAATGCAAACCGAGGATTCTGTTGAAGGTCTCGTCGTTCGACTCAACACTCCGGGAGGCTTACTCTCAACAACCCGAGACATTATTCAATCCATTCACGAAAGTAAAAAACCGGTCATTGTCTTAGTCGCCCCCGCTGGGGCCAGTGCCACTAGTGCGGGAGCCCTCATCACACTCTCCGCACATTACGCGATTATGCAAAAGGGCACTAACATTGGAGCGGCTCATCCCGTGGGGCCTTCGGGCGAAACACCTCAGGGAGCGATGAATGATAAAATCACTCAGGATACAGCGGCCCTGGCCCGTGCCCAAGCTGAGCTGCGCGGCCGCAACCGCGAGTTGGCCGAAAAAATTGTTACCCAAAGTTTATCATTTACTGCCGAGGAGGCCTTAAAGAATAAACTCATCGACGCCACTTTAGACACCGAAGATCAACTTTTGGCGGTGCTTACCGGTCTCAATAAGATGGACAATAAGCTTTCAGCCACAGAGATTCTAGCGAAACCCATGACTTTAAAACAAAAAACCCTTCATGCCATATCCGACCCCAACGTCAGCACCCTGCTTATGACTCTTGGTGGATTAGCCCTCTACACCGAGATTAGCTCTGGTTTTAGCATGGGAATCCCTGGGATTATTGGGATATTTATGCTCCTATTAGCCTTTATTAGTTTACAGATGTTACCCATTAACGCCGGGGCCATGGCCTTGATGATATTCGGCTTGGCCTTACTTGTTGCAGAATTTTTTGTAACAAGTTTTGGCTTGCTCGCCATTGGCGGCTTGGTGTCCATTTTTTTGGGCAGTTTATTTCTCACCGATCCCACGCAGATTCAGTGGGGAATATCGCCCTCACTTATCGGAGGGCTGTTTTCCTCTTTCGCCTTAGTAATTGCACTTTTCGGATTTATCGCTTGGCGGGATAGCCGCAAAAAAGTGCGCTTCGGTATGGACGCCCTTCTTGGGGAGAAAGCCTTGGTAACCGAACTACGCGACCCTCATCATGGAGTGATTCAAATCAACGGAGAACTATGGAACTTTGTGAGCCAAGAGCCTGTAGAAAAAAATCAATGGGTGATCATTAAGGCCTTTAATAATGGCAGTTTTGAGGTGAAAAAACTGCCGTAGATTTTCTACCCTCAAAAATACGACTTTTACAGTTTTTCCTCCCTGGGCTTTTTCGTTTCGACCCGGGGCACGCCCTCCTTGGCTCAGCTGCAAAGGGCTTTCGCCCTTGGCCATCCATGGTGCAGAGGCCTCCGGGCGAAAGAAAAAGCCCAGGGAGACGACCACTCAAGACGCATCGTTTCTCCTGGCTTTTGAACGATTTTTATCAAAATCCCGAGGTTTGTTGTGTTACCAAAGAAAATAAATTGCAATGCTGACGCACATTTCAAAGCGTAATGGAATTAATCAGGGCCGACTAAATAAACAATTTGGTACATTAATCCCAAAAGTCTTCGTGTTTAATGGTTTTAGTCTTCTTTTTTAAACGAGAGTCGCCCACTTCCGAGAAAAACCTATCCTCTTCCAGCTCAAGTGCTCTAAGGATTAAATCACGACTTAGTTGGGACAAAGACATACGTCTCGAGGTAGCAAGACTACGCAGCCTTGCAAGCTTATCTGAATCAAAACTCACTTGAATCTTTTTTTTTAGCTTCGCCCAAAAAATCCTCCCAAGGACAATTCTATAAAATTAGCGATTACACAATTAACTAATCCGTTCCCTCGGCAGCTCCGGAGCCTCCTACGCCAGATTTACCTGAGCCGGCAGAACTTGGCTCAAATTTTGTTTTAGCGTTCAAGGCTACATCAGGCTTGTTACAATCTGAACAAGAAAGCGGGTTACCATCAGGATAAACCTTTTCCGTCTCCTTATCGTATTGGCACAAGTTACCCATGTAATCATTATATTGTCCACAAGGGTTGTAATCATTCGGATCGGCCCAGGCTATTTTCGCCAAGCTTAGTTGAGCTAGAAGAACTAGACCAAACACCATACCTGCACGACTTATCATCACCCGAACACTATAGCGGAAACGATTAACCATGTCGAAAACAGTGCGCTTCAAATTACACTTCATAGTGATTTCCCTCCTCACATCATCCCCCATGTTGGGTCTATTTCTCGAATTTTTCTAAGCTCCTTATTTTTCAGCCATCTAAGCTAAACAGCTATCCCTATGCTGCCTTCATCCAAGAGTTGCTAGTTATAAATTTCCGCCGTAGCGGGTGCAATAATTTCAAGCAGGCTATTAAAGGTCGAGGCCACCTGCATGGCTACTGACGGGCCATCTTTACTTTGAATCTTATCAATTTCACCGTTGGGCTTATATGTAATCATCACCCGTCCAAGCCCGGGACGAATAATTTCTCGCGGTTTAGAAAATTTATCTTCGTATTTAATTTCCACCAATTTCTTGGTTTGATCTTTAACCATGATCATGCGTCCTTTTTCATCATAGCTCATCTGCACCTGACGTCCATCGCTCGCCACGGCCCGCACCAAATTGAGTCGCTGATCGTAATCAAACTGTGTTACTGTGCGGCTTTTTACTTTTCCTTTCTCGTCCAAGGTGCGAGTTTCCACTTTTGTGACTTTTTTAAGCTTGGGATCGTAAGCGTAATGAATCTCCAAGCCTGGCGCTGTCTTTTTGATGACTTGTCCAAGTTCGTTGTATTCAAAAGTGTTTAGCTCAGGCCCCCGCCGAATCAACACCGGCTTACCAAACTTTTCATGATAGGCCACTTCAACTGCGTTCCCGTTAACAATCGAAAGGACGCGCGCCATGTAGGGCCCTTTTTCTCCTTGCTTAAACCAAAACTCATGCTTGCTATCATTGACGACGCGATCGCCACACTTTTTTTGCACCGTAGCCCAGTAATGGAACTTGGGCTCTGTTTTCGAAAACTCATATTGGTAACGTTCTGTGCAGTTATTTCTATCTTTAAATGCAGTTACCCAATCTCTTTCTTTATCATAGGTAAGCTCCACCGTGGACTTGTCTGGGTAAACTGTCTTTACTAAGTTGTGCAACTCATCGTATTCATACTTGTAAGTGTTACCCCAGGCATTTTTTACTGCGGCAAGATCTACAAGCTTTGCGTACTCGTACTCAGCTTTTAATTGGTTCGGACCAATGATTTGTCTTACTTTACGATTTTGATTGTAATTAAAAGTTAATTTTCTGCCGTTATTATCTGTAATAGTGCGCAAGAGCTGATCTTGCCATTCCAACTTTAAGAAATTTCCATTCTTATCAAACACCATCATCAGCTGCCCCTGAGGAGAAAAACGCATCACCCCACCATCTGGTAACTTTCGAGTATAGTGAGTCTTTTCGAAAATAATTTCATCCGTGTTGTTCGATTCCGAAATGAAACTCGCGCTATCCCCACGGGACACAAACAGGGTTTCCTGGCCAGCGCCACACTCCATGATGCGCAATTCATTTTTTGCCACTTGTAATACGGTCTCAAAGTTTGAACACCAACCAAACCCAAACATTCCCTCGTACAAAGAGCGGCTATTATAGGTGCGCACAATTTTCAAATCATAACCTGAACCCGGAAGCTCTAGATCAATCCAAGTGTGTGAGTAGTTAGCGTTTTTCATATCAACGATAGCAGCCACCGGCAGGCCTGCCGCGATGGTCAACAGACCCAAAATAGCACGAGATACAACCATCCGCTTAACACGTTTACGAAGCAGCCGCTTCATTGAGACCGATGGGTTCTCAGTAACACTCTTTCCCCAAGCACGACCACACATCCTTGTGCGCATGATAATTCCCCCGACTTCATCCACGGAAAGCCCGGCTCATACGAGCAAAATAAACAAAGCTTTCCCTATTATTAGTTTAAAAATCTACACCCTGATGGTCACGATTTTCTTGATCACAAGTCCAGCAATGATGATAAGGCCAATCACTATGGTTAAGATGACCAAGCCCATGGTCGTGTTGAATAAATTGTCCACCATTCCGAATCCCGAGAAATACATCATAAGGATGACAAATAAGGGTGCTGCCGAAATAATCATCCCCTGGATTCTGCCTTGGGTGGTCATCGCATCAATTTTTTGTTCGACCTTCTGACGCTCCCGAATAACCGTAACAATCGTTTCAAAAGTCTCAGCAAGGTTACCACCGGTTTTTTTTAGAATATTAATGGCCATGACCAACATTTGAATATCAGGAGCGGGGTTGCGCATAGCAAACTCATTCAACGCCTCCTCGAGAGTGCGCCCGAGACGAGTTTGTGAAAGAACCAGATTAAACTCCTGTTTAATCGGAGCGGGTAAATTATCGGTGACCCTTTCGACAGATTGGGCTACAGACAATCCCGCCTTGATTCCGTTCGCCATAATCGTGAGGCCATCAACCAACTGTGCCACAAGCTTCTTCGTTCGCTTTTCATGCAAGCCCTTGACATAATTGTACGGTAACTGCGAGCTAAAACGCCAAGCCGCGTAAGCACCAATCAAAGAAACCATCCAATTGGGCCAAAAAAGAAGAAAAATCAATGCCGCTGGTCCAATGTTTACAGCTAATAAAATGCGATCCAGCTTTTCGTCTTCGATATTGATAAACAAGTAATCGAGGATTTTTTTTATCTCGTCTTTTTTTCCAAAGCCCCCTTCCAGAAACTTAGCCTCAAGGCGCCGATACAGCTGATAAGCCCCGACACCTTCTGCAATCATAACACCTGGGTAAGCAATCCATGGGCTACTAATCAGTCGAAGAATCCACTCACTCATAAC
>CAZZMS010000061.1:0-4472 GCA_964655485.1 uncultured Pseudobdellovibrionaceae bacterium | reverse complement strand
GTTTCATCCGTTTGGAAACCTTTTCCGCAGTTAGTAAATGGAATCAGGGTAACCCCTACTACCCCTAAAAGAAACCATTGGAAACGAGAGAATACATTAGTCTGCTTGCTGCGATTTGATGAAGGACTTATAAGTCTCATAACTCCCCCCATCTTTCATTTTACATGAACTTCGGATGACTTCATGCTAGGAATTGCTAAGTGTCTTATTGTGAAACATTTTTTACGGATGGGCGGAATGTTACTTCGATCTTGGAGTGAAACAGATTGGTCTCCTCAGTTGACTCAGGATGGTAGCTGGTCCTTACGTATCCGGCCAGATGGGGAACTTATGCATTCTCCGGCGGGAGCCTATGGGGAGAGTCAGTACATATACGGTGCTTTGTTGCATCGAGTTTCTAAGATCGAACTTACTGCGAATATCTCGATACTAAGTCTAGGGCTTGGTTTAGGTTACAACGAGCTTTTAGCGATTCAATGGAGCCTTGAAAAAGGTCTCAACTTGAGCTTGTTTTCATTCGAGAAAGATCCTTTTTTAAAGGAGGCTTTGAAATTAGCCCTTGCGGCCTATTTGACCCGAGGGGCGGGGCGCAACAACTCTGTTGAGTCCAAGACCTTGATCGAGGGGTATGAGGAGCCTTTGGTTCAAGAGGTTTATTTTCATATTTTCTCTTGGTTCCCCATTTCAGTCATAGAACAGGCATTGCGTATGCTCAATGAGGGGCAGTGGCAGCTGTTACCTGCTCTTGCGCATGATTCTCAATTACCCACGGATATTCAGGTTTATTTTTGGGATGCATTTAGTCGAAAAACATCACCAGAATTGTGGGACGAGGATTTTCTCAAGTACACCTTGCAGTATGCGACCCATCCCCAAAAGGCTTGGCTGACCACTTACGCTTGTAATGGGCCGTTGAAACGATCTTTACGTGCCCTAGGTTGGCAAGTTTTTGAAGAGAAGGGTTTTCACAACAAAAAAAAGCACGTTTGGGCTGAAAAAAATCGGGAGCTAGACCCTTGACAGACGCCCATTGAAGGTCAGCTTGTAAAGGGAACCCGGAACAAGGAGTCCCTATGAGCCAAATGGATAAACTCACTAGAAAAAGTCTTGAGGCCATGCAACAGGCTGCAAACCTTGCAAAACAAAAAAACAATCCCGAGGTCGAGCCTGAGCACGTCACTCTTGCTCTCTTGGAGCAAGACGGTGGAGTGGTCCCTCGTATTTTCGAAAAACTTGGGTTGAAAGTCCAAAGCTACATCGACGCCCTCAAGTCGCGCATCGAGCGCTTTCCGCAGGTCACCGGTGGTAACAAGCAAGAGCCTTACGCCTCGAGGCGGCTGATTTCCGGGGTGGAGGGAGCCCATAAGCTTGCTCAGGCCATGGGTGATGAGTTTATTAGCACGGAACATCTGTTTCTATCCTTTCTAAAGTTGGGTGATGCGGAGCTTGGGAAAATATTTCGCGATCTTCAAGCTAAGGATGTGGAGAAGGCGATTAGCCAAATTCGTGGCTCTCAGAAAGTGACCACTGATGATCCAGAATCGACTTATGAGGCTTTATTGAAGTTCGGGCGAGATCTTACGGCTTTAGCTGCAGAGGGAAAACTGGATCCCGTCATTGGTCGAGATGAGGAAATCAGACGTGTGATGCAGGTATTAAGCCGTCGCACGAAGAACAATCCTGTGTTGATCGGTGAGCCGGGTGTGGGGAAAACGGCTATTGCTGAGGGTTTAGCACTCAGAATTGTGAAGAAAGATGTGCCGGATAATCTGCTGGGTAAAAAATTAATTTCCCTCGATATGGGGGCTTTGGTGGCGGGGGCGAAGTATCGCGGGGAGTTCGAAGAGCGTCTCAAGGCCGTGATCAAAGAGGTTACCGAATCGCATGGTGAAATTATTCTTTTCATCGATGAAATTCATACTTTGATTGGAGCAGGAAAAACTGATGGCGCCATGGACGCTGGTCAGTTGCTAAAGCCCGCTTTAGCGCGAGGGGAGCTGCGTTGTATTGGGGCTACAACCTTAGATGAGTATCGTAAATACATTGAGAAAGATCCAGCTTTGGAAAGACGTTTTCAAACCGTCTTTGTGGAAGAACCCTCGGTGGAGGATGCGATCTCTATTCTACGAGGGCTTAAAGAAAAATACGAGGTTCATCACGGCATTCGCATTCAAGATGCCGCTATCGTAGCGGCGGTGAAGCTTTCTCATCGTTATATCACTTCACGATTTTTGCCGGATAAAGCCATTGATCTCATGGATGAGGCCGCTAGTCGTTTAAGTCTCGAAGCGAAGAGTGTTCCCGAGGAAATCGACAAACTTGAGCGTGAAATGATGCAACTGAAAATTGAAAAAGAGGCTTTGAAGAAAGAAAAAGATGAAGCCTCCAAGGAGCGCCTACAAGTGGTGGAAAAACGTCTGGGCGAACTCTCTGTTCAAGTTCAAACTTTGCGTGAGCAGTGGGAGTTTGAACGAGGAGGTATTCATCAGATTCGCTCACTCAAAGAGCAACTAGATCAGTTACGTTTAGAAATGGAAAAAGCTGAGCGATCCGCCCAGTTTGAAAAAGCGGCTGAGCTAAAGTACGGCAAGATTCCTGAGATTGAAAGAAAGATCAAAACGCTTGAGGAAAAAGCCTCTCAAAGCTCATCCTCGAATCAAGAGCGTAAACTGCTGCGCGAAGAGGTAACCCCTGAAGACATTGCGGAAGTGGTTTCAAAATGGACCGGGGTTCCTGTTAGTAAGATGTTAGAAAGCGAGGCTGAGAAGTTACTGAAGATGGAAGAACGCTTGCGTCAGCGGGTGATCGGACAAGATCAAGCGCTAGAGCTCATTGCAGACAGCATCCGCCGTGCTAGAGCGGAAATGAGTGACCCCAATAAGCCGATTGGTAGCTTTTTATTTCTTGGGCCCACGGGAGTGGGGAAAACAGAAACGGTTAAGGCCTTGGCGGAGTTTTTGTTTGATGATGAAACTCATGTGGTGCGCATTGATATGAGTGAATACATGGAAAAACATTCAGTCTCCCGCCTGATTGGAGCTCCTCCCGGTTACGTGGGTTATGAGGAAGGCGGACAACTCACCGAGGCGGTGAGGCGTAGGCCATATTCCGTGGTGTTACTGGATGAGGTGGAAAAAGCCCACGCCGATGTGTTTAACGTCCTTCTTCAGGTCTTAGATGAAGGGCGTCTGACGGATGGGCAAGGGCGTACAGTGGATTTTAGAAACACGGTCCTCATCATGACCAGTAACCTAGGCTCGCAAGCTTTGATGGATCCCGCTTTGAGTGAGGCAGATAAAAAACTTGCGGTAGATCGGGCGATTCGTGCGCATTTTAGGCCAGAGTTTCTCAACCGCATTGACGAGATTGTGATGTTTAATCCCTTGGGACGTGAGCAGATCCGTCAAGTGGTACAAGTACAAATGCGTCGAGTGTTTGAACGGCTTGAGGCTAAGCGAATCAAGTATGAGATGGATCCCAAGGTTCTTGATTGGTTGGGTGAGATTGGCTACGACCCCAGTTTTGGGGCTAGGCCTTTGAAGCGTGTGATTCAACGCGAGATTTTGAATCCTCTAGCCAAAGAGATGATCGCCGGTCACTTAAAATCCGGTGATACCATCCACTTTCGATTGGAGGGGGGTGCGGTGAAGATCGAGAGGAAGTGACAGGTCTTCGAACCTCCTTTAGTTTAGAGGCTATGTTGAGAGTTTTGTATGATGTATCCGCCCTGGGAACCGCACAGGTGACCGGGGTGGGTATTTATGTGCGGGAATTATTTTTTCATCTGAAAGACGAAGTTGGGCTTGAGCTCATTCCCGTGCTGCCTCTTTCGAGATGGAAAAAAAGAAAGTTGGTTCAAGATTGGATTGGAGTAAAGCCCTCGCTACTTGCAAAGGAAGCATGGCGCCCTTCGGCGGGATCACAGACCATATATCACAATCCTGATTTTTCCCTTCCTTGGTGGATGCGATTGCCTTCGGTGGTTACTGTCCACGATATGGTAGTTTTTGAAAAACGTTTTAACGCTCCCAAGTTTTATAAGCGACAAATGCGGAAAATGCAGCGCTCTTTATCGAACCCTTGTTTGAAGGGTGTACTTGCGAACTCAGAGTTCACCCGGCGAGAGCTTTTGAGGTATTTTCCTTTTTTGAGTTCGAAAGTAGACGTTACTCATCTTGGTGTGGAACATTTGCTGAAAAAGGGTCCATCAATAGAAATGAGCCCCTCCTCTTCGGAAATCGATCCGATCCATTCCCTTGAAAAAAAATTGTCTGGGTCAAAGTTTATTCTTTTTGTGGGAACTTTGGCGATCAGAAAAAACGTGACTATTGTTATCGAATGTTATGACAAACTGAGATCACAGGGTTTTCAAGAAAAGCTTGCCTTGGTTGGTAAAGTTGGTTTTGGTGCAGCCTCCATCCATGAGGATGTGCATGCCTCTGCTTGGGTTCAGGATATTTTTACGATGGGTT
>CAZZMS010000060.1:0-9680 GCA_964655485.1 uncultured Pseudobdellovibrionaceae bacterium | reverse complement strand
AACCCACGGTGGAAAATCTCGAGCAGATAGGGAACGACATTCGTAGTAAGTTAAAAACGGGGTGGAGTTTGGTTATAGAAGGCTCTTCATCTAAGACCGCAGTGACCACTTCGCGTCCCACACAGGCAGTTCAGCAACCTAAAGTTGCTCTTCACGGGAGGAAGGAGTTAGCTACGCCAGCCAAGCGTGAATCCCGGCCCGCTCCTTTCATGATGAAATCAGGATCACAGGGGCGTGCGATACCGCAAGGATCGAAAGTCCGACCTGCCAGCCCATCAGTCGCAAGACCCACAATGCAAGGCGCACAAAAAAGCCCACTCAAGAAGGGCCCCGTTCACATAGCTACAAAAGAAACGATGCGATCTCCTGTAACCGGAAAAGGGAATCTGAACAAAAGTATTAACGCCCCAAAGGCCTTTACTACAAAGTTTAGCGAGCTTTCAAAAAACAAGACATCTCCACCAAAAAACATCGATAGGGGAAAAAACTTACAGCATAAAACTATACGCACACTCATTGTCGATGATTCGGCTACCATTAGAAAGATTTTAAGATCTATGCTGGAGTCGGATGCTCGCTTTAGTGTGGCTGCGGAATTTGGCAACCCATTAGAGGCCCTCCGTTGGTTGGAACAAAATCCTGTGGATCTTGTAACCCTGGATATACATATGCCAGAGATGGATGGGGTCACTTTATTGAAAAGCTACATCCATAAAAAATCGGTACCAACCGTGATGATTAGTAGCTTGAGTCTATCGGAAGGCTCTCAGGTTCTTGAGGCCTTGGAAGCGGGCGCCGTTGACTACATTCAAAAACCATCTTTTTCGGATTTGAAAAAGATGCAACAAGAAATAGCTGATCGGCTTTTTCAAGCGGCACAAGCCAAGGTTAAGCGGAGGGTGCGTGTTGAAACAGCTGTTACTCAGCAGCTAAAAGTGTCAAGTGGAGTTAATCAATCACTTATCGTTATAGGATCTTCCACAGGAGGCACAGAGGCTTTGCGCGAGTTGTTCGAAAAGTTACCATCTGCTAATATGCCTCCTATTCTAGTAGCGCAACATATTCCTCCGGTGTTTAGTAAAGCTTTGGCCGAACGTTTGAATCAATTGGTTCCCTTTCGTGTGAGTGAGGCGCAAGATGGGATGCGCCTTGAACCTCAAAGTATATACATTGCGCCAGGGGGGAAACAGATGGGTCTTAAAGTGCATCAAGGTCAGCTGACGATCAAAGTCACTGATGATCCTCCCGTGAATCGACATAAGCCTAGTGTGGATTATTTGTTCGACTCCGTGGCAGATCATTTTCAAGCTCTTCCCGGGGTAGTGGCGGTCATCTTGACAGGGATGGGGGGAGATGGAGCGAGAGCTTTGAAGCGGCTGCATGATTTGGGTGCATGGACCATCGGTCAGGATGAGGCGAGTTGTGTCGTCTATGGTATGCCTCGTGTAGCCAAGGAGCTAGGAGCTTTAAGGGCGCAGCTGAGTTTGGCTTCTATCCCTCAAGGTATAGTGAGGGCTTTAGAGCGCATTGCGGCACTTAAAAAATCAGCCTGATCCGTCATTATGACCATTTTGGTCAAAGGTTTTGGTTTACAAAGTCCTTCGGTGTAAGCCAGCTTTGGGCTTATGGATTTTATTGCTTTCGATATTGAAACTACAGGCACTGTGGCTGGGGTCGACCGAGTGGTCGAGATTGGATTCGTTAAGTTCGAAAAAGGAGAAGCGGTGAGTACCTACTCCACCCTGGTGGATCCTGGGATACCTATTCCGCCAGATGCTACACGCGTCAATGGCATCACCAACGATATGGTCAAAGGAAAGCCAATCCTCGATAAGTTGTTACCCGGTCTAACAGAGTTTTGTGGAGATCTACCATTAGTAGCCCATAATGCTGCTTTTGATTTTGGATTTTTGCAGGCTGAATACTTGCGCGCAGAAGAGCCTGCACCTCGAGGTGCTATTTTAGATACCCTGTTGCTGGCCAAAAAGCTGTTACCAGGGTTACCCAATTATCGTTTGAGCTCATTGGTGGCGCATTTTGAATTGGGCAGTGGAGAGTTTCACCGCGCCCAAGACGACGCGACTTTTTGCGGATATGTTTTCTTAAACTTGTTGACCAAGATGAATAAACAGGTGGAGTTGATCAGCTTATCTCAGCTTGAAGCCATAATGGGCAAACCAGTCCTGCGCTTTCCCCTCATTGAAAAAAGACCGAAGCAAATGGATTTGTTCGCGCTGATATAGTTTTAGCGTTTAAGAGGTTGGTAGCTCGATTGTTGTTGGCGAGCTAGTTCTGCTTTAAGTTCTTTTTGAAAATGAGTTTTGGGTTTTATTCGATTGTTAAGTTCGAAGCGGTTACGATTTTGCAAAAGTCCACCTTTTTTTCCGGCTTCTCCTTGGATATTGACGTCTTCCAGATTAACTCTTGAGCCCATGTTGGTTTGAGCCGTTGATTGCAAACTTACTAAGGCTAGGGAGTAAATGATAAATAGAGATCTCGTCATACCTTTTTTTGAGGCGATAAAGAGGCTTCTCATCATATTTTTATCATAACAAGCGCGATCAAGCTGAGCGTCAAAAAAAGTTCACCTAGACTAGACTAAGGTTGAAGGTTATTCCATCAGCAATTGCTAGGAGGTTAGGGTATGAAACATCTGTTATCCGTTAAAATAGCCTTTTTGGGGTTATTTCTTCCCTTTAAGAGCGTTTTTGCTGTTGATGAAGGATTGTACCGAGATGCCTATTGTGTCGTTCAATCTATTCAAGGGGATACTCGCCATAGCCAAGAGTTTTTGGTGGACTCGAAATCTGAGGATCCGCATGGAGCCATGTTATATTTCTCTATTCCTCAAGATCAGGATATCAGCGGGTTCTTGGCCATTATGAATGGTATACTAGTTATACACGTTTACGACGCCAAGGTGGGGCGTGCGAGCACCACTCATACCAAAATGGTCGATGGAATTTATAGTCTTCTGCAACACTACAGCGATTCTCTTACGGTAGTCGTTGAGTGTATTGATCATAAATTACTGTAGCCACTGGAGTCGCAACCTTGCGGGGGACGTTCGTCTCGCCTCAGGTAACATTGAAATCCAGCATCTGGCAAAAACTGCCATTGAGGATTTGCATCGGGATTACACAAAAAGAGCACTCTAAGCGACTGGATGCTAATCCGTGAATCCGTAAACTCTAAGCGATTCTGTAGGGTTTGTGCTCTTTGGCCTCGAGGGAGTCGGTAAGTAACCATTTCTTGGCGAGGGCTATCTTCGGTCACTTCGCTTTGGTAGGGGGCTTGGCCCGCACAGTATGTTCTTGTTACCCAACATTGGGCCGTCCCTTGTGCCACTTGACAATAGTTCCGTTCTTCCTCGCTTCGTGTGTCGAGCCCTCCTGAGCCCGTTCCGCCACTTCCCCCAGTGCTTCCACTTGAGCTACCCCCCTGCCTTTTATCATCAACCCAGGTTTTTTCGGCCTCTTGCTGGGTAAGTTTCTGAAAACTGATCCATGGACTTCTACACACCTCTTGCTGCTGTAACTTTAAAATAAACTGGCGGCGGTAAAAACCTGGACCTTGGCTCATTGGGAAAGAGCTCGCCGGATTGCTAGACAATCCACTGGCTTGGGTGCCATTTTCAACCACTTGGCTGTTCCATTCCGACAGCCAGGTGAGGGTGACCTGACTTGCTGCTACCGGGCTCAGATTGTGACGAATGTAAAATTGAGCAACCTCGTTGGGGGCAAACTGAGTTTTGTTAATGAAAAGCTCGCATCGGATTGGAGTATTGTTGACCACGGCCGTCGGTGTGGCGCAAAGCACTTCGCCAGAGGCGCCAAATAGCTCGACATAGAAGATCAGTTGTCGTTGGAAACTTGCCCTGGGCAGAACAAATGATCCATCTGACTCAAGACTTACCTCATGCTTGGTCATATGTTCCCCATCCCAGGCGATGATCAATCGAGCACTAGTTGATTGGACGGTAGACAAAACGCGATTTCTTATTTCTGAAAGTAGGTTTGAGCTTTGTTGATAGCTTTCTAGTCGGCAGTTAACTTTTGAGTTACTCAGTGGGCCGGGTCGGAAGTCCTTAAAAGCGGGCGAAGATCGAAGACTATCAGCTGCCAGCGGAGATAATATCGAGCTGTAATGATCCGTTAAAGAGGGGGACGGAGCTCCCACTGTCTCACCAAAACCACTAGGGGCGCAGTTTTGGAAAGGCAATAAAGCAAAAAGCGCGGCACCGAAGAGAAGCCCAAATGAATAAAATCGACGAAAGTCTTCCCCCATAGAGCCAGTTTATCCTCGTTAATAAAGTATGGGTGAATAAATGATTTTTTGTTTCAGAGTGACTCAAGGAGAAAGTTTTTGCATGGTTTGTTCTATGATTTTTTTGTCAGGAGCATTTGGAGACAGCAGAAGATATTTCTCGTAAGCTTTGAAAGCGGCTGCCTTTTCGGCTTTAGCCTCAAAAATAGCTCCTTGTTCCCGATAAATTTCAGCTCGTCCTGATTCAATGTTTATGGCCAGAGTGAGCATAGACTCAGCAATATCTAAGTTACCTGCCAATCGGTAGCAACGGGCCATTTTAACATAGATATCTGCCCCTTGAGGGCGAAGAGAAATGGCTTTTTGATATTCAGAGGCGCAAAGGGCATATTCATGGTTTCGATCATAAAGCTCAGCGGCTAGCAGATAACTTTCGGCCAAGTTGGGATTTGCCTTCCTTTCTTTTTGCACATACGACATAGCCAACTTGAGATCTCCTTTACCTAAGGCGGCTAAACCGGCATGGTAGTAGAGGTTGGGAAAATAGGGGTTGGCTTTAGCCGCTTTTTCAAAATGGGTAAGAGCTTGATCCCATTGCTCGCGATCGCGATAGAGAACACCGAGAAGGAAGAGGGGCTCAGCATCAAAAGGATCGAGAATGGCAGCCTCAATGAATGAGCGCATGGCGGGTTGATATTTCAGCTGATTTTGCTGGCTTTTTCCTATACCAATCCATGCCTTTTTATACTTGGGATTAAAATCGATAAGTTGAGAATAAATCTTTTCGGCCTCTTGGTAACGCTCAAGCGAGAAGTATACTTCGGCCAGAGCCAATCGCAATTCCAGTGTAAACGCAAATTTTTCGATGTTTTGTTTAAGGTAATTTATGGCAGACTCAGCGCCTTGGTACTGCGCCATATTCTTGGCATAGGTGGCAATCGCTTCGGGGTTGGAAGACTCAATCTCTAGAGCCTTGACGGCCATGTTCTGAGCCTTTTCAAAATCTCCTTTCGCTGCATACCCTTTGGCGAGATACACGAGGGCTTCGACGTTGTTGTCTGCGAGCTTTAGAGAGCGTTGTAGGTATTCAATAGCAGCATTTAAATTATTGCGTCGATACTCAAGAACTCCGAACCCTTTCAATATATCAGGATGATTACGATTCGTTTGTGCGGCTTTCAGTAACACTTGGTTAGCCGCTTCAAATTGGTAACGTTGGGAAAGATAATCCGCCAGTAATACTGCGCCATCTACGAATTGAGGATCGGACTTAATGGCTTTTTGCAACCAATCAATGGCCTCCAAGGGTTGAGATAAAGTCCACAGACAGCGGGCGGCTTTGTAAGCCGCGAAGGCCTGTCGCGGATCCAGATCAAAAGCCGCCTTGTATTCGGCTTGGGCAGAAAAACAGTCCCCCATAGCCACGTATTGATCGCCCAAATAAATCAGTTCGTTAACACGAATATGACTCTTGTGCTGACCCGGCGGCTTTCCAATTTTGGTGAGTAGGTTTTTCGCCCGTTCCTCTTGGGGTTGGATACTTAAGGCCAATGTGGCATATTTTTCAACAAGGTCGGGTTTTTGATTTTCGTAGTACAAGTTCGCCAGGGCTAAAAGCACCTGTAACTCAAGAAGTTTCGGGATGATACCCTTAAGGCTAATAGCCTTTTGTAGGCTAACCTCTGCATCTTGTAATTTCCGTAGATTCCGAAACTCTAAAAGTCCTTTATGGGCCCAAGCGGCCTTGTGTTTGGGGCTAATGGACAAAATCTCATGGATCACCTCGTAGGATTTAGCAAACTCTCCACTTTGGCTATAAAACTGTGCGAGGAGGAATTTGGGTTTTATCCACTGGGGCCAGTGCTTGATGGCGGAGTCAGCATAGGCGATGGCTGTTTTAAAATCTTGGACCCGGCCTAAGATATCAGCCTTCAAGGTGATCAAAACGGGACTTTGGGTAAATTGATTTTGGTTGAGATAGTATTCACTGATCCCCCGAGCCTCTTGGATTTGTCCTGCGGCCAGTAGTCTTCCTATTTCGCAATAAGCTCCAAATTCGCCCACCGGGTCTTTGGTTTTGGTATCTTTAAGGAGCTTCTTGAAGGCCTCATTGTTTTTTGCGTTTTGATCCACATATGGCCAAAGTTCCATATACGTTAAGCACAAAAAACCACGTGCAGGTAAGTGGTCCCATTTAGCCTCAATAATGCGAACAAAGTAGCTTTGCGCTTGCACATAGCTTTCAACTTGATCGCGCAAAAAATGGCTCATCCCCTCTTTGAACCAAGCTTCAATATCTCCGCCGGCAGCAGAGGGGTCCTTTTTGTATTGGGGACTTAGGAGGCTTATTGTGCCAGAAACATCCCCTGATTCTGTGTGGTACAGGAAATATCCGGTGAACAACAAGGCGGCAGCAACGAAAAGGCCGTAAATAAGCTTGCGATTCTGCGGTCGCCTAGTTTCACTGATTTTCTGCTCAATCTCGGCAAAAGAGGTGAGCTCTAAAACTTGAGTCTGTGATTCAGGTATATCTTGGGTTGTTACCTGAGAGCCTACAGAAGGGTGAGTGGGCAGCCGAGATTCGAAAGGATTCTTCGGAGAAGAATCAAGTGGAATATGAGAAGGTGGAATATCTACAGCTAATTGAGGCGTTGTAGCGTATGATTCTTCCGAGGTGCTACATCTTTCGGGTGTAGGCATCGGCTTGATGACGGTAGCCGCCTCGTTTACTGCAAGATCGCTGTTGTGCTCGTTTGCTGTATTAGAATTAGAAATATTAGCTCGCTGTTCAAGATTGTTACTATGGCGGGATACACTGACAATTTGTTCAAGGAGAGCATCAAAAAATTCGTTCGTTTGATTGACTGGCGTCCAATCGCCACTGTCTGAGTGCTTCACGAACTCAGAGCCGTTGAGCCGCCCTTCGCGGATCATTTTAAGAATAACCTCGGTGCTGTATGGGCCGAGGATGCGGCCATTAGCCAGCATGATTTTCCACATGACCACAGGTTACATCATTCAAGGCTTTTACCAAAAGGGTGAGGATATACTAGACGATGGACGAGTGGAAGTTACCACAGCATAATCCATTGCAGAGCCCACTGTAGGGAGATGACATAAGATACTTCGGCTCCCCATTGATAGTCGTTGGATATTTTAAAGCCTCCGCCTATATGGGGACGAATGATTCGGGTGCTAAATTTTTCTGTTATGGCAGACAAGGTGATTCCTTGCGGACCACCTTGGAATCTTGACTCATGTTGTTCTTGGGCGAATCCAAAATAGTACCAGGAGCGAATTCCCGTATACTGCATGGATAGCTTCAAGGCGCTGATTTGATGTTGTACAAGGCTACTGTGATCAAAGTGATTCCAAGAGTAAACACCAAGCAATCCTAATGGAGCCTCGGGTGTCTCTACGATCAATGCCTGAATCCACCCGCCGTAGCCTTGGTAAGTTTGCCCCAACGGAGGTAACCATGAAAGTCCTAAATCAAAGTTATAGAATAAGCCTTTGCTGAGGTTTAATCTAAATAGAGGGTCCTTAAAAAAGCTCGGGAGATTTTTTAAGTTAGAGCTCTCATAGGTGGGAGGAGATAAAATGGCGGCTCCCAATTGCCATCCTCTATGTCCACCACTCGGATAGAGGGAGTTGGCGTGAGCTTGTGTCAAATGATTGACTAAAACTTCATGGAAGCGCCTTAGGCCAGAATCATCGAGACCTGCAGCTGTGCTCCAGCAAGAACTTAATTGGGTTACCATAAAAAACAAAAGGGGAACCACAAAGTTCCGCATGGATTTGATCATAGCGAGAACAGTTTAAAGGGAGCCTGTGTGAAGAAGCATCGGGTGACACAGGGTTTCTGAACTATTCTTGGGGGGCCTCGGCAAGGAGCTCTTTTTGAGCTTGTAAATGCTGTAAACTAACCTGTACCCAATTATACCATTGATCCTGCAAGGGTCTTTGGCTAAGGGCCTCAAGCCACTGAGCCCACTGCAAGCGCTGAGACTGGCCAAGTGCGTAGACATTCGAGGCCCCTGTGCTTTGTCTGGACCAGCCTTGACCTCGAGAGGGATAGGTCAAGGAAGAGGTTGAACGAGATTCGGCGGAGTTTTGAGTGATAAACTCGTAAACTAGTCGTAAACCCCAGTGTAGGGTTTGCGGATTCTCCGTTTGTATCAACAAAGGTAACAAGTGGTGAACAGTCGTTGGGTTTTGGTAGCTACGCCATAGCTCCTGTTTGCTAGACCATGCGGGCTTAGTTTGAATAATTTCAATAAAAGTTAAAAATGAATTTTTGCTAGGCCACTGACTGAGTAACAAGATGGCAACCTGCTCACTGGCTTGGTCGGATCGAAGGGCT
This sequence comes from uncultured Pseudobdellovibrionaceae bacterium, assembly GCA_964655485.1. Lineage (GTDB taxonomy): Bacteria > Bdellovibrionota > Bdellovibrionia > Bdellovibrionales > Bdellovibrionaceae > JANWYU01. The sequence goes on along the minus strand of CAZZMS010000060.1, from coordinate 1,051 downwards.
AATTCTTTAGCCATGCTAAAATACTGAATCTCACTGAGCTCGCCGGATTGAACGGCTTTTAATGCTTGTCTGGCCCACTCTGGAGTCGGCAAGCGTAGGATATTTTCGATGATTTCTTGCGAGTTTTTTTGATCTCGTGGTTTTTTATCGCTCTCGGCAACAGATGTGTTCCTTTCAGGGCTTGCTGAAAAAAAGGGCGTTGCCGCCACAAGATTCGACGAGGAGGCCGGCTGTGTCTTGGCGTAGTCAAGTGGATAAGTAGGCTCCGCAGAACCCTTGTGCGTAGGCGGAGCATCATTTGGCATGGTAGGGGGCGTTGCTTGTGTGGTGGCTCTATGCGGCTGATCGACTTTTTTAGTCTGGGTGTGTTTAACTTGGCTTTGTGTGTCAGCAGGTGTTTTTTTTGCCTGCGCCTTGGCGCTAGGGGTTGTGGACTTAACCGATGGAGTATTATGAGTTGATTTGGGTTCAGCTTGAGGTTTGGAGTTTCCTGAAAGAGACTTATGTTTGAGGTCGGCAGCACTATCAAAAGGAGAAGTGGGTCTTAAAGACTCGCTCCAATTCCCCCGGTTATAGCGAAAGTCATAGGTTTTTTCTCGCGTGAGTTGAATCAGGGTCACGGGCCCTGATTTCATGAAGTAACCCACGCTAAATCCCAAGGCGCCAAAAAGAAGAGAGTATTTGAATTTTTCCATGCTCTTTTGGGGTTCAAGTCTGAAGCCAGCACAGGGCAACAAGATGGGGAGCTCGATGTTCAGTTGTGAGACACCCTATCTCTCAGGGCCCAAGGAGGGCTATGTTGTCAAATTTTTGATCAAGGACCGCTTAGGGAATTCCTGATTGGTTTTCAGTCGTTATTGCATTAGCGTGATAAACGGCGTGATGGTGAAGTATCCCTGGGGCTTTAGCCTTTTTTGGTTAGTGAGTTTTTTAGTGCACCTTTCGGTGTTACTGCTTTTTTTGTTGGCTAGCTTGTTATGGCCACAATTTTTTCATCCATCTCACCCTCAACCGCTGTTTGTCGCATTTGACCTTCCGGAATCCTCCCAAA
>CAZZMS010000059.1:0-6016 GCA_964655485.1 uncultured Pseudobdellovibrionaceae bacterium | reverse complement strand
GGGGATAGGGGCCATGGCTTTTTCCGAGTGATTGTTTTGGGGTATCCCCGGAGAGGAAAGGATGGAGAGTTGAACTGTGATTTTGCCTTTACCTGAGTAGTTTGCGGTTTTATGTGCATCAGATTAAGGAACTCAAATCCTACAAAGCCCTCACCATCGGTAGCTTTCGTTGGATCAGGAGATTCCGAGTAACGCTTCAGGGATTGTTTAAGAATCTCGGCGAAACTTTTATGGTCCATCCTTGAACTCATCGGCTGGGGGCCGACAGCCCGGAGGGGGCGGAAAAAAAACTAGACATTGGGAGAAAGCTTTCTAAGAATAAAACCATCAACCCACTACCAAAGGAGTGAGATTATGGCGGCTAAGAAAAAGGCCACGAAGGCAGCAAAGAAAACGACAAAGACGGCAACCAAGAAAAAAACTACGACTAAGAAAGCAGCCCCCAAAAAGGCTTCTGCTCGCAAACCCAATGCAGCATTTATGAAGCCCATGACTCCCTCTGAAACCTTAGCCTCCATTATTGGCAAAGGCCCCTTTCCTCGTACGGAAGTGACTAAGCGTATTTGGGACTACATCAAGAAAAATAAATTGCAAGATCAAGTCAACAAGCGCATGATCAATGCGGACCAAAAACTGCAGGAGCTTTTTGGTAAAGCCAAAGTCAGTATGTTTGAAATGACTAAAATCATTGGTAAACACCTGAAGTAAGCCTTGAGGCTTGCTTTCTTCAAGTGAAAAAGCCCGGTAACGGGCTTTTTTATTTTTATCCTTGAGTCGTGGATTGACCCAATGTCCGACTCGTCTAAAATGGCAAGTTATGAATATAGATTCCAAATTATACGATGTTCAAAAAGATCTTCAGCTGATTGAACAAACGGTTGAGTTGCTTCGGGGGTATCTTTGACCTTGAGGATAAGAAAAAACGCTTACAGGAGTTAGAGCTTGCTGAACAAAACCCAGCGGTGTGGGCTGATCCCTCCCGCTTGGAGAAAATCAACAAAGAGAAGTCTCACCTGCAAAAAACCATTTCAGAGTTTGCTGGTCTTGAACAAGGTTACCATGATGCAAAAACCCTGTTAGAACTGGCCACCGAGGCGCGGGACGAGGCGGCCTTTGATGAAGTGCTGGCGGAAGTCGCTAGCTTGAAAACGAAAGCTCAGGAATTAGAAATTCGCCGTTTGTTGTCAGGTGAGCAAGACCCTTCTGCTTGTTACCTCTCAATCAATGCTGGAGCGGGTGGGACAGAGTCCTGTGATTGGGCTAATATGTTACTGAGGATGTATACTCGATATGCCCAGTTTAAAGGATGGTCCGCTAGCATAGAAGATCTTAGTCCAGGGGAAGAGGCTGGAATTAAGTCGGTCACCCAGTATATCGATGGGCCTTTCGCCTATGGAATGTTAAAGGGGGAAAGTGGAGTGCACCGACTGGTGCGTATTTCACCTTTTGATGCGAACGCCCGTCGGCACACAAGCTTTGCTTCGGTGTTCGTGTGGCCCGAGGTAGATGATGAAATTGAAATCGTCATTCGTCCTGAGGATCTGCGCGTGGAAACCTTTCGTGCCTCGGGAGCCGGTGGACAGCATGTCAACCGCACAGATTCAGCCGTGCGGATGTATCATATTCCCACAGGCATTGTGGTGGCTTGTCAGACCCAGCGCTCGCAAATTCAAAACCGTGAGCGAGCTTTAAAGATGTTAAAAGCCGCCTTGTATCAAAGAGAGCTCGAGGAAAGGCAGAAAGCGAAAGCTGAACTTGCAGCCAGTAAAAAAGCCAACGAGTGGGGCTCGCAAATTCGCTCTTACGTTCTTCATCCCTATCAATTGGTGAAAGATCACCGTAGTCTGTGGGAGACATCGGCAGCTCACGATATTTTAGAAGGGGAGGAAAAATTTGAAGAGTTACTCAAGGCCAATTTAAAGTGGCAGGCGCATCCCGCTACCACAGGAGGGGGAGCTTGAGTTTCTTACCTCTTGTTTCTTTGCTGCCTATGTTTTTTTCTAGGCGCGAGGCCAATTTAAAAGTCTATTTTTTCTCGCTGGCTGGTTTTGCCTTGGGGATTGCAAGTTTAACGGTGTCCTTGGCGGTGGTGGCGGGTTTTGAGCGAAGTTTGTTTCAAAGTATCAGCCAGGTTAGCGGCCACTTTGTCGTGCGGCTTTCACAATTATCCTCTAAGGAGTTACCGGAATGGCAAAAAAAACTTCAGCGGGTGGATCCCAGTATTCGCTTGTTTCCCATGTTGAGTGGTGAGTCGCTAGCTGTGCATCGTGGAAAAAGTGTAATGGTCGGACTTTACTCCCTATGTTGTCACACTGATCAAGATTGGCCGCAGTCCTGGGATTTTCTGCGTGATCTCGCCAATCATCCGGGTCAATTGATTGTGGGTACAGCTTTAGCCGAGCGGTTAAGTCTGCAAGCTGGCGATGAGCTTACTCTTGTGCGACCTAAGCTTGCCACAGGAAGTAGTCAAGGGGTACATCGCCAAGTGAGCCATTTTCGTGTGTGGCGTGTGCTTGACTTTGGCAAGCATGAGTATAACGAGCGCTTGGTGTTCATGAATTATCAGGATTTACATGTTTGGCTTGAGGTCCCTTATGATTCAGGGTTTGTGGGATTTATGTCCTCACCTGAGTTGGCGTTGCAGCATAAAACTGAAATAAAAAAGCACCTGCCGCAGACTGCGCAGCTACAAACTTGGTATGACCTTAATAGTTACCTTTTTGAAGCCATTGGGATTGAACGTTATGTCATATTTTTTGTGATTTTCCTCATCGTGGTTGCGGCTGCTTTCAATATGTCCATATCTTTGTGGGTTAGCCTAGTAAGAAAAACCAAGGAAATGAGCCTGTTAAAAGTGCTGGGACTGCGCCCTCTCCAATCTGTTGTGATGATGTTTTTTGTGGCCTTGAGCTTGGCCTTGGTGGCTATTTCTGTGGGGATACCGTTGGGTGTCGGTGTGAGTTACCTGATTGATCGGTTGATTGTCGATTGGAACTTGTTACCCGCTGATGTGTACAAAATTGGTCACATTGAAACGCGGATTCGTGGTGTGGATCTAGGCTTGATCATGGTGTCTGTGTTGGCCTTGGCTGTTTTGGTCGCTTGGCCACCAGCTCGTTCTATTCGCCGTATGCGGATTGCGGAGGGTTTGAGATTTGAGTAAATTGATCGAGTTCAAACAAGTTCATAAAAGTTATCTCACGCGGGACCAAGAAATTCCGGTTCTTTCGGGATTAGATTTTGTGTTACTCGAAGGCCAAGAGGTTTGTATTTTGGGAGCAAGTGGTTCGGGTAAGAGCACCTTCTTGCACTTAGCTGCGGGCCTTGATGATCCGACGCGCGGGGAAGTTTTTTACTCGGGTCGTTTGTGGAGGGAGCTCAGTGAAGAGGAGCGCTCACGTATTCGTGCCTACGAGATCGGGTTTATTTTTCAAATGCATCATACCATCCGTGAACTTAAAGCTTGGGAGAATGTGGCTTTGCCTTTATGGTTGCGCGGTGATCCGCGGGCTGAGGCCAAGGACAAGGTCTTTTACTGGTTACAAAAGGTGGGGCTTGAGGGGCGCTTTGACCACTATCCTAGCGAGCTATCCGGGGGAGAGTTACAACGACTGTGTATTGCCCGGGCTCTGGTGATTCAGCCCAAAATTTTGTTTGCCGATGAGCCTACGGGAAGTCTCGATTCTAAACGAGCTTTGGAGATTCAAGATTTACTGTTTCAAATGCGCTCCGAGCTGGGCATGGCCTTGCTCGTGGTGACTCATGATCTGACTTTTTCTTCTCGGTTCTCCCGGGTCTTGAGGATCTCTGATGGTCGCTGGGTATAGATATGACACGCGTTGTTGCTTAAGGGGCGAGCTCCTAAGACGAAAGGCTTGTCCCCGTGGGTGGCCTATGTAAAATTGAAGGGTCATGTGGCATCCTTTTTCTCTTTTTTTTTTCCTGAGCCTGCTACTAATGGCGAGTTTTTCCCCTTTCAGTTGGGGGCAGGTTAAGGCCTCTACTGCCGCTCAGGCCGGTCTGCGAAAGGCGGCTCAGGCCAAGGTTCGAAGTCACAACAAAGATAAGCGTTTAGGCTCAGGCTTGGGGGCCGCTGCAGCGGAAGGGCGAGCGGTTACCCCTCTTGTGAAGTCTATTCAGGTTGCGGGCCTTAAGCGGATTGACGTGCAAACGGTGAAAGCTCGCATCAGCCAGGCAGAAAACTCTCCCCTCGAGGGGAAAAAAGTCAGGGATGATATTCTGTCGATCATGCGTTTAGGTTATTTCACTCACGTGCAAGTGGACTTAAACAGCGATGGGACTCTTGTTTATCGTGTGTTTGAGAAGCCCGCCTTGGTAGAGATTGTCTTTGAGGGCTTTAGCGAAGTGAAAGAGGACGATCTCAAGCAAGCCAGTGGGATGAAGCCTTTTGAAATTCTAGATCCCTCGCGGGTGCAAACAGCGGCAGAAAAAATTCAAAAGTTTTACGAGGGTAAAGGTTACTTTTTAGCACAAGTGAATCCGCGCATTGAGGCCACAGCCAATGGGGATGCGGCAAAGGTTATATTTGAAATTGTCGAGGGTGAAAAGGTTCAAATTCAAGAAATCAAATTTTTGGGTAATAAGGATCTGAGCTCAGATTTTCTTCGCTCAAAGCTTTCTACCTCTGAGGCAGGGTTTTTTAGTTTTGTCAGTGGCTCTGGTTCCTACAAGCAAGAGGGTGTGGATCGCGATTTGCAGATCGTAAAACTCATTTACATGAACGAGGGTTATATCCAAGCGAAGATCGAAAGACCCCATGTCTATATCAGTCCCGATAAGCGCTATATTAGTATCACTTACCGGATTGAGGAAGGAGCGCGTTACCGAGTCGGTGAGGTGGATTTTTCGGGAGATATTCTATTTTCTTTCGATGAGCTTCGTCAGGTTGTGGTAATGAAAGACCAAGAGTATTTCTCCTACGAGGTATTGCAAAAAGATCTCATGTCCTTGCAGGCCAAGTATGGGGATTTGGGTTACGCCTACGTCAACGTCATTCCGCGCACACGCATCAATGAAAAAGATCGTATTGTGGATCTCACTTTTGAAATGGACAAAGGGCCCAAGGTCTATTTTGGGCGTTTCACTATCACAGGTAACACGAAGACTCGCGACAAGGTGATCCGCCGCGAGCTTAGAATCTACGAAGGGGAGCTGTACAACGAGACGGCTCGGAAGAGATCCTTTGAAAATGTGCAGCGTCTTGGTTTTTTTGAGGACGTGCAATTTAAAACCTTCTCCGACCCTGAAGCTCCCGATGTCATGAATGTTGAAATTGCAGTGAAAGAGCGAAACACGGGAAGTATCAATTTAGGTGCAGGGTACGGAACGGTTACTGGATTTACCATGCAAGGAAGCTTGAATCAGATCAATTTCTTGGGGAAGGGGCAGCGTCTATCTGCATCGCTGAACAGTTCGCGTATTGGCTCTTTCTATAACGTGAATTTTACCGAGCCCAATTTTGATGATACCGATTATCTCTTGGGCTTTGATCTCTACCAATCTGCCGTGGATCGCTTTGAATATCGTGATCAGCGAACGGGGGGAGCCGTTCGGGTGGGTAAGCGATTTTCTGACTATTTTAATGCTTCTTTACGTTACCGGCTAGATGATGTGAAGCTCACGGCCTATTATGATAGTAACAATAACATTTTAACCGATTTAACCATTTTTCCGGTGGATACTGCCACGGGAATACTCAGTTCGCTTACGGGAAGTTTAGAGTACGACGAGCGAGATGACCGCTTCATGCCTTCCAAGGGTCGATATGCCCTGGCCTCCTTAGAATATGCAGGGGTAGGTGGAGATTTGCGCTTTTTGAAAACGAATCTTTCCTTGCGATACTTTAAAAAGGTGATTTGGGATGTGGTCTGGCGGAGTAACTTGACTCATGGTTACTTAAGCTCGCTAGATCCCGAGCGCGATCCCCCGTTTAACGAACGGTTTTTGCTCGGGGGACCTTATAGCTTGAGGGGTTACCGTTTCTTCCGCGTGGGGC
>CAZZMS010000058.1:0-4932 GCA_964655485.1 uncultured Pseudobdellovibrionaceae bacterium | reverse complement strand
GTTACTGGTATTGGTACACGGGTTACTACAAGCCCGTGGCGGTGAGTTACCAAGAAGCCGAGTCTTTGGTGTTATTAGGCGTTGAGCATTTTGGCCCTTATCATGAAATCGCAAAGAAGATTTCTCAAGTGGAAGCCTTCGTGCAGGCTCGCGGTGGTGACTGTCGTCAGTCTTTTGGGTGGTACAAAGACGACCCCCGCAAGGTCGATGGTCCGCGCTTGCGTAGCATGGGAGGCTGTGTGTTACCACAAGCTTTATCTGAAGCGGAACTTCAAGCTTGGCAACAGGCTTGGCAAGAAAAACATGGTGGTAACAAAGAGGGGGGAGGTCTTGGCCCTCTCCAGCAGCAGCAGTGGTCCTCAGGCCCTGTGGTGAGGGCCTACTTCGAGGGAGCTCCTGGGATTAGTCCCTTAAAAGTGTATCCCGCCGCATGGGATTACGCGACCAAAGCCCAGCTGAAATTGTCCGATGCTGTGCTTGAAAAGTACGTTCGAGACGGGGACCGTTTGGTTACTTGGTATTATTTCCCTCTCGCTCCTTAAATTGGGGGGAGGGGTTGGATCTGCTTGAGATAAGTCTTGGATGTTTCTAGCTTTTGGTGCAACTTTTTGGGAGTGTATTCCCAAAAAGTCACTACTTTCAGGGAATACACTCCCAAATGGCAGTAACAATCTTAGGCCCGGTCTAGTTTTTTGCGGCGCAGGCCTGTCAAATGTGTTACTTTGTTTTTCCCCTATCCTAGGAGGCCGTGGTCGTTTCAAGGAAATCAAAACCATTAAAGCGGGGAATCATTCAAAAACTTAGCTTTGAAACAGGGGCTTTGTATTAGGCGAAACCCCTTAAGTTCGAAAATAGCGGCTCAACTATGGTCCAAAAAGGCAGGTAGTAACCCGCCTTTTTTATTTTCGGTGGTCCTGTCCGCAATTCTAGAAATCGTATAGTTGCCTTGCTATTAAGATCCTATCGTCGATTGACAAGATGAGATGGTTAACCTTGAAATAAGCCGAGGCTCCACCTGCAGGCGAGAGCTTTTATAGGTATGGCAGTCTGCACGGGGAATTCCAGTTACTCAAATTTATATATCCTTCGGCGCAGTTACTTCTATCAAAAGGTTACCCCTCTCATGTGGCGTTACCCACTTCTTCCGTGACCAAAAAGTAACATTTGACAGGGGTGAGTCCAGTTTTACGCAGTGCGGACTTGTCAGGTCTAGGAAAATCCCTTCCAATGAAAAAGCCAAAAGGTAACAACCAAAAAGGAGGAAACCTTATGAAAAAATCACTAGTAACCCTAAGTGTGCTGGCCGCAGCTAGCTCTGCCATGGCCTCACAAGTGCGTTTTGATTCTCTACAAGGGGCACGTACGACTCGCCAAGACTTTGTCGAGATGTTCGCTCAGCCCTCGGTGATGTGGAGTGGGGAAGTAAAGGATCAGGTTTTGTTTGAAAACAGTAGTGGTGGAGTCATCCGTACAGACGGCGAAATGCGCTATGGTTTTTATGTTGGTCGTGAGCCTGCGTTGATTAGTACTCCCATCTGGGTAACGCCAACAGGTCTTTTAAACCCTACCGGGTTGCCCGTGAATCTGTTTTATGGGCGTGAAACAGGCTCTGTTAAGTGGGCTCTAACTGCCTTTGTTGCTAGCTCGAAAGTAGAAAAAACTAACCCGGAGTTCGAAAAGTCTGCCTATGGTATTGCTGGTGGAGTTGATGGTGGAAATTGGCGAGTCGATGCTGCCATTGGTCTAGGTATTAATTACAAAAATAAGACATCTAACCAAGAAACAAAAGGGAAAGCCAACAACCGCATTCAGGCTGAGTACGATCTCACCGAAAATTGGAGATTGTGGATTGATTACACTCAGGCCGAAGTTGAGACCCCCTCTAACACAACAAACAAACTCACTCGTACCAGTGTAGGGGGTGAGCGCCGTTTAGGTCATGGCTTTTTCTATGGAATTCGTTATGATATGACGACTGTAGAGATCGGGTCTAAGACTGAAACTAAATCTCTGCCTTTGTATCTTGGCGCTGAGGCCGATGTTAACGATTGGTTGATCTTACGTGGAGTGTACTCTAAACCCCTCACTTCTTCAACAACTGCCGGCGGTAACACTAGTACCAATACCTTCGCAGATGCTGCGACTGTTACTGGTGGCGCAGGCTTAAAGCTTGGTTCTAGCCTTGTTGATATTACCACAGGTGTGGCCGCTGGCACCTTCTTCAATAGAGTAGCTTATACTTATAATTTCTAAAGCCAATCAGTGTTTTTCTAAACAAAAAGGCTCTGGTCGACACCCCGGGGCCTTTTTAATTTCCATCGTCAAACGCAGTTGAGGACTCTTCTGAACTACTACCTCGCTTTGACTTCTTCAAAGGGTAAATCATTAAAGCTCACCCCTTGGCCGCTTAAAGACAGTGCACGTTTTTGAATCGAGTAACGCATAATTCCTTTCCCGTCTGGATCGTTTTGAGTGGTGGCGATGTAATAAACGAAAATCAGGTTTTCATTGGCACCATGACTTAAGTTGGCCATACGCATAGGGGTTGTAACTGATGAATTGGTCTGAGGTGTTACCATTCTCTGCGGAGGTAATTGGTGATTGAATGCCTGCACAGGGTATAAAGGCAGATGCCCCTGAGTAACATGGTAACAATTTAGTCCTCTCTCGTTCCTGCGGATCCATTGCACCTTAAGTTGGTAGGGTAGGGAGCTTTCCGGTTTTAGAAAGCTTTGATGATGGTAGAAGTAATCGTACAGGCTTCTCTGGTTCAAGCGAGCATTGATACTATTAAAATTCAGCGGGTATCCCTTGTTTTTAAAAAACATAAACTCTAAGCCATCAATAATTCCGTCCCCGTCGGTATCATAGTTGGCGGGTTGCCCTCTACTACCCAAGCGGATCATTTCCTGAGTCCAATTGAGATTGGGTCCTTGTGGGTTTTTTGCCGTTAAAAACGCTTCCTCGCATTCGTTCAGTAAGTCACCGTCGTTATCCCAGGCGATTTGTTCCCCAAGATCACAAGAGGGAAGGGACTCACCGTCAATGAGGTGTTTGTAGATAAATAAGTCGTTAAACCGCTGATCAAAACTATTGCGATGGGTGGGGCTAAACTGCTTTCCCCGATAAGCATTACTTGCGCGAATTTTGTCAGCATACAACTGATTGTAAGCCACCTCATCTCGGTCACATAGGCCATCTGCATCCGAGTCGGCGTCGATCTTACCGTCATCACAAATAGCAGAGTTCAAATTGTAGCTAAAAAAGTCTTTAATAAAATAATTCTCTTGGGATCGACCACTTACAATAAGATCTTGTATGTTAATCGCCTCTCCATTCGATGCATCCTGAAATCGACCGTTACCGAGGCGAGCCATCTCCTGCAAGCGTCCAATGGCGGCTTGATCCTGACCTCCCACGTTGTAGAAAACCGTGGAGAGTTTTAGACGATTTTCGGTGGCCGAGAGCATCGCTTGTATAATGGAGAAAATTTCAGCATCAGTATTTTCCGAGGCCGGCATGGGCACGCCATCACTAATAAAAACCACGTGAAAACTGACGACATCTTGGCCTAGTCGTCTTGCCAATTCTAATTCCGTTTCAATCCCGTTACGTGCACGGTTTAGTGCTGCCACATAGGGAGTGGCTCCAGAATCCGCTACACCCTGAAACTGATTAAGAGCCGCTTCAAAATCCCCTGCTGGAGCAAAAAACCGAATCAGTCCCCCTTGATTGTTCAGTACAAGACTACGCGCTCCACCTTCAGTGTTACCGGAAAAAACAATCAAGCCCCACTCAATAAAAGGGTTTGCGCGGTTTTGAGCAAAAAACTGATTCAAAGCCCCCAAACGCCTCGTCTTACCCGGATCCGTTTCAGCATTGGATCCCGATACATCCATTACGAAAAGCATCTTGGTATATTTTCCTATTTCCAAGGGCTCAGGCACACAGAGCTCGCCATGCGAGCTTAGAAACAAAGGATTAGGATTTTCATAGGGTACCAACTGCACTTTTGAACAAGCTTGGCCGATAGCCAAAATCAAACCGACACTCAATAACAACAGAACAATCCAAGATCTCACCAGCATGCTTCCCCCTTGCAACAGTTTAATTCGCCTTACGTTGTGCCGACGAAAAAAAAGTCTCATGTCTCACCCTGAAACAGGCCGGATTCGCTGTTTCTGTATCAAAATGAGCGAAGGACTTTTTTTCGGTCTGTCGCTCAAAAAGTGGGTTACCATGAAGAAACAGGTCACAAAGGGGGAGTGTATGAGTGAGTGGTGGTATTCTAATATCAAACAAAATCAGGCCCGCCTGAGAGTCTTCTTCTTCTTCACCCTGACTTCCTTATTTATTTTCTCTCAATTCCAAAATTGCGCAGCTCCTCCAAGCTTTGAAGTCAAAGAGGCTCTAGAGCAAGAAAAGTCCTCACTGGAGCTTGCGCTTAAACCCCAAACCGCTTGGCGACTAAGTGAAGTCGTGCATCAAAGTAACAAGGTGGATCTCCCTAAAGCTTATGCTTCAGGCCTCGAGTTCGAGGAAATTATCAATGAAGACGTGATATGTGCAGGTGGCTGTCCCTCCGCTTATCGCTTGGTGATTCATCAGGCATGTCAAAAAGCCGAAGGGCAGTATGTGGTAGGCTTTAACATGGTCTCAGGGCAAATCGATCACAATGTCTATGCTCAAGTGACTCAACAGAATGATGCATGTCATCTCAAAGAATGGGACCGCTATGTTTACGCATATTTTCTCTCGCCGCAAGTACGTATCGAGCGGGTGAGTGCTACTCGCTTAAAAGTTCATAGTGGTGATGGAAGCTACCTTGTGTACGATAAACAGTAGTGAGGTCCAAGCAGCCTGCCTTGGTTTAAGAACATAAGAAAATCGTCCGGAAATTGAGAGAAACGATGCATCTTTTGTGGTTAACAC
>CAZZMS010000057.1:0-9296 GCA_964655485.1 uncultured Pseudobdellovibrionaceae bacterium | reverse complement strand
GGGCAATTCCCCCATCCCCTGAAAAATATTTTCTTTCACGGTTAAGTTCGGATCAAGCTGAGGTTCTTGCTCGAGATAACCGACTCTCATTTTTTTAGCCGGAAAAGCTTCGCCCTGAAAATCTTGATCCACACCGGCCATAATACGCAGCAAAGTGGATTTCCCGGCTCCATTTAATCCCAACACTCCAATCTTGGCCCCATAGAAATAGCTCAGGTAAATGTCTTTTAGAATATAGCGTTGAGGGGGAACGATTTTACTGACACCTTTCATGGTGTAAATAATTTCTTGAGACATGAATACTCCTTCTGGGTTAAGCTAGCGGCTTACCTGGTTTATTCGTCACTACTTAACAATCCTCAGAGGTTTTGTCATGGACCATCAGGCCAGCTTTGACCAAGGGTTTGGCCTCTCTTGTTAGTTCATCACATATTAGCTCTGAAGTCTTTTATCTTTTTGTACTCTTGTCATCTTAGCTCACCTGACTCAACAGGCTCTAAATCCCTCTACCCAAGCTTTTTGCTGATTTCTCATATCTCTTATGGGGCGAGCATTTAATTTGCCCTCCGTCGTGCTTGCTTTACTATCCGCAACTTCGGAAACCAGGACGTTGTTACTGATTAGATTGCGCCCCACCTCTTTGAGAGTTACCAAGAAGTAAGTCTGAGGTTACCCATGCTAATCCCAAAAAATCCCTTGATTTTACACTAGGGCGTTTTCACAATAAAACTTTCATGACGGCTACTGAAAAACCCATTCTCCCTGAGGAAAAACCCTCGACCCAACGCTGGCGCAGCTTGGTCAGCGATCTTCAAATGGCGATTGATCATTGGGAAAAAACGAGTGCACAGAGTGTGGGACAGTTAAGCCCCGATGAAAAAAAACTTCAAGAATTGAAGCAAAAAATCGATCAGCTCAAGCAACAACTTCAAGTATTCAATGAATGAGGCCCCTCAACCCCTGGCCCGAGGAGCTATTACTCAGGACACATCGACGATTTAACTACTTACACTCCGACAAGGGACCAAACGAATCAAAATTCAGGAGCCCTTTCACTAGCGAGGGTCAGTGAAGTAAAAAGCAACGGTATTTCCAAACCACACTACTTACGATGCCCGTATTTTTTCCCCTCAAGGAAAACAAAGCCATCGGGTCGCTTGCGCCGAGGATCGATATGCAACCAATGCATTAAAGGACCTTTTTCAGTCCATTTAAACTCACCGGCTAAATCTACAACGTCGCCTACTTCGATAGGGACTGGGGTGGCGATACTGATATTGTATGCACAGAACACGGAAGCTCCGTTACTCAAGCGAATAAACCATTTTTGGTGCAAGCGGCCCTGAGTGTCAGTGGGCAGGATTCGGGTTACCAGAACTCCCTTAGCCTCAATGAAAAAAACGTCGCGACGATCTCGCACAGCGCGAATCAGGTCGGAGTCGTCAACTTGGGGCTGTTGGTCAAAATTTCTTGAGGGCGAAGAAACAAAAGTCCCTAAAACCTCTTGGGGAGATTGCCAAGTAGCCAGACTCTTATTCGGAACACCTCCCAACGCGACCAAAGAGGTAATAACGGATAATAATCCCATCATACGTCCTGGCATAATCAAACTCCCCGCCCCCCTTTAAATCCGATCGAAGGGGATCTCGCATCAAACTCTCCCATGGGGCCGGCGGCCAGTCATGATAAGATTGAGTCAAGACGATATTTTCATTGCCCAAAAAGCTAAGTTCTGCTTGATTAACGTTCATGGCCTCAGACAAAGTGAAACTTTCTAAAGATGGCTCCTCCATCGACTTTGTTCAATCAGATAGCATCCCTAGTTCAGTTAAGAAATTTCGACAAAGTCCAGAGATTGAGGGTTTTTATCGCTTTATATACGAAAATGACCTACGTCGAGAGGCCCTACAAATCCTTGATCGTATCATCGCCCAAAGACGAGAAAAAAGTTCGAGTAAACCCGCCAAGAAGAGCTAGAACTCAAAAATCTGAGATGCCGGTTTACCTGAGATGCCAAATGCAAGTCAGGTGTGCATCACAAATGCGTGATAAATTTGATCAGAGCCATCGGTATAATCATCGGTATAATCATCGGTATAATCAAAAAGTGTGAAATCAAAACGATAGTGCACTTCAAGACATCAAAAAACGCATCAAGCCAGAGGTGTGAGCCAGGTTTGAAATAAATGACCCTGAATAATTCCATTTTCATGAACCCTGGCCGCCTCTGGCTTTTTCTTTTCAGCCGGGGCACGCCCTCCTTGGCTCAAGCTGCAAAGGGCTTAAAGCCCTTAACCATCCATGGGGATTAAGGCCCTCGGGTGAAAGAAAAAGCCCGAGGAGCTATTCATAAAGACGCATCGTTTCTCTCCGCTTTTGAACAAAATTATATCAAAAACTCGGGGATTATTCTGTTACCATAAAACGTAAAAACCAATCCCCATCTGCACTTCAAGGCATCACAGAGTTATTCAGCTTCAACGAGCCAGGTTTGAAATAACTAAAGCCACCTAAAGATGGCTTTAGTTACTCCCTGCCAGAGTTACCAAATTTCTCTAGTGAATCCGATGGAGCAAAAGTTGTTCTACTTGCTTGGATAACTTACTCAGCACCAAACTTGTAATCTTTTAACTCAACAGTGATGGTGTTTTCAGACTCATCTACACTAACCTGTTTCACGATTCCAAAGGGAACATTACCAATCCATACGTTGTTCTTCCCGTCTTCAGACTTCACATGACAAGCTTGAAATTCCCCCGCTGCCACTTGCACCGTCTCCAGAGTGCCACCCTCAACATCGCAATGAGCAAGAACGTACTCCACCACAGCGGTCGTCAAAAACTCATCTTTTCTGGCCACTTGTACATCGGACTGGCTTTGACCATCAAAGGTGATATTGACCTCGAGAGTCACCAATTCATCAGCAATTTCCGTAATCAATAAAGACTGCTCAAACTCAATCTCGCCACCAGCACTGCCTTCTAATTTACCAGCGAAAACCGCCAGATCGCCAACGCTTGGCATAGCCATAGCAACAGAAACAAACACCTGTGCTAATAAAAGACCCAAAGCCTGCTTCATAACTCTCTCCTTTTTGTTAATGGGTTAAACCAAAACTCTCTCTATCCCTTGCCGCATCGCAGGTCAACCTTCCTTTGCACCTCCAAGATAATGCTGCGCGCTGTTATATCTAACACAGTAGCTCATTAGAATAGCTCCCGCCAAAAGTTCAACTTCAAATGATGAGTCCTTTACATACTCAATCTATCTGACCACAATTCATTCAGTCCCTTGATAGCCGGTTTAAACGGATCTCTCCTTCTCGATCGCTGATACTCGCTAAAAAGCTTTTTTTTGCCCTCGGCTTGCAGTAGCTTTGATGTTGGCTTGCCTTCTTTTGTTCCCTCTTGGTATCGGAGGTCGTTATGCTCAAGCCAAAATGGGCCAAGCTGCGTTTAAGCCCCGAGTATGCTCTTAGATTTTGGCAGCAAGACAACACTAAGGGTAACAGGGTTATCCGACAAAAAAAGATAAGTCTTGATAGGAACCAATCGGTTGTCCAATCGGCAGTGATCCAATGGAAGAATGAGCAGTGGGGCTCTCTTGGACATCGCCCTGCCTCTGTAATCTCTTTTCAGATGTTAAAAGGCGGTGTTTCAAAAACTAGCACATGTCTCTCGTTGGCTCAATGGTGGGGCGAGCTTGGATTCAAGGTCCTGTGCATTGATTTAGATCAACAGGCCAACCTAAGCTCGGCATTAGGTGCTGAAAGCTATGCCGGGCCCACTTGGATCGATCTTATTGAGCAAAAAAACAAGATTACGGAACCCATCATTCCTGTTACCGAAAATCTTGATCTGTTACCCTCCAACCTCAATAACTCCGTCATCGAAAAAACTCTTATCCGCAGCTATCGAAATTGGTCAGCCCATGTCAAACAACTCCTAACTCCCATCAAGACTCAATACGATTTAATCTTGATTGACACGGCCCCAAGTCTATCTTTACTCAATACCGCTGTTACTTTAGCCAGCGATCTCATCGTACTTCCCATCACTCCTGAACCTTTTGCACGCCTGGGGCTAACCATGCATATGCGAGAACTCCAAGACATTGAAAGGGAGTTCGAGCTCGATCCTATTTTAAAACGAGTCGTACTCACTCGCTATGACAGTCGAGAAAGGCTGAGTGAAGAGTTTTTAAGTCAAATTGAACAAGAGTTTTCCATTGAGCTCTGTGATACGTTTATTAGAAAAAGTGCCGAGATGAACAAGGCTCTCAGTGAAAACCGTAGCTTGTTAGCTCAAAAATCAGCCCTCCGTGAGGATTATTTCCTCCTAGCCCTCGAACTAAAAAACATTCTTGTTCAAGGAGTAAAAAACCATGCCCTCTCGCAAAGAGCGAACTCAGAAAAAAGTCTCCCCCTCTAGAAAGAGGGAAATAAAAACTGCTTCTGTCTCCCCTAGCTCGCCGCTCAGGAAGGATGAGGCTGATGCTCCGGGTACGTCTCGACGTCTGCGCCACGAGATCTCTTCGAAGGCATCGAATCAGTTGCCGTCCCACACAGATCTCGCCAATCCCATGTCTCAAGAGCAAGAGATTAGTTTAAAAGTTCCACCCCGAAAAGAAAAATCCCAAACGGAACTGGCAAGCCTTGGGGAACAACCTGAAACTAGCGCAGAGCTTGCCGCTGACAACGATAATCACAGGGAGAGGGGACAAACAGATGACAAAGACATGAACACTGACAACGCTTATCTCAAGGATAGCGATAGCACTAAGTCTGCGTCCTCAATAGAAGAGCTCACCCTGGGGAAAGAGACTCACGATAAGATCACCTCAGAGGAGAAAGATAATAAAAACCCTTCTGCAACGGAGGACAGTTCCCCAAGTTTCTCAAGCCTCCACTGGTTAAAGGAGCAATTCCCCCAGTTATCTGAACTGGCGCAGACTAGTTGGCAAATATGGATGAATGAAGAGTTTGATCGTATTCCTATACAAAACCCAGCCCTACGCCTAGGTGTGAAATATGGTTTAAAAAAAGCAAAAAGTCTGGAAAAACAAGTGCTAGAAAGCCCTGTTACTGAAAAATTCGTACTCTCAGCTTTTCAACTCGGACTAAAAGCCCAACGCGCGTGGGTGGATGTAGAAAAACTTTTAAAGTCAAAATCCAAAAAGGAAGAGGATTAAATCTCAGTCAAAAACGAACAAGGAAACAAATAAATAAAAAATCACGGCACTATTTACTACGAAAATGGTAAGGGTAACATGAATAGATCAGAACGAATTAAAGAAAAAATAGAGGCCACATTTAAACCCCTTATTTTACAAATCGAAGACGAATCCTCCAGGCACGGTCGTGGAAACTCAAAGGAAACCCACTTTCGCTGCACCATTGTGAGCTCATCTTTTCAGGGAGTAAGAAGGCTTCAAAGAGAGCGCAGTATTTACGAGTTACTCAAGGGCGAGCTTAATACAGGACTTCATGCTTTAAGTCTGTCCCTTTTCACTCCGGAAGAATGGGAAAATTTATCAACAGAACAAAAAATATCTCTCAGCTCACCCCCCTGTCCAAGTAAGATAAGAAACAAGTGAAACAGACCAAGCTGATGGTAAATCGTCGCTGTTCCCCACATGGACAAAGAGGTGAGTGCTCTCACTGGCGTAAAATCATTAATATGGGTCTACTTTAACAAAACTTATCAAATCTATAGACAATTCTGTTACTACAAAAAACGAATAAACTACCCTTATCTAGCTCAAATCGTCATAAAATGATTCAAGTTCAATGATGTCAGGATGGCTAAAAAAGAAAAACCCTCCTACGTTTTACGTAGGAGGGTCGTATAAATGTGCTGGCATCGCGCTACCCTTCCACACGGTCGCCCGTGCAGTACTATCGCCGCAGGTGGGCTTAACTTCTGAGTTCGGGATGGGATCAGGTGTACCCCCACCGCTATTGACACCAGCAAAGCTAATAAATTTTCTGAATAGACAAGCTTAAAACAAGATACTTAGATATCATTTTTAATTAAAGCCTCACGACCTATTAGTACGAGTACGCTCAACACATTGCTGTGCTTACACGGCTCGCCTATCAACCTCGTAGTCTCCGAGGGGTCTTTAGGAGCTTACGCTCAGGGAAAACTTATCTTGCAGTTGGCTTCCCACTTAGATGCTTTCAGCGGTTATCCATTCCGAACATAGCTACCCTGCACTGCCGCTGGCGCGACAACAGGAACACCAGAGGTTCGTCCATCCCGGTCCTCTCGTACTAAGGACAGATCTGCTCAGTTTTCCTACGCCCACAGAAGATAAGGACCGAACTGTCTCACGACGTTCTGAACCCAGCTCGCGTACCACTTTAATTGGCGAACAGCCAAACCCTTGGGACCTGCTCCAGCCCCAGGATGTGATGAGCCGACATCGAGGTGCCAAACTCCGCCGTCGATATGGACTCTTGGGCGGAATAAGCCTGTTATCCCCGGAGTACCTTTTATCCGTTGAGCGATGGCCCTTCCACGCGGGACCACCGGATCACTTTGGCCTGCTTTCGCACCTGTTCGACTTGTAGGTCTCACAGTTAAGCACCCTTATGCCAATGCACTCGACGCCTGGTTTCCAATCAGGCTGAGGGTACCATTGCGCGCCTCCGTTACTTTTTGGGAGGCGACCGCCCCAGTCAAACTGCCCACCAGCCAGTGTCACTCGCCCTGTGAGGACGCAGGTTAGATTTCAAAGACATCAAGAGTGGTATTTCACTGACGCCTCCATGAGATCTAGCGACCTCACTTCAAAGGCTCCCACCTATGCTACACATGATATCCCTAAAATCACTGACAAGCTACAGTAAAGGTTCACGGGGTCTTTCCGTCTTTCTGCGGGTACTCGGCATTTTCACCGAGAATTCAATTTCGCTGGGCACTTGGTTGAGACACCGGAGAAGTCGTTACGCCATTCGTGCAGGTCGGAACTTACCCGACAAGGAATTTCGCTACCTTAGGACCGTTATAGTTACGGCCGCCGTTTACTGGGGCTTCGATTCTCGGCTTCGCTTGCGCTAACCAATCCTCTTAACCTTCCAGCACCGGGCAGGCGTCAGCACCTATACTTCGTCTTGTGACTTTGCAGATGCCTGTGTTTTTGATAAACAGTCGCTACTCCCATTTCTCTGCGACCCTTCATCGCTTCATGGGCAAGCCATTACACAACAAAGGGCACACCTTCTCCCGAAGTTACGGTGTCAAGTTGCCGAGTTCCTTAACCAAGTTTCACCCAATCGCCTTAGGATATTCACCCCACCCACCTGAGTCGGTTTACGGTACGAGCAGTCTAGCTAAAGTTCGAAGTTTTTCTTGGAAGCATGGCTCATTCCACTTAGAAGGGTTACCCCTTCGTAGCATTCGTGTCTCAGAGTTACGCCAGGCGGATTTGCCTACCTGACCTCCTACGCACTTACACCTGAATCCAATAACAGGCTGGAACTACCTACTTCGTCCCTCCGAACCCAATTCTAGATCTGGTAACGGAATATTAACCGTTTTGCCATCGCTTACGCCGTTTGGCCTCAGCTTAGGACTCGACTAACCCTAGGAGGATTATCCTTGCCTAGGAACCCTTGGGTTTTCGGCGCCCAGGTTTTTCACCTGAGTTCAACGCTACTTATGTCAGCATGATCACTTGAAGTTCGTCCAGTTGTCCTCACGGTCAACCTTCTGCCTAGACTTCAACGCTCCCCTACCCCTGAGCTTGCGCTCAAGCCATAGCTTCGGTGTACTGCTTAGCCCCGTTATATCTTCCGCGCAAGGCCACTAGACTAGTGAGCTATTACGCTTTCTTTAAAGGCTTGCTGCTTCTAAGCCAACCTCCTAGTTGTCAAAGTAGCCTCACATCGTTTTCCACTTAGCAGTAACTTAGGGACCTTAGCTGATGGTCTGGGCTCTTTCCCTCTCGACGTGGGACCTTATCACCCCACGTCTGCCTCCTAGGAAACATATCACCGGAATTCGGAGTTTGGTTGGGTTTGGTAATCCGGTAAGGACCCCTCGCCCATTCAGTGCTCTACCTCCGGGATACTATAACCTAAGGCTATACCTAAATATATTTCGGGGAGAACCAGCTATCACCCAGTTTGATTGGCCTTTCACCCCTAACCACAGCTCATCCGAGGAATTTTCAACTTCCACCAGTTCGGCCCTCCACAAGGTGTTACCCTCGCTTCAGCCTGGCCATGGTTAGATCACCGGGTTTCGGGTCTATCCCTGCAGACTAAACGCCCTTTTAAGACTCGGTTTCCCTACGCCTCCGTCTCCGCGACTTAAGCTTGCCTGCAAAGATAACTCGCTGACTCATTATGCAAGAGGTACGCCGTCGCACTCATATGGTGCTTCGACTGCTTGTAAACCTGCGGTTTCAGTTTCTATTTCACTCCCCTCTCGGGGTTCTTTTCACCTTTCCATCACTGTACTTGTTCACTATCGGTCGCTAGGGAATATTTAGCCTTGGAGGGTGGTCCCCCCAGATTCCCACAGGATTTCACGTGTCCTGTGGTACTTGGGATACCTCTAGGCCTCTTCGAGTTTTCGATTACAGGGCTATCACCTTCTTTGGCCCCACTTTCCAGAGGGTTCATCTAACTTTCAGAGTACCACGTTGAGGTCCCACAACCCCCACACCATTTGCATGATGTAGGTTTAGGCTGCTCCCCTTTCGCTCGCCACTACTGAGGGAATCTCGTTTGATTTCTTTTCCTGACGGTACTGAGATGTTTCACTTCCCGTCGTTAGCCGAAGCCTACTATGAATTCGTAGACTTCTCGTGCTCGTAGCACGGGGTTTCCCCATTCAGAGATCTCCGGATCAACGCTCGTGTGCAGCTCCCCGAAGCTTATCGCAGCTTACCACGTCTTTCATCGCTTCCTAGCGCCAAGGCATCCACCGCAAGCTCTTAGTAGCTTTAAAGTGAATATCTAAGTTATCTTGTTTTTACATGTCTATTCAGTTTTCAAAGATCTAAAATTGGTGGGCCTGGGATGATTTGAACATCCGACCCCACGCTTATCAAGCGTGTGCTCTAACCAACTGAGCTACAAGCCCGAATCAGCTTTAGCTCTCTCAAAATTGAATAGCCGAGACTAAAATTATCCTTAGAAAGGAGGTGATCCAGCCGCAGGTTCCCCTACGGCTACCTTGTTACGACTTCACCCCAATCATCGACCATACCTTGGGCGCTTGCCCCCTTGCGGTTAGCTCAGCGACTTCTGGTATGACCAACTCTCATGGTGTGACGGGCGGTGT
>CAZZMS010000056.1:0-7049 GCA_964655485.1 uncultured Pseudobdellovibrionaceae bacterium | reverse complement strand
TAAACCGAGTGAGACAGCTACTATTCTAAACCCTTGAAAAACTCAGAAAATTAAAGATTTACCGCTAAAACTCAGAGCTTACTACCGACCGAAATCAACACCTAGAACCAAAATCTCCATCCAAAACTCAATTTACGCTGCACGATAATGACTGCTGCCGGCTCACTATGCTACCCAACTGTTACCCAGCTAACGGATGCCTCCGTATATGAGAAAGAGCCGTTGTTACCCCTTTATTGTCAAGCTACTCGGGGATAAGTCAAGAACACAAGGCTAGAAGGGTGACTAAAGGTTCTGAAGTATGCCTTAGGTCTTGCTCCATGGACCTAGGGCTGGTTGGGGTTAAAGCAAAAAATTAAACATTTGTTTGACTATTTATGGGTGGCCCTATTCCATTAACATAAGATTATAAAGAAAAAAATTCTGGTAACAGTATGAATCAAAAACGGGGAATACAGAAAAAAAATAGAATCATGCAAGTGGCCTTGAAATTGTTTGTCCAAAAAGGCTACGAGGCTGTGGGAGTCAGAGACATTGCTGCCCGGGCTCAGGTTAATTTAAGCATGATTAATTACTACTTTGGGAGCAAAAAGGGCCTCTATCAATCCTTGTTGAATTATTACTTTACAGAGTTAGTGAGGGTTATTAAACCGGTAACGGATTTTTGTCGAAGCCCTGAGGCACCAAAAAAAGATGCTTACTTAGCTTTTTTGAATTCTGTTTTTGCTCAATCCATTGAGTGGAGAATTGCCCACTGGGATTATCACCTACTCATTCAACAAGAAACTTTACGTAAACAAAGCTTGAGTCGTGCCTTGCAAGAGCGCTACTTAGACTCGCTTTTAAACCCCATGATTGAGCTTTTTAAGTTAGGTCAAACTAGAGGTTGGATTACCCCAAACTTAGAGCCCTTTTTTTTACTCATGAGTATCCTAGGAGAGTTAGACCAAATCATTTTGTGGGCTCATTGGCCTAGTGAGTATGGCCAGAAATGTCGGAGTTTAGTCAAGGATCCTCAGGCTTTGGCTCAACATGTTTTAAAAACCATTTGGCGTGGAGATTAAAATGTTTAAAAGCTCTGTTACCAAAAGAATGGCTTTATTTTTTAGCAAAAGAATTGGCGTCGATCTTCAGAGATTGTTTCCCATCCGGGAAAGTAAGTTCTGGCTATGGTTTTACGCCCTCCTGAGTTTTTTCATGCAAACAGGAGTGAGCGCTCAACAGGGCCTGCCTCAAACCATTACATCGTGGGATGATTGGGAGTTGTGGGTCAAACATAAAAACCACATGATCATTTCCCTTAAGATTGACGAGCAGCAAGCTAGGGCTAGCTTTGTGGCGAAAGACTTGGAGTATGTTCCTGCTTTAGGAGCTGGAATTCGTTACCTGGATGATCGTAAGGCACAGCCATTTGGGGCATTTGCTTTGGATCAAACCTTGTTTCGAGAGTATTTTCTTTCGTACTCGCAAAAAAACAAATGGGGCACTAGCTTGAGTTTCCAGCTAGGGCTTTTGGATCAAAGGCAAACTTTTATCAACCCTCTGCTCAATCAATCTACCCAAGTGCCTTTTAGTAACGCTACCTTGGGACTGCGTTTTAGTCAGTCTTTGTGGAAAAACGCTTGGGGACACTTATCAAAAATTCAAGACGAGCAGCAGAAAGTAACATTGAAACTTAAAGAGCTGCAAATTCTCGCTGAAGAGTTGAACCAGTTGACTCAAGCTGAACAGGCCTTGCTGGATTATCTTCTAGCCCGTGAAACTATAGGAATTCGCTTACGAGCTTTAGAGCAAGCTAAAAAATTAAAAGACTGGGTTCAAGGTCGAGTTGACAGGAATATTTCTGACAAAAGTGATCTGTACGGTGTTCAGGCCATGGTGTTGCAAAAGACCTTGTCCTATGAGGAAGCTCAAGAGCAATTCAAACGAGCTGAGCTTAAGTTAAGGTCCATTTTGAATCTGGCTTGGGGTGATTCTTTGCCTGAGCTTAAGGTTAAGCTGGAATCCATGACTCATCCCTTAGACCAACGGTTTAGCAATTCAGCAACCTGGGATAGTTTGCAGAGAGTGGATGTGCTCTTAAAAAAAGAGGAATTCAACCTAAAACACATAGCCTCCCAGCGTGTGCAAGAAGAGCTTAAGCCCGATTTAGTTTTAGAAGGGGCCTGGAATACCAACTCAATTGCTACTGATCCTCAAAGCTCTCTAGATCAAATCACTAACGCCAATCGTCCTACAGCGGCCTTGGCTCTTAAATTTCAGTGGCTTTGGGATACCGAAGCCAAGAAAGCCCAGTTACAGGCCGTTACTTTAGACAAGAGCTCCACTCAAAACAAGCTCCAACAGTTGGAGTTTGAGCAGGAAGCGCAAAAAAAAGAATGGCAGTCTTTATATGCTGAGCTTTTAGGCAAGGAAAAATTAGCTCTTCAAAGCTACCAGCTTTTACAAAAAAAATTGGACGCAGAAAAATTGCTTTTGAAATCAGGTCGGCTTGTTACCTCACAAGTGATAAATTCTGAGCAGGAATTGTGGGAGGCCTTGCTCAATACTTTAAGAATTAAGGTACAAAGGCTTAAACTAGCTGCGGCCACCCGGGTTTATTTGGATCAGAATTCTATTCATAGCTCTTGGTAGCATTTAAGGGGGATTTATGAGTCTCATTGATCTATCTGTGCGCAGAACTGCGTTTATTACCTCGATTGTGTTGGTGTTACTCATTGTGGGTTACTTATCCTTGCAAAGGATGAAAGTGGACTTATTTCCCGATGTGACCTTTCCTGTGGTGATTGTTCAGGTTATTTATCCAGGGGCTTCTCCCGCAGATATGGAATCTTTAGTGGCTAAGCCTATTGAAGATGAGCTGGGTAGTTTATCGGGCTTAGAAAAGATGCGTTCACTAAACTCCGAAAGCTTAAGTTTGCTCATTTTCCAATTTAAAATGGGTACCGACATAAAAGATTCGGAAAACCAAATTCGTCAGCGCTTAAGCAACATTCGGTCTCAGTTACCAAGTGAAATTCAAGAGCCAATTATTCGCCGTATTGATCCTGCCGACCAACCTGTCGCGCAATTGGCCTTTGTCTCCAGCCTGCCTCCCGCGCAAGCCTATGATTTGGCCAAAGAGTCTATCAAGGCCAAGTTTGAGACCTTAGCCGGGGTTGGGCAGGTGGATTTGGTAGGAGGTAGAAAGCAGGAGGTGAAAGCGTTTTTGGATTTAAACAAGTTAAATTTTTATAAGATCTCAGCTTTGCAAATTGCTGATCGCTTGGCTAAAGGCTCAAAAAATATTCCCTTGGGTTCTTATGATAATGGGCAACAAGACTTCATTTATCGAGGCTTAGGAGAATTTGCATCTCTGGCGGATTTAAAATCTGTTACCGTTAATTTTTGGGGCTCAGACCAAATTGTTTCCTTAGCTGACCTGGCGCAAGTAACTTTTGGCTTGGCTAAAGAAGATACATTCTCTCGGGTCCGCACATGGGCCTCCCAGTGGAAAGAACAGACCCCAATACTTTTCCTGATTTACAAGCAAAGCGATGGTAACACGGTGCAGGTTGTTGAGGCAGTTAAAAGAAAAGTTCAAGAACTCAACCAGGAGTGGAATCAAGCCGGGAAGGGTTACAGTTTAGCCTGGGTTCGGGACGGTGCTTGGCCTATTAAGGCTAATATTGATGATGTTCGTGAGTCTATATTTATTGGAATTGTTTTGTGTATCGTAGTGGTGTTTTTATTTCTAGCTAATTTTAGATCTACGATTATTACAGCTTTAGCGTTACCTAACTCTTTGCTGGGGGCTTTTATCTTAATGTATATTTTTGGTTTTTCTATCAATGTTTTAACCTTGTTGGCTCTCAGTTTGGCTGTAGGTCTTTTGATTGATGATGCCATTGTGGTTCGAGAAAATATTTTCCGTTACTTAGAAATGGGTCAAAAGCCTTTGCAAGCTGCCTTGATTGGGACCAAGGAGGTTGTGTTGGCCGTTTTGGCGACTACGGCCGTGGTCATTGCCGTGTTTGGTCCTATTGGTTTTTTGCAGGGAATTGTGGGACAGTTTTTCAAGCAGTTTGGTTTAACCGTAGTATTTGCCATGATTATATCCACTTTCGATGCCTTGACTGTTGCTCCTATGCTGTCGGCCTATTGGGCTAGTGTGACTCATGAAAAGGGAAATCCTTGGATTCATAAAATTTTAGATGCCTTTAATGCTATGCAATCCAGCTTGGAAAAAATCTACGTTCAAGCTTTGGCTTGGGTTTTGGAGCACAGGGGGCGAGTTGTATTTTTGGCTGTAGTCATTTTTTTTAGCTCTTTTGCCATGTTACCTTGGATACCCAAAACGTTCTTGCCTCAAGCAGATACCGGAGAGTTTTTGGTTACCTTGGAGTTACCCTTAGGAAGTAGTTTGCAATCCAGTAAAAAAGTGGCAACAGACATTGAAAACATACTCATTCAAGATCCTGCTGTAGAGCTTTTATCAACCCAATTAGGTAGTTCAGGCACTAGCCGAGGACCCCATTTAGGAAGTATTTATATCAAGTTAAGACCGGTTCAAGAGCGTCCTGGGCGAGTTAAAACCCTTGAGGTTAAGGAAAGACTTAGGCCCAAACTCCAGGCTTGGTCAAAGGAACATGCGGGTATCTTAGTGCAAATTGCTGAGTTCAATCCCGTGGGGACTACCGATAAACCTATCCAGTTGCAACTTTTGGGGGATGATTTAGATCAGCTCATGGGCTACGGGGAAAAACTAAAACAAAGACTGGTTCAAATTCCAGGCTTTGTGGATGTGGATACGAACTTCCGTTTGGGGCGCCCAGAGTGGCAAGTTGTTTTTGATCGCAGACAGTCTGAAAAGCTGGGTGTCTCATTGCTGACAGCTCAAAGTGAACTACGAACCTATTTTGAGGGGCAGAAAGTAGCTAGCTTTAAGCAAAATAATTTTGAATATGATATTAAGTTAGAGTTGGTCCCTGAACAAAAGGATTTACAGCGCTATTGGAGCCAGTACTTTGTACCCAATACCAATTTTCAAGCCATTCCTCTTAAAAGCATTGCTACTTTAAAGGAGGCCTCTGGCTATTCTCAGATTAGTCGCTTTAACAAGCAACGCTTTGTGCAAATTGATGGTAACATAGGTTCTTCGGGCGCCCTAGGAGAAATTGCTGCTGAGATTGAAAAAATCATACAAAATGAGCCGGAATATAAGTTGCCTCAGGGTATCAGTTACCGCTTTGAGGGGCAGGTTCAGGATATGAGGGATCTTTTTAGTAGCATGGTATTAGCGTTAGGTTTGGGGGTGATCCTGATATACTTTGTTTTAGCCTCTCTTTATGAAAGTTTTGTTACCCCAGTAACCATTTTGGTTGCTCTACCTTTAGCTGTTACCGGAGCTTTTGCGGCTTTACTGATTACCCAAAAGTCTTTGGATATTTTTAGCATGATTGGTTTTGTCATGCTTTTGGGGGTAGTAGCCAAAAACTCCATTTTGCTTGTGGACTTTGCGCAAAGGAAAATTTATGAAGGCTTAGATCAGAAAACAGCCTTGCTACAAGCCGGACAAACTCGCTTGCGGCCCATTTTAATGACCAGTTTAGCTTTGATTGGTGGGGTCTTGCCCATAGCCATTGGTTTAAATGAAGCTAGTCAGCAAAGGACCAGTATGGGAGTGGTGGTTATTGGTGGTTTAATCAGTTCGACTTTGTTGTCTTTGGTCGTTGTGCCGGCTATATTTGGTTACGTTGAGGATATGCGATTATGGTGGCGTAGAGTTTTTAAACTGGATTCGGGAGACATTCATGAGCAACAAGCTTAAGGCGATAGAGCAACTCAAGGGAGTTTATACTGCTTTAGTAACACCTTTTTGGCAAGGGCGGGTTGATTTTCCTTCTCTGGAACGCTTAGTTAGTGAGCAGTTACAAGCTGGTATCAGGGGATTTGTGGTTAATGGTACAACCGCAGAATCGCCGACGTTATTGGAACATGAAGTAGAGGAGATTTTTTTCTTTGTAAAAAAAATGTTACCACCGGATGCTCGGCTCATTTTAGGTGTGGGTTCAAACTCCACTCAGCACACCCTGGAAAAGGTCAAGAAAGCCCAGGATTGGGGAGCCCACGCTTTTTTAGTTGTGGTTCCCTATTACAACAAGCCACCACAAAGAGGTTTATATCAACATTTTGTGCAAATAGCTGAGCAAAGCCTGGCTCCAGTCATTTTGTATAATGTTCCTTCCAGGACGGTTACCCATTTGGAAATAAAAACGATTGCTGACTTGTCTAGCCGCCCGAATATTCTAGGTATTAAAGAGGCCTCTGGTAACATTCCTTGGGATAAGGAGCTCATGGCTCAGGTTGGAGGTAACTTTCTCTACTTGTCAGGTGACGATGCTACCTACGAGGAATTTTTAGCCCTAGGTGGTCATGGGATTATATCAGTAGCCTCACATATTTTGCCTCAGGCCTATTTGCAGGGAGAAATTAAAAAGTATCTTCCCTTGATTCAATCTTTGTACATGGAAAGTAACCCCATTCCTGTGAAAATGGCTTTGTATTTGTTGGGACTTATTCGCTCACCTGAGTGTCGCTTACCTTTGGTCGAGGGATCCCCTGAGACCCGAAATAGTTTACAGGCTAGCTTAAAATCCTACGGACTTTTGAAATAATCGACTGAGGCTAAAATGGATGAGAGTTTATCTGAGAATTTAGGAAAGGTCTTTAAAATTGGGGTGTTTGGCGCTTCAGGGAAAATGGGTCAGGCCATAGCGGCCGAAGCTCAAAAGCTTGGAATCACTTGTTACTGGGGGTCTTATCAAAGCAATCCCCCAAGAGGTTACTCGTATTTGGGCACTTACCCTTTAAATCCCCCAGATTTGCAAGAGCAGGTATGGCTTAACGAGCTGGATGTGTTTTTGGACTTTTCTCATCCTTCAGTGTTACCTGAAAACATTCAATTGGTTAGTTACTTAAAAAAGCCGTACTTATGCGGCGTTACCGGCATAGCTCAAGCTGGAATGGAGCCATTAAAGGTTTTAAGTCAAGAGTTACCCGTCATGTGG
>CAZZMS010000055.1:0-4034 GCA_964655485.1 uncultured Pseudobdellovibrionaceae bacterium | reverse complement strand
ACATGGGTTTATCTTTACGTGAGTCCATTTCCAAACTCAAATCACAATACAGCTCGCAACTAGATCTCAATGAGATCGTCTCGAGCTTTCATCTCAATGTGCCACAAATTCATTCCCTTGCCCTGCACTCAGAAGCACAGGACTTATGGCAAGAATTGCAGCGTATTTACCAATCTCAGCATAATACAAAAGCGAAACTCATCGCTCTGAAGGATCGATACAAACAGCAACAACGCTGGACCGAACGAATTGAAATTGCAGCTCAAGGACCTCGAGCTCAGCTTTATGTGGTATCCTTGATATTTTCCCTTGTGTTACTTTATAGATGGAATACGCATCAAAGCTTTGTCTTAAGTGGACTCGGGTTTCTTGCCCTTGGTCTTTTTGGAGTAGGAGCCTATCTCATTCGACGACTCTCTCGTTCTATCAACACCAATCATTCATGTCTGATCCACTTCCTGCAAAATATAGTGTATTGGATCAATAGCGGACACAGTCTAACAACGGCTATTCAACAAGCCGCGGGTCTAGTTGAGGACTTGAAAATCAGGGAAGGTCTTCAAACTTGGTTAAAGATTTTACCCACTGGTCTGGGCACCGACGCCTTTGTTTCTCAACTCGATGACCATCGATTAGGTCGCATTCTAAAATTTCTCGAACGTGGCCTAAAGGGAGAGAGCATTGGTAAGTTTTTACTCGAACTCAGTCAAGATCTCGAAGCTCAAGATACCTGGCATCGAGAAAAAAAATTAGCCACCCTCCAAACTAAAATGACTATCGTACTGGTGGTCTTTGTTTTGCCAAGCTATATGCTCTTACTCTTAGGGCCGGAATTGGTGTCTATCCAACTCTGATCACAATCACACCATCAAGAGAAAAGCCTTTGCTATGAATATCCCATCACGAATACTTGAACCTCGACGCAAAGGCTACTCTCGCCTCCAATCGCCTAGAAGAGATTCCAAAAGGTCATGATAAAATACTGACTGTTGCGCGGATCGAACCACTTAGCATCTTGAGCAAAGCGACCCGTTTGAGCTACCTCGGTAGAGTAACCAGCTAAAAATCGTAAGGTGCGGTTGATTTGTATCCACGATGCAAATTGTGCTCCTAAAGCACTTCTATAAGTATCAGCCCCTGTGACAAATTGAGAATCTTCAAACCACTGCTGGTCATGGTAGAGAGATATTTGCGGCGTGAAACGATTGTGTATGGCATAAGAGTAAACGAGAGAGACCTGTAGGCTTCCTTGCATGTTGTTCCGCGCAAAAACTCGCTCAAAAGTCCTACCGTCGGGAGCGGTGTTCACCTGCACGGAACGATAAGCTTTTTGAGTATTCAAAAAATACTCAGGCTCCACCCATAAGGCCACCATCGACCGCCGAGAGGGGCGATGCTCAAGAGTCCACCAAGCACGTAAACGAGTCAGCCACTTGCGCTCCTTCGAGCTTTCACTCGTAGGAAGATACATGTAGTAAGAACCGCTAACATCCCACTCATGGGGAAGTTCAAGGAACTGAAACTGATTAAAAACCACGTGAAAGTCGTTAAGCTGGGTATTCCACGAGCGAACGTTCTTGCGGCTATCGTAAACCCCTGGAGTTTGTGTGGTAAACGGCACACGAATGCTTAAGCGATTCGACCAATCAAATCGCCGGTTCAAGGCAATGTATTGGTAGATATTCCAACTACTCATCCCCTCCTCAGCTAAACCTACCGAGGTAGAGGAGAAATTAAAATAGCTCACCCCCCAGGGGCTATTACTGAAGAGATTATCCTGAGCAACAATTTGAGATTCAGGTGATTGCGCCCAGACCATCTCAAGACTAGCCGTCGCTGTGACGAAAAGTAACAGACACCAAAAGCCAAAACGAGTCACTACCTGCAGAAACTTCTGCTCGCCCCTCAAGAGATCAGATGACGGCTGTTTTTGGATTTTTGATGGTATTCCTTCAGGCATGGTTCTCCCTTCAAACCCAAGAACTGGGACTCTGTCTTGGCTTCCATGCTCCAGAGGGCTGGAACAACGTGTCGCAAACGACCGGCATCTTTTCAATCTTCATAAGAAAAAGCAACTTTTTATTTGTCGGCTCACGAGTAATTTCACTCCGCTTGACGGAATCCTAACAAAACCCTTGCGTAAAAAAGTCTCCCCAGTGAGAAATCCTGGCCTGCATGGTGCACTCGTGCTAGTGGTGTCGATGGCAGAGCTCTACCTAAAGTGAATACAAATCATCCTTTGGGACGGAATAAGTAAGTTGAGATACCGCAACAAAACCTAGGAACACTCAATTTTATGGGCGGGCTTATGAGCAGAGAAAAACTTAAACACCTACTCACTTACCATAGAACAGGCTTCATCCTTACTACGACCTTACTGGCCCTTGTCGTTTTATATCTTCACTCTTGTGTTAGCCGGCCAAGTAATCCATTTACTAAAGCGCGACCTAAAGATGTTATCACCATTATGGCTTACAATGTTGAAAACCTTTTTGATGCTGAGCATGACGAGGGCACGGAAGACTACACCTATCTGCCGCTCGTGGAAAAAAAACGCAATAAGGAAGCACAGGCCTACTGTGCTAAACAATCAAAACCTTGGCAGAAAGAGGAGTGTCTCAAGCTGAACTGGGAT
This sequence comes from uncultured Pseudobdellovibrionaceae bacterium, assembly GCA_964655485.1. Lineage (GTDB taxonomy): Bacteria > Bdellovibrionota > Bdellovibrionia > Bdellovibrionales > Bdellovibrionaceae > JANWYU01. Next base: position 1,399 of record CAZZMS010000055.1, on the reverse strand, counting down.
GAAAAACAACTGCACGCCAAAATGAGTAACCTATCGCGGGTCATTCTTCAGGTTTATGGCGAAGGGCCAGATATTCTCCTCCTTGAGGAAGTCGAGAATAAAAAAATTCTCTCTCGTTTGGTCCGCGAGTATTTGTCATCTGCAAACTACCACACCATTGAACTGATTGATGGGCCAGACCCTAGGGGCATAGACACAGCTGTAGTGTCACGCTTCCCCTTGGCGGGGGCAGCCAAACTCCACATGATTGAGTGGAATAAGGCAGCAGATCTAGTCACAAAGCCCACACGAGGCATTCTTGAAGTACCCTTGAAGCTACCCTCTGGTGCAATTATTCATGTGTTTGCCCTACACTTTCCCTCACAAGCTGCACCCACCCCTTTTCGAGAGGACGCGGTGGCCACTGTCCTGAAACTTGCCGAGCAAGTTCCGGAGGATCATTACTGGGTATTTGGTGGAGATTGGAACATAACCGCCGAAGAAGACGAAAATACGGGACTGGTCACAAAAGCCTTAGCCCAAAAAGGTTTAGTCAGTCACAAAATCGGCTGCAAGAATTGTCGAGGATCTCACAACTATCAACGGCATTGGAGCTTTCTAGATATCCTATTTTTCTCGCCAAAATTCAAAGAGGGTCCCTTACAGCTAGACAGCAACTCCATCACCACCCCCATGTGGGCTGAAGGCCAAATGCGTATCTCGGGACGTCCCTTGCGTTACTCCCATGAGGAAAAAACTGGGGTCAGTGATCATTTACCTATCTACTCTGAAATCAAAATCATAAGCTCGGTGGTCGCCAAAGATCAGAAATAGAAAACTTGTGTCCGGCCTTTGGATAAAGGGTTAGCTCAGTTAGCTCTGAAGGTGTTTCTATGATCTGCCTTGCTTGCTTGGTCATTCGTACCAATCAACAAAAGGAGGCCCTATGGAAACAGCCACATCTCAATCCACTACTCAAAACAACACCAACCAGTCGAATACAACTCTAGAGCAATCCCATATCTTGTCTATTCTAGCTTACTTCGGGATTTTATGCCTCATTCCTTACTTCGTAGAAAAAACCAACACCTTCGTTCGTTACCATACGAAACAAGGCATGGTGTTATTTGGCCTTAGTCTCTTTGTCACCTTTGCCAACTTACTTCCCTTTGGTTGGTTTGATTTTATTACCACATCAGTCTTAACTTTACTGAGTGTTGGCACTCTCGTTTTATCTGTTATTGGTATTATCAATGTCCTCAAAAATGAACAACGTCCATTACCATTAATCGGCAAATGGGCTGAGAACCTGAATATCTAGTAACAATTTCCGAGGTTTTTTTTCTCCAACCCAGAGCCCATTGTCGAGAGGACTTTTTTTACAAACTGCATCGAATCATTGAATTCAGAAGGCTTACTT
>CAZZMS010000054.1:0-10725 GCA_964655485.1 uncultured Pseudobdellovibrionaceae bacterium | reverse complement strand
CAGCGTCAGATCTGTTTAAGGGACAGTTTTTGAGTTTACAGAGGTGGTGAATGATGCCGATTTTTTCGACGATGAGGTGGAAATCAAGCTCTCTGAAGCTCGCAAACTAGATTCGGAAGCGCAACTTGGCGACATGATCGGTATTAAAGTGACAGCTAAGGAATTAGGACGAATTGCCGCCCAGACCGTGAAACAAATTTTAAGCCAAAAAGTTCGTGAGGCCGAATCCGATGTGATCGTTAGCGAGTTTGAAAAAAGAAAGGGAGAAATCGCTTCCGGTATCGTTCGCCGTTTTGAGCGCGATACCGTCGTGGTGGACCTAGGGCGCACAGAAGCCTATATGCCCAAACGTGAGCAGATTCCGGGAGAGGTTTTTAAAGCGGGTGATCGAGTGCAAGGCTATATCGCCGAGGTCCGCCAAGGTCATCGCGGCCCGCAAATTATTATCTCTCGAGCCGATGAGCGTTATTTGATGAAGCTTTTCGAACAAGAAGTTCCTGAGATTCAAGACGGAACCATCGAAATCATGTCTGCCGCAAGAGATCCTGGCTTACGCGCCAAGATTGCCGTACGCTCCCTGGAGCCTAACGTGGACCCTGTGGGATCCTGTGTGGGTATGAAGGGAAGTCGTGTGCAAAACGTCATTCAGGAACTTAAAGGAGAAAAAATTGATATCGTGGTTTATGATCCCGATATCACGCGTTTTGCTGTTAACGCTTTACAGCCGGCGAAAGTCTCACGCATTTTCCTGGATGAGGAGAATCACTCTTTAGAGGTGATTGTCCCCGATGATCAGTTGTCTTTGGCTATTGGTAAAAGAGGACAAAACGTGCGATTAGCATCCAAACTTACCGGTTGGAAAATTGATGTGACGAGTGAGTCTCTGGCCAAAGCCAAGTTGGGAGATGCGATTTTCAATCTCACTTTAATTCCCTCCATCAATGAAACACTGACTGAAACCCTGTATCAATACGGCATTAATCACTTGAGCACTTTAGTGCAGGTGGCGGCTGAGGATCTTGTGGGGGTGGGTCACATTAGCACGGTGGAGCAAGCTCAGGCGATTTTGCAAGAAGCTCAAGCCTTCTTGGATCAGCATAAAGCCGAAGGGAAGGAGCTCCCTCGCTCACCCTATGCCGATTTGTTGCAAAAGGGCTCGGATGCCAAATCGCAAGCTGATGTGCGCTTGAAACAAGAACTAGAAAAACTTAAAACCAGCGAAGAGGAGAATCCGGCGTGAGTGATGCAAATGGTATGAAAGTTTTTGAGTTTGCCAAAGAGCTAGGCTTAGCCCCTCTGGCTTTGATGGATAAAATTCGCTCTTGGGATATGCCTGTAAAATCCCATATGTCGGATTTGACTCCAGAACAAATGCTGGAGATCAAGCGTAAGCTAGGTTTGCTCGGTGAAGAACCGGCCGATGGAGCTATAGACAAAAAGGCTAAGACCACAAGCAAAGCGGTGCGAAAACGTAAGGCCACCGCGGAGGCTCCTCCAACGCTAGTAAAAAGTGTGCGCGGGCGTGAGGATGAGGAAAAGAAAGCCGAGGAGCCTCAGGCGGATTCCTCCAGTGAGGCGGCTAAGACGACTAAGGTGGTGAGACGACGGCGAGTCGCTGGTGAAGAAGGGGCCATGGCCAGCACCGAAGGATCTGAAGTGGCTCAGACCTTATCCTCTACTCCTGGGGCTCAAACCCCCGGTTCTCAAGAAATCCCGAGTAAGAGTGATGCGAATACACTGCCCATCGAGGCTACGATGTCGGCTCGCTCCTCTGATACAGTTGCAAAGCTAGAGCCGCTGAGTGCTTCTGGAGCGGAATCCAATCTTGTGGAAAAACCCCAAAATGTTGCGACGGCAACAAGCTCTGTGACCGGGGCGGCTACGCCAGGTGCAGCTCGTGAGTCCAGTCCATCTGGCAGTACTCCTGGGCTGGGAGCCCCATCTGCGGTTACCGAATCAGCCTCATCAGGTTTAGCTTTGAAACGTAAAGAGGTGACCATTGGTCAATCGGGAGTAGCCAGCCAACCCAGTGCTGCGGCCACTCAGGTCAAGCGTAACATTGTGGGACGCATGGATCTTTCCCGCGTTCAAGGTATGGGTAACACGGCTGGGGCGTCCGGAGGACGGGGCCCCATGGGGTCTGGCTCTGAGCGTCGCGGTCCTGGGGCTGGTCCTGGCGGTGGCCTGATGCGCTCTAAGGGGAATTTGCGTGCTGGCTTCGTAGCGGCAGCTAGTTTTATGCCTGATGCAAGACAACTGGAGGAAGAGGAGGAAGAGCGCCGCCGCGAAGAGCGTCGCCGCGAGAAGGCTCGTGAAGCGGCAGCGGCTGCGAAAGAGGGTGAGGAACCACCACAGTTTGATGCGTCTGAGTTTAAAAAACGCGAGCTGGTTTTTCAGCCTAAGAAAAAGACAAATTTACTGAATCGTCCGGCCTTGAAGACACAGATTACGGTAGCGGCTCAACACAAGCGTGTATTAAAAGTCCCCGGGAGTATGAAGCTCTCGGAGGTCGCTCATGAGATGGGTGTGAAGTTGAGTGAGCTCACCAAAGTTTTGATGAAAAACGGGGTCATGGCCACTCCTGCGACGGAGCTGGATTTTGAAACTTTGGCGTTGGTGTTACCTGAGCTAGGCTGGGAGGCGCAGAATGCCCAAAAGACCCCCGAAGAGTTACTCGAAGCCATGGCCTTTGGTGACTTGACGGCTGAGCCCGTTTCAAGACCTCCGGTGGTCACCATTATGGGGCATGTGGACCATGGAAAAACTTCGTTGTTGGATGCGATTCGCAAAACCAATGTAGCCGCAGGAGAAGCGGGAGGGATTACCCAGCACATTGGTGCCTATCAGGTCAGTTTAGAAGATGGTTATAAGATCACCTTCTTGGATACGCCTGGTCACGAGGCCTTTACGGCTATGCGCTCGCGCGGGGCCCACGTGACCGATATTGCGGTCATCGTCGTAGCTGCCGATGATGGGGTTATGCCTCAAACGGCGGAGGCCATCAGTCACGCCAAAGCCGCTAGGGTGCCAATCATTGTGGCAGTGAATAAAATGGATAAACCAGGGGCTAATCCTGATCGCGTGATGCAACAGCTCACGGAGTATGAGATTGTGCCCGAAGAGTGGGGCGGAGACACCATTTTCGTGAAAGTGTCAGCGCTTACCCGACAGGGTTTGCCGGATTTGTTAGAGCAAATTCGCTTGCTTGCTGAGGTTAATGAACTTAGGGCGAATCCGAAGCGCTCCGGTACTGGTGTGGTCATTGAAGCTAAACTAGATAAAGGGCGCGGACCTGTGGCCACTTTGCTGGTTAGGGATGGTACCGTGAAGGTGGGGCAGTGGATTGTGGCCGGTATGCAGAAGGGGCGTGTGCGCTCCTTGCACAATGACCGTGGGGAAAAACTCAACGAAGCCTTACCGGGTCAGCCCGTAGAGTTACTGGGTCTTGACGGAGTGCCTAGCCCAGGGGATCGCTTCGATATTGTGAAAGATGAAAAAGCCATGGACGAGGTGGTCAGTTTGCGTGAGCGTATTGCTAAGGCCAAAGAATTAGAACGCAAACAAAACCGCTTAGAAAACCTCTTTGCCAAGCTGCAAGCTGGTGCCACCAAAGAGTTACCTTTGGTGCTTAAGGCCGATGTCCATGGTTCTTTAGAAGCCTTGTTAGGTATGGTGGAAAAGTTGGGTAACCAGGAAGTGAAAGTGAAAGTGATCCATTCAGCCGTGGGTGGTATCACGGAAAGTGATGTGTTACTCGCTACGACCTCACAAGCCATTATTATCGGTTTTAATGTGCGTCCAGACGCTAAAGCCACTCAGTTAGCAAAAAATAACCAAGTGGACGTGCGCACATACTCCATTGTGTATGAGCTGATGGATGATTTGAAAAAAGCTCTGTCGGGTCTTTTGCAACCACAAGTGGTGGAAACTGTGCTGGGACACGCCGAAGTGCGTAACACCTTTACTGTCTCCAAAGTGGGTACTGTGGCGGGATGCTATGTGACCGATGGAAAAGTAACTCGCGGTGCTCTCGTGCGGCTATTGCGTGACGGTAAAATTGTCTATGAAGGAAAGCTCTCCTCTTTGAAGCGCTTCAAAGACGATGTTCGTGAAGTAGCTAGTGGTTTTGAGTGTGGCTTAGGCATTGAAAACTACAACGACATTAAAGTCGGAGATGTCATTGAGGCCTACCTCAAGGAAGAAAAAGTGCGAAGTTTGGATGACTTAGGGGGAACGGCTACGGCAAGCAGCGGTAAGTCATCCTCTTTGGGTGAAGCTTCGGTTAATCCGAACTAAGCCCATGAGGTAACAGAATTGGGCAGCTCGAATCCCCTAAGGAGGTTGTCATGCCGCGTGGAGTGAGACCTTTACAGGTCGGTCGTCAGGTGTGGCAGAGTTTGACTCGCTACTTTCATGAACATCCCGTGTATGAACTGCAGGACGAGGGTTTTTTAACTCTCACTCGAGTGCAAATGAGTGGGGATTTGAAAACGGCCAAGGTCTTTTATCGTTGGTCATCGTGGAGTTCTTTGGCCCCCGAGAGAAGGATTCCAGAGGGGAGCGCTGAGCTCAAATTAAGGACTGATCCGGGTTCTGTTCCCCATCAGGTCGTGAGGGAAACGGGTGAAAAAACGTCCACGGCCTATCCGGAGTTATCGTCAAGCCAAGAAAAAAAAATCAACGAAGTTCTTAAGGCTTATGCTCCTCAGTTGCAAAGCCATCTGGCAAAAGATTTGGGTTTACGCTTCACGCCCCGCCTCCAGTTTGTTTTTGACCGCGCCTATGCGGAAATGCTGCGAGTGGAGGAAACCTTGAGAGGTTTGCAAACTCAAGGAGTCGTCTCTGTTGAGAATGAAGGGATTGATGGTCATGACGAATAAGCCACTTTCTGCCGGTTTGCATGGATTGCTCTTGGTGCGCAAACCCGAGGGGGTAACCAGCCATGATGTGGTCGCTCGGGCGAGAAAAATTTTAGGCATAAAAGAGGTCGGTCATTGTGGAACTCTTGATCCCATGGCGCAAGGCTTATTGGTGCTTGCCGTAGGTGAGGCTACGAAGATTAGTGGCTTAGTAACTGAGGAGTCTAAAGCTTATGAGGGGCGAGCTCTTTTGGGGCTAGCTACAGACTCGGGAGATGTTACCGGCGCGGTCATGGAAAAGGCCCATGTGACCATTTCTGTTGAACAGTTAAAAGGGATAGAAAAACAACTCCAAGGGGAGCTGGCCTTACCTGTACCGCGTTTTTCAGCCGTGCAGGTGGAGGGGCAGAGGTTGTACAATAAGGCCCGTGCGGGAGAGGATTTTGAGCCCCCGCAAAGGGTGATGCGCTTTTGGGATGTGAACCTGGAGCTCCTGGAGGGTGGGCGTGAGGTTGCTTTCAGTTTTTTTTGCTCTAAAGGGAGTTACGTTCGTTCGTGGGTAGAGCATCTGGGCCGGTTGTTGGGTGTTCCTGCCACCTTGAGCTTCTTATTGAGAACTCGCTCTGGCTCTTTAGATGTTGAGCAGGCTTTAGAATTAGATGAATTAGCCCAGCTGCTGGCACAAGGGCAAGATCTCCGGGAAAGTCGGGCCTGGTTGAGAATGACGGAGGCCCTTAACCGGTGGCAGCTGGTGCGCGTGGAGGGACAAGATCAGCACCTCTTGGTGCATGGTCAAATTTCGAAAAATTTACGCAATCAATTGATTCGTCTATATCAGCCAGGTCGCTGGCCTTGGCGGGGATTCAAGGTTGTGTCGGCTCGTGACCCTGAGCAATTACTCGCTTTGGTGGCCTTAAAGCCTCATGAGGGTTTCTACATCCAACGAGGGTTTAGGTATCTCTGAGGGCCCATACTGATTCGGTATCCTCAAATAGACTCAGAGATTGGTTTTCAAGCTGTTCTTGTAACAGAGAAAAGCAGGGTTTAGGCTTGCTAGAAGTGCAAAAATCCGCTAAACCCAAAGGGTCTGTTCTCGGTTGGGGGAGTAGCCGCCCCTTAGACTGGGACAGGACTCAACACAAAAAAGGAGATGGTATGGCTATCACAACTGAAGGTAAAAAGATGATCATGGAAGAGTTCCGTCGTTCTGCTTTGGACACGGGATCTCCCGAAGTACAAGTGGCTTTGCTCAGTGCACGGATTGCAGAACTCACCGAGCATTTCAAAGTGCATAAAAAAGACCTACACAGTATGCAGGGTTTGACCAAGCTGGTAAATCGTCGTCGCAAACTTTTAGATTATTTAAAGTCCAAATCTCCCGACCGTTATCAAACTTTGATCGAAAAACTCGATCTGCGTAAATAATCGTTAGAAGCAGTATCTTTGAATTTCTTGTTCCAGGGCGGCGGTGTTAAACCCCTGCCCACTTAGGTGTTTTAGGGGATGAAGCTGAGCCAAGGCTGCTGGTTTTTGTGCAGCGTAGGTGTCGGGATTAGCGTCAAAGATTGGGACTAAGGCTGTCACTGATGCTTGCGCTTGCTGGCTGCCCCCAAGGTATGTACTCAGTGTCAGGGTTTTATGTTCTGGCGAGGGAAGGTAGATCAAAAACTCTACGCGGGAGAAAAACTCGGCCGCCGTGCTGGCTTGAAAACCGAACCACTGAGCTAGATTCTGCATATCTTTCCACGTGAGATCTTGGTAACTGTAGGGCGTTGTACGGTTCTGGTAACTGATATAAAAACGCATGTTGGTGAAACCACCCCAAGTTCCGTTGTGACTTATGGTGCGAGTCCAAAACTGTATGGCCGAATCAGGGGATTGAGAAAAGCTTTGTGTGAGGCGTATCATTTTAACGCGAATCCAACGCGCATCCCAGCCCGTTTGGGGATGGCGATGAGCCATGAGTTTCATTCCTAAATCTGGGTGACGTGATTGATCGATAGAACAAACCCCTTGAGCTTGGGAGCTCAGACCCACGGGGCTTTGCATATGGCTTTCAGAGGAGCGAGATTGTTTGTTGGCCCCGCAAGCACTAAGCAGGAAAGTGAGAGCGAGTTGGCTCATCAAGAAAAGCTTTGGAGCTTGCACGGCTTTGGTCAGGATTTTGCCCATGAAGCTTAAGTTGATGATGTTTTGCTTTGTTTCCGTTTTTGTGTTGAGAGCTTGAGCTAAGCTTTTCATATCCCCCTCCTTTGTGATCTTGTATTTACGAGGTGCAGGAGTTGGGCCATGGTGGAAGATCAAAAGCGGGAATATTCTCTTCCTGGCTGTCTCAAGTTGAGATGGTAACGTTTTTGCGCCCTTTATGGCGTAGAACCGTCCAGTTTTTTTTCAGTTTGAGAAGGTGCCCCGCCGGGTCGAAACGAAAAAGCCCTAAGGGGGGAATAGCTTTCAAAAAAAGACTTTCAGGGATGAGTCAAGAACCAGCATTTCGTGAAAATGTCTTAACACATGGAAGAAATTATGGTCTCTAGGAGGCGGTATCGGCCTGGATTTCGTATGCTAAAGCTAGCACGGCCAAGCGCCCGATCCACAATGTCTCAGGATGAGATGAAAGACTTTCCAACGGACGGGGAATAAAGCGTGAGCCCGGGGCGTTCAAAGATTCCCACTCGCTTTTTTCGTTGTGACTTCGTAAAAAGTGTCCCACCAGTTCGGAGCCCACAAAGTAGAGCACAGGCTCGGCACTATGTTCTTCCCAGCGCCATTGTGTGGGGATCCCTTCTTGTAAGATGACTTCGGTAACAGCACGGCCTCCTTTGGCGGCCTTAAGCTTCTTGCGTTGGCGCCAACTCCATTGTAGGAGTTCGTCAGGATGGCTAACGTGGGTGACAGATAATCCGTAGGTCCCTGAGTTGTTTTTAATAAACACTTGGGGATTCTGAGTGATCCCATGTTTTTGATAAACAGACTTGAGACCGTGCCAAAACTCCCCCACCCTAGCGGCCAAGGCTTTGCGATCTTGTTCATCGTCAATATCGCCAAGAGGGGCTACCTGAGTGGGGATCTGCAACCAAAAAGGATCGCAACCGATTCGTTCGGCTAGCTCTGTTGCTAGTCGGTTGTAATGCTCAAAGTAAGTAGATTTTTTTCGCCGGAACCATCCCATGGAAACCGGTGGGATGATGGGAATTTGCCAGAGACTAGCCCACTGACGTAAGTCCACAGAGAAATCATTGTTTGAGATAATCAACTCGGGTTGGAAGGATTTTAGCTCGGAATCCTCTGGGGATGCCGCATAGACCATGGCCTCACCCATACTATGGCTGACAATCTTAAGAGGGCTCATCTGGGGTCGAGGAAAGCCCAAGCGCACCTCGAAGCCTCCTTGTTCGAGGGCTTCTTTGAGGCGAAGCACGTTATCCCAATAAAATAAATTCAAGGTATGTTCTTCAGTTACCAGCAGGATTCGCTTGGTCTCAGGGTGATGGGAGGCGATATACTTTTTCAATTGCTCACTCACTCGGGTTTGATCTTGGGAGTGAATGTTGTTAAAGCCAGCTGGATACAAATTGGCATCCACGGCCGCCATTTTTTGCCCACTGTGGCGGATATCAAAACTACTGTAAATAGGAAAAGGCACTTGCGGAATGTGGGCATTCCACCAGTCGCTAAGTTTTTGCGAGGACCAAGCTGAACAAGGCATGAGACTTCAAGATGCCTTGAGGCTTAAGAAAAGTCAAAACGACTTGTTGGAATCTGTGGGTTTATTCGGATAGATTTCCGTCCATGGCCGCGTCGAGCTAGGGCTTATCACGGGAGAATAGAGAAGCTTGTTGAGTTTTTTTCTTTCTTGAGTCATCCAGGTCATGAGCTGTGCCGTCCTAGGGGGTACTGAGCTTTGACTGGCCACACGTCTTACTTCTTTCGAGGCTTCCGGGAGGCTTGCTTTATCAAGTAGGGCTTGAAGTTGTAGTAACCGCTGATTACGCAGCGATTTTTGAGTGGGTAACAACGCCTCTTGGGTAGCAATCTCCCACTCTTTTTGTGCGAACTCCAACAGATCAGAGGAGTCAGTATCTTCGTCAGCGACCCGCCTTGCAAAACGCAAAATGGAGTCCACCCGCCACACACGCACGGTCCAATCCGTTGAGGCTTCTTTATGTCCCAGCCATTTCAAATCCTCGTGCATCATAGCATAGAGGCTTTGTTGACTCTTTGGGGTCAAATTAGAGGGGCTTAAGGTTGTGAAAAGCTCAGACCAGCTTTGTTTTTGCCAGAGGGGAGATGCCTTTTTTATTTTTTTTGAGGGGATGAGTTGCGCCCTCACAAAACTTCGCAAAAAGAATTCACGCAACTGGAGGGCTAATTTTTGTTCGCTAGCCCATTGGTGGAAATCACTCCTGTGCCTGAACTCTTCGATTAAGGCGATCGCTTTTGTCACTTGATTTGTCGAGGCTAAAAGTCTTGTTCCTTCGTAAAGGTAAAGCCATGACCAGAAGTTACCCGAAATGAGCTCGGGTCTTAGGGAGGACCATAAAAGGGAGGCCTCGGAGATGTTTTCTTGCCTGATGAGAACACCTATTCTAAGTAGGGTCCAGTCGTGATGACAAAGCGGATGAGAAAGGCAGTCGCTCCAGCGGGGATCCTTGAGCATCTCAGATAGCTCTGCCCATTTTTGTTGTTGGTAAAGCTCCTGTCCTTTCTCCGCAAGGTCTTGACGTAAAACGTCGGGGAACGCTTTATCCGAGGACTTTTGCGGCCCAGCGCAAGATAGGATGAGTAATCCTCCTAAGCCCCAAAGCTTGATCCACGGAGAGAGATTTTTCATCAAGCTCTCCTTTTCTTACATTTTCCAGCGCAAGCCCAGAGGGCGGGGGCGAAACTTCATAAGATCTTGAGCGGAAATTTCTAGGGTGCTCACACCTTGCTGGTTTTCGAAATAAATATGCTCCAAGGCCCAAGCTGCCGGCCAAGCATCCACCGTGTTAAAAAAGCGCATAAGCCCGTGTCCTTGCGGGAGCTCCCACTCACCCTCAAAAGGCTCTTGTTGCACGATGGACCCACGATCCACCACGAGAGGTAAGGGATTTAAAGCTTCATCCATCTGACAGTCCCACTCCCATTCCAAGCTGGGTTTTTGTCCGTGACTTACCACACCCTCGCCGGAGAACACAAAAATAAGTCGGGGGAACTCCTCACAAAGTCCGATTTTTTCCCCCGTCTCGGTAACCCACTCCAAGGGTGGAGGCAAGATTTTTGATTCTTGGTCTTCATCCCACAGCTTGAGATTTTGTATGAAGGCTTTTTTGAGCAACTCTTGTGCGGCAGGATCGGGAGAGATTTCCTCGGAGTCTGCAGACGTGTGAGCTGGTAACCGCAAGGGAATGGCGCTTGATGCATCTGTAGTGTGGCCTGAGCCCTGCCAAAAGCCAAACCATGTAGATAACAGGAACAGGCCTAACACGAGGATTGGAGCAGCTGTTCTTACCATGCTTTTAGTATTTCCAAGCTTTGCAGGGCTGTCACGGTCTTTGTGGTTGGCTCTTTCGAAAAAAACTCGATGCCTTTATTCAAAAAGCTCAGTTAACATTTAAAGTATGAATCTCAGTGCGAAGTTAGAAGCGGGGCTGCGTGAGTTTTTGGATCAAATTCCCGTGGAGGTCACTCCCGGTCTAAAAGTCCAGGTGCTCTACAAAGGGCAGATGATTATTAACTTATCATGGCGGCAGACTTTTTTGTTTTATGACTTGGCTAGCCTGACGAAACCTTTGTTTACAGCTATGGCCTGTGCCCTTGCGGTGGATCGAGGACGTTTAGACCTTGAGGCTTCTGTGGCGAATTGGTGGCAAGAGTTTCCTTTTCC
>CAZZMS010000053.1:0-5904 GCA_964655485.1 uncultured Pseudobdellovibrionaceae bacterium | reverse complement strand
AGCTTTCATGGTCTCAAAACCCTGAACTTCAATATCTGAAAGAGCCTTTTTGTCTCCGGCCATCCAACGATCGAAACGTGAAGGCGCCACTAAAGTTCGCTCAAAACTAGCGATGGCTTTAGCTACGTTATCTATGTTGATATTATTCTTGGACTTACCAAAGGCAGCATCAAACATCGCTTGGTAACCAGGGATTTTTTTGATGCGCTCAATAACAGCTTGGTGATTGGGCATACCCATTTCGATGGGATTGACTAATGGACCTTTCGCTTGATCTTCCAAGGTAGCAGCTCGTCCATCCCAAAATTGTACGGTAAGAAAACCTGAGTTCCAAACCGTGGGAGCGTTACGTCCCCCTCTTTGCCCCTTGATTCCCACAGAGGTAGGACGACCATCTTCGCCTGCGGCCATGACGTTGTGGCAGGAATTACAAGACACCGTACCGTCCAAAGATAAGCGCGGATCGAAGTAGAGCGTTTTACCAAGGAGGACCTTCGCTTCTGTGGTGGGATTATCCGCTGGAGTCGGCACTTGGGAAAGGAGTTGCTCTTGGGCGAACAAGGTTTGTGCCGCTAGCAGAAGGCTTGCGAATGAAAAGAATAATTTCATGGAGATCTCCTTTCCTGAAAGAAGATGAATGTTACTTTTTGCTTTGTCGTTATGTTGTCAACCAGAATGAGTTCGGTGCGCTGTTACTTTTTTTCTTGGTTTTTATTTTCACGCACTTCACAACCCTCGTCTTTTGCGCAATCACTTTTACAACAGTCTTTTTTGTGACAATCACAAGACGCACAGCAACTGCGGTGATGGCGCATATGGTAACAAGAAGACATCAATGAAGCACCACTTAAAACGGTCATCAAACTTAGAGCGGTCAACAGGTTTCGCATATCTTTCCCTCCTCTAGTGAAAGTATAATGATAGCTTGCGAACAAAAAATGGCCTTGTCACCTCTTTCGACAGAGGCAGCGATGAAGCGCATAATGATCTCCGCTTTTTTAAGGCTTTTGTGACTTTTTTCACACAAACCCTAGGAATCCACCTTGCATTCTGTCTGGACTGACGTATGATGAGCCCCATGAATGTTGTTTCTGTTACTACCTCTCTTAGCTTGGTCCTTTCAACGGCTTTTTTGTCTTTAGGGCTGGCCTCAGCTGATGAAGGGAGCAGTATAGAGCTCACCCATACTCCAACTATGTTCCGGGTTTTGTCTGATCGTTCCGATTGGGTTCAAGAGCGGTGGGTTCAAGGGGTGAAATCCTCTGTGTGGACTCGTTACTATCCTCCGGCGCGAAGTGATTTGCCCACCTTTGTTTTGGTGAATGGTCTCACTTACGAAATGGACACTTGGGATGCTCTGGTGAAAGAGCTGCGTAGTTACGGAGTGGGACTTCTTCTCTACGATCCGGTCGGTCAGGGCAAAACTTTGAAGTTTCATGGTACACCACTGGCCCCTGTGAAAATCGAGGATCAGGCTGAAGACCTCCGGCGTGTGACGGAAGCCTATGGCTTGCGCTCAAAACTTCATCTGGTTGGTCTGTCATATGGCGGTGGGCTGATTATTGCGTTTTTGGAAAAATACTCATCTCGCGTAGAAAATGCATTTTTGTTAGCCCCTTATACGGAGCCCTTGCGGGCCCAGGATCAATGGATTCGCAGTCAAATCGCGCTGGTAAGGTTTTGGTTTCCTTACTTAAACATCAGTGAGGATGAGCTCTATCGGTATTTTCTAAGACAGATCGTTTACAACACTTTTCCTCTCTACGAGCCCAGTATCCTTCACCCAGAGAACAAACGAGAGGCCGTGGTGTGGTTAATTGACGGGATCAGGAAATTCGATATGTACCGTGCGGCAAAACAAGTGAAATATCCCAACATTCATTTGGTCATCGCTGGAGCCGATCAATACATCCCCAGAGCCGTACTGGATTATTTTTGGTATCAGCTCTCCGCTGAGGCGCAGGCGACTCGTATGTATTTCCGCTTTAGTGAACACAAAATCCCTGAAGCCATGCCGGAGACCACGGCGCGTTGGCTAATGAATGTATGGGAGAACAAAACCTATTGGATCGAACAAACTCGTCGTTACAAATACTTAGAGGAGTGGCAAATTCCTAAGCCCAAAACCCAGCCTTTGGAAGGACAAGCTCGGGGTTTGAAAACCCCCTCTCGCACAAGAAGTTGCCAATCCCTTTTTCACTAAACAAAGATCTGACATGGGCATCGACGGTCTCCAAGAGATCTTATCGGAGCATGAATTAGCTAGGCTCTGTCGTAGAGCCAGGCTCAAGTCCACAAAGATGCTGAACTACTGAGCCGTAGTTCCGAAAAAATAAGCAATGCTAATGGTGATCAGGATGGGAATGGCTGCGTAGATAAAAAAGGGAGCCATCTCTTGGATAACTTCAGCCAATGTTTGTGCCTTCTTTTCCACTGGATGTTGCTGGGATCCCATACTCACTCCTGATGAAAAACCATGTCTTGTCTGTATGGTCGACGATCCTGACTGAGTGGTCAAGCCCTTAACACTTTTATGTTTATGGTAACTGAATGCGATAAGAACCCGAGTTTTGACCAGAGGGAAGACCTACTAGCTCCTGTCTTAACCAAGATAGCACGACCGTAGCTCCTCCCCCACTCACCTCTGTATTCTCGCCAAGAGGACGAGAGCCATTGGGATTGACCCAGGAATATTGGGGCTCGCGGTGGATCACTAAGACAACGAGATTGTAAGGAGCTGTAAAACCCTGCACGACGACCGTCATTTTAGGAGTGACCAAGGTACTGTTGTTACCAATAGCCTGAGTGCTTTTGGCGCGCACTTCTCGGAGAAATACTTGATCGGAGCTCAACGCGATAGATGCTGGGTTACCCAGAGCAAAATAAGTCGTTAGGTATTGACCACGGTATTTTTCGAGTCCATGCACTTCAAGTTGCGGTAAGTCCACCACTTGAGCAAGCCCTTTGGAGCTTACCACCAAGGTCGCTATAAGAGATAATACCCATACAAAAAGTTTTGAGTTTGGAGTGGATTTTAGGTGGTTCATGGCGATCGACCTCCTGCTAAAGGTGATGACGCAGACTGCGACGGTTGCTGGTATGCCAAATAAAGCACCAGATGTCCAGCCTCTTCAAACTGAATAGCCTGAACTTGAGTTTTTAAACCAAAGATCTCTGGGGGTAAGGGGAGATGTCCAGGGAGGAGTGTGGGAGTTTGCGCCCATTTTTGATTGGTGAGATTGAGCTCCTCTTTAACTCCATTTTTTACGGTTTCAGGCATTAACCGCCCCATGGACGTCAAAGCATCCTCCCCTAACTGCAGATTCTCCACCTCCAAGCGCTCCAGCACAATCGCTACCCCTTGCGGCTCTTGCTCAAGCCTTGTCCATAGAGGAATTCGAAAAGAAAACTCATCCCTTAAAACCAGTTTTTTAAGCCCCGTCACCGAGCCCTTGGGCGCTCTGGCGTGTAAAAAGACCCGCATTTTGGTCTCCAGAAGCTTTGCCCCCTCCAATCGGCTCCCACTCACCCGCAAGGGTTCAAGAAGTTTCAATGGAGGCTTGCCTGGCTCGCTTTCCACCTCTTGGAAATAACCTCGCAAAAATGAAAGTTGCAAAATCCGGTTAATAAAATCCTCATCCAGAGACAAAAGTAAGTCGTAATTTTGAATACTAATACGCTTATACTGGGCCTGGGAACGTCCCACCCGTCGTGGCACGGCTTTTTGTGGTCCCAGGACCGGATCTTCCACGAAGGTGTCGAGGGTTAACCATAGTCCTTTGTTTTGCGACAAAGTACGTGGTTGCATCCCCCAATAAAACGGACTCACTCCCGGGTGAGGGGCTCCGGGTGGAACCAAGATGTTTAATTCTTCAAAGTTTTTGTTAAGCTCGGTTTTTGCCAGATCGTTGAGCTTTTTAGGGAGCTCACCTTCCAGCCAAGCCGAGCTCACCTTTTTGACCTCTTTCACTACGTCAGGGATGTACTTGTCGAGAAACTCAGCTACGACCTTTTCATTGAGATTCATTTGACGTTGACCGATGGTAACAGTGATTTTGGGTAACAAGAGATTTTTGTAGCGAAATTCAAATGGAGTTTTTTCCATATCCGTATGGATAGGTAAGGCTTCAAATTCGAAAAAACCTGTTTGCCTGTTTATATTGACCCACATGGGAATCCGGATAAAAAACGGTCCAACTTTGAGTCGCGGTTCTTGTAAGGCGATCGTACCAAGATCTAAGTGTTCCAGGTCTTTGGCCTCGATGTTTTTAATCGATAACTCTATGGACTCCGTAAGAACTTGCAAAACGAGAATCGCCCCTTCTTTCTTACTTAATTGCCTAAGCAATTCCTCGTCCGTTACGAGCGCTAATTGTTGAAATCGTGCTTGATAGAAAATATCCTCTATAAAAACTTTTGGACGCCACCAAATTCCCGGAAAATTGGTAAACAAGCGGGAAAGCTGATAATGAATATCCCGCCATTTTTTTTGTTCTATCTCTGATTTGGGTAACTGTGTGATATCGATTTTTTCTTGATTTTGGTAACTAAACTGAGGAAAGAAGGCATACTCTAAAGAAATCCCGAGGTTATCCAAAAACTCGGGCAAACGATTTTCAAAGAAAGTTAATCCGCGGGGGGTGATATAGAGACGAATTCCATCCTTGATCACTTGCTTGTTTCTTAGCACGGGCGGATTAATGGAATTGGCTGAGGTACTAGTTCCAGTGTCTTGCGCCAACACATAGGTCAATTTCCCCAAAATCACTAAAAGAATGGTGAGTGTTGCTGGATAAAGCTTTGACAATGCGCCCCTTTTTGTCATGTTTCCACCTTGATGAGTAATCACTTATGACCTCTTCAATCGTTTTGGGACCTCCTCTTGCAAGCGAGGAGCTGTCGCCTCCCCTCCCCAAGCAGATTCCAGACCAAAGTCGCACTCCTGAGCTGCCTAGGACCTTAGCCTGTCTGGTGTTTGGGGTAATCACTCGATGTCTAATCCTGAATGAAAAAACTTGGAGAGTTGTATGAGAGTCTATGTTACTAAAACCTTGAGGTCCGTGTTACTGGCGAGCTTATCCCTTGTTTTTGCCAGTCACTGTGTGCAGGTGCAACTCTCCCCCTCTGCGAGCCGGCTTGGACCGGAACCTGTGCTCAAAAGCAAAAAGCCAAGCCTTGAGCCTCCATGGCGAAAACTTCAGGAAGAGAAGAATCGTTGGACATGGCAAAATCAAGAAACAGGCTCAATGATTTACACCACAAGCCATTGTCCAGCTAACTTACAACTGTGGCCTGATTTAATTCAGAAGATGGGTTACCGGCCTCTTCACTTGTCAGAAGACTCCCCTGCTGCCTTGGGAAGCACGACAAACCAAGAGTCTAGATATCCAAGCCGTCAATCCTCTCAGAGTCCCCTCCATGTACCGGAGAACTGTCCCCGTCCAACGCTTTATTCGCAGGATAAAAAAATCATCCTCCTCATTCAACAAGAAGATTTAGGCTGTTCGATTGCGCACATTCTTGTGAGTTCTCAAGAACACTGGAGCTCCGAGGTGAGTAGTTTTTGTCGTTGGATGAAGGGCTTAGAATGGAAATGGTAAGCGAGTTTTATATCTTTCTTAAAAAGCTCCTCCGCGACATTAAAATCGGCTCCCGTGAGTGGCCCTTGGTTTGGGAGGAAATCTACTCACTGGGAGTGAAAAGTATTTTCCTGATTTTCCTCACCGCTTTAGCGACAGGTATGGTGATGACTCTTCAATTCGGTATGGGGTTAAGTCGTTTTGGGGGTGTGCCATACGTACCGAGATTAGTCACCGTATCAGTTTTGCGTGAAATGGGGCCAGTATTTGCGTCATTGATGATGGCTGCACGTATGGGCGCCGGGGTGACTGCCCAGATTGGGAC
>CAZZMS010000052.1:0-7347 GCA_964655485.1 uncultured Pseudobdellovibrionaceae bacterium | reverse complement strand
ACCGAGGGGAAGGCTTATCCTTCTGGCGCTCCCTCGCCATGGTTGGAAACGAATCCACATTTGCTCGCTATGGCTCGCCCTATTGTGGCAAAGGCGAGCCCTCCCAGATCATTCGAGTAAGCCACGGCTCTCCCGCCTGTTTATTTCGCTCTGTGGAGGTTTTTGGCTATCAGTAAGAATATCGAGTATGAGAGGGTATTATCTCAAACCAAACCGCTCACTGCCGAACGAAGGATGTCATAATGAATCCAGAAAAACCCACGTCTAAAGTCCCTGCCCCCTTCCCTATCTATCGCGAAACTGCGCAAGCCGCTCTTTCGCTCATCCCCGAAACTTGGTTGGCTAGTTGTTACCTAAGTGCAGAAAAAGTTTGGTATCTTCGCCTAAACCAAGCCCGCATTCGGCAAATCACTCTAGTGGAGCAAGCTCACCTGCAAATGAGCCTACAAAAAGACCAAAAAGAGTGGCACATCGAACTTGGGCTGAGTGGTAATCCTCAGCAAGACCTTGAAAAAATCAAGGTTTATATCAACCAAGCTATGACTCACTGGAATGATCTGGAAAGTCATCGCCGAGTGGTCCCTCTTTCAGCAGCACTACCCGCCAAGTATCATGAATGTACGGAAGAGCCCTTCGATTTTGAGATAACACAGCAACTATCCCAGTGGCTGACGCAAAGTCCACGCGGGGATCTCTGTGGACTTTTTTGTTACGGTCACAGCTATGTTTTCTCTTTGAACTCTTTAGGAGTTGAAAGAGAGTTTTTGAACTTAAACGGCTTTTTTGACTACTCCCTTTACGACCAAAACAGTTTGGGTCAGCCCAAGGCGACTAAAGACACTTATTTCTTTCAGAGATTCGATCCGGTCGCTATGGAGGAACGTTGGCAAAAAAAACATCAGGAAATCCGCTTACTCAAAAAAGCCCCGCGCCCTTTGGAACGAGGGACTTACCGAGCCTATCTCGCACCAGATGCTGTTGCGGAGCTTCTCTCCACTTTGAGTTGGGGCGGCTTGAGTTACGATACTTTTCAAAAAGGGATCTGTCCTCTGGAGGCTTTTTTTAAGGGTGAACGGGAGTTTTCCTCTCTGCTATCTAGGCAGGAAAATTTTCATCTGAACCTGGGCCCATCCTTTAACTCTTTGGGCGAAATTCCACCCAGAGAGCTTTCTCTCATTCACGAGGGAAAAAAACAAAACTTTCTTATTTCCTCCAGCTCTGCCCGTAAATACGGCATAGAAAGCAATTTTGCAGAGGGCCACGGAGGTTGGGGCTATGAGTCTCCGCGCAGCCTTGAAGTGTTACCAGGAACCTTGCCCGACTCCGACATCCTTAAGGCGCTAGACCGTGGCCTCTACCTGGGGGCTTTGCACTACTGCAATTGGTCTCATCAGCAGAGTGCCAGTATTACGGGAATGAGTCGCTTTGCCTGCTTTTGGGTGGAAAACGGAGAAATCCAACACCCTATCGAGGACTTTCGTTTTGATGTAAGCCTTTACGAGCTTTGGGGACCCCGGGGACTCTTGGGATTGACTGAAAAAGCGGAAATCATGCCGCGCACAGGAACCTACGGAGCCAGAGATCTGGGCGGTATGAAGAGCCCAGGATTTCTGGTGGATGGCTTTCGTTGTGTTTTGTAACACCCTAAAAGCCGCTCTTGCCCAAGCCAAGGACTCCTCCTAGAATGTCCCCATCAATCCATCAAACCTCAGGAGGACGGCCATGGCCAAAACCCAAACATCCTTGCAAAACATCAAAAAAGAATTACTCGAGCTACAAAAAGACTTAAGTCCAATTGTTACCGAAGAAATTAAGAAGCTTTGGGAGCAAGCCATGTCCAGCCCTGAGCGCAAGCAACGTTTAGCCATCCTGAAGCAGGGCTCACAAAAGATTATCCAAGATTTCGAGACCCATTTAAAAACCCGTTCAGAAAACATCACGGCCCACTTGAAAGCTCTCCTCTCTGAGATCAGAGCATCCACCACCCACAAGGAGACAAGACAAACTAAGCCCGCGAGAACCAAGAAGAGTGCTGCTCGCAAACCAAAGAAAAAAACGTCAACTCGCCAAACCAGTAAATCCTAATTTTTTGCTATCTTGATCCTTGGCAGAAAAACCGCGTCCTCCGCGATAGGAGCTATCATGTTTGAACCATCATCCTTCCCCCGACGTCATATTGGCCCGCGACCAGAACAATCTGAAGCTATGCTGAAAATACTTGGCTGCAGCTCGCAAGAGCAATTCTTGAATGAAGTCATCCCGCATGAAATCCGCAGTCAATTCTCACCTTCTTTCTTCGATGAACCTGTGTCGGAGGCCCAGGCTTTGCGCGAGCTGAAGGAGCTTCTTCAACATAACCGCAGCTATGACTGTTACCTAGGAATGGGTTATTATCCCGCCCATCTCCCTTCAGTGATTCAGCGTAACGTTTTAGAAAATCCAGGCTGGTACACGGCCTACACTCCTTATCAAGCCGAGATCTCTCAGGGACGAATGGAAAGCTTGGTGAATTTCCAAACGATGGTCGTAGACTTATCTGGCCTTCCTTTAGCCAATGCCTCCCTGCTCGACGAGGGCACGGCTGCCGCCGAAGCCGCTCACATGGCCTTGCAAATATCAAAAAACAAGAATGATCTTGTTCTATTGGACGAAAATCTTCATCCCCATGTCATCGCTGTCATCGAAACTCGCATGAAAGCTCTTGGGGTAAAGCTGTGGATCGGACCTGCAGAACAAATGGATTTCGCGCAAGCCCCGAAGGCTTGTATCCTCGCCTACCCAGATACTTTTGGTGAGATCAAAGATTATCAAAACCTTGTTCAAAAAGCCCACGCCTCGGGGGCTTTGGTTATTGTGGACACAGACCTTTTAGCCCTCACCCTACTGACTCCACCCGGGGAATGGGGAGCAGACATTGTGGTAGGTAACACCCAGCGCTTTGGTTTACCTTTGTGGGGAGGAGGACCGCATGCAGCCTTCCTTGCTACCCGCGATGAATATAAAAGACTGTTACCAGGACGACTTGTAGGTGTCAGTGTGGATCGTCAGGGGCGTCCCGCCTACCGTTTAACTTTACAAACCCGCGAACAACATATCCGCAGGGAAAAAGCCACAAGTAACATTTGTACGGCTCAGGTCTTACTGGCCAATGTGGCTGCCATGTACGCTGTTTATCATGGTCCTGAGGGCTTAAAAAACATAGCCCTTGAGATCCATAACAAAACCAAAAAATTAAGCCAAGCTTTGCAGACCCTTGGATTATCGAGCCAGCAATCTTACTTCTTCGACACCCTGTCTTTCTCCCATCCGCAGGCGGCCAAGCTCGCTGAATCCGCGCAAGCTCAGGGGATTTTGATTCGCTACACAGCTACTAAGTCTCTACTGACCATCGCTTTGGATGAAACAAAAACCTACGAAGAGCTCAAGAAGCTCGTAAGCACTCTGGCGGCAGCCTTGTCTCAAGGGGGCGCTAAGCTACAAGAGGCTTTAGCTGTTCTCCAAGACTCCGCCAGCCTACAACCACTCGATTGGCCGGAAAAACTTCAAAGAAAAAGTGCCTATCTCACTCATCCTCATTTTAATCGTTACCATAGCGAGACTGAACTTCTTCGCTACATTAAATCCCTCGAGGAGAAGGATATCTCTTTAACCCGCTCGATGATTTCTTTGGGGTCTTGCACGATGAAACTTAATGCAACCAGTGAGCTACTTCCCCTCACCTGGCCCACGGTAAGCACTATCCATCCCTTCGCTCCCACCGAATCCCTGCGTGGCTTCATAGACCTAGTCTCATCTTTGGAGAAAATGCTTAGTCACATCACGGGTTTTGCACGGGTGAGCTTTCAGCCCAATTCTGGAGCCCAGGGGGAATACGCCGGACTTCTGACGATCCGTCGTTACCATGAAAGTCGTGGAGAATCGCATCGCAAAGTGTGTTTAATCCCAAGCTCTGCTCATGGGACCAATCCAGCATCGGCCGCTATGGCTGGCTTTGAAGTCGTTGTCGTAAGCTGTGATAACCAGGGTAACATCGATATTGAGGACCTCCAACAGAAAGCCCAGAAACACGCCCACGAACTCGCCGCCTTGATGGTCACTTATCCCTCCACTCACGGAGTTTTTGAATGGCATATTCAAAAAGTGTGCGCTATCATTCACCGCCACGGTGGCCAAGTCTATATGGATGGAGCGAATTTGAACGCTTTGGTGGGGTGGGTAAAACCCACAGATCTCGGCGCTGACGTCGCCCATATGAACTTACATAAAACCTTCGCCATTCCCCACGGAGGGGGCGGACCGGGTGTAGGCCCCATTGGAGTTAAAGAGCATTTAGCCCCCTTTCTTCCTCATCACCCCATGCAGCCAAAGGCCGGGCCAGAAACAGGTTGCGGAGCAGTAACTAGTGCTCCTTGGGGCTCGGTGAGTCTTCTCACGATTTCTTGGATGTATATCCGCATGATGGGCATGAAGGGCCTCAAACAGGCCACCTATCAGGCTTTACTTTCAGCTAATTATTTGGCCCATCGACTTCACCCCTTCTTCCCTGTTCTGTACAAAGGACAAAACGGTCGAGTGGCTCACGAATGTATTTTAGATCTTCGCCCACTTCGCGAACTCGGTATTGAGGTTGTGGATGTGGCTAAACGCTTGATGGATTATGGTTACCATGCGCCCACAATGAGCTGGCCTGTGGCGGGAACTTTGATGGTTGAACCTACGGAGTCAGAAAGCCTCGAGGAGCTGGATCGATTCATTCAGGCGATGCAACTCATTCACGAAGAATGTCAGAAGGTCCACCGCGGTGAGTGGCCCAAGGAAGACAATCCCGTGGTCAACTCACCTCATACACTGCAGGAGATCTTGCGCGAGGATTGGTCTCATCCTTATTCGCGCAAGCAAGCTGTCACTCCCATCGCTTGGGTTGCTGAACGTAAGTATTGGCCTCAGGTAGCGCGAGTGAATGATGCTTACGGCGACCGCAATGTTTTTTGTACTTGCCCACCTGTGGAGGATTGGAAAATTTGATACAACCTCTTTGCCTCAAGGTTGATGCATGACTGAAAGGTTTTGATCGCAGTGTCATTGACCTTAGAGGCAACAAGCCACCTGGTCCTTGGCCTTTGGATAATGGCGGGAAAAGCCGACACTAAACTTCACCCTCTTTGAAGGAGGAACCATGTCCTCTCTACAATCTTTAAGCTCCGAAGTGGTCAAACAACTCCATCAGCTGGCAGTTCAAGCTCGCACGCAATCCCATAGCCCCTACTCGGGATACGCGGTGGGGGCCAGCGTCCTATTTGACGACGGCCATATGGAGAGTGGAACGAATATCGAAAACGCCAGTTACGGAGCTACTGTTTGTGCCGAGCGAGTGGCCATTTGGCGTGGGGGTAAAGACAACAAACAAAGACGCCTTGTCGCCTTCTGTGTGGTCACAGATGCTAATCCTCCCTGGCCCCCCTGTGGAATGTGTCGTCAAGTGGCGAGTGAGTTTATTACCGAGGATGCATGGGTACTTTTAGGCAATCTTGAGAAGGTGGCACAAATCCTCCGCTTTCAAGAGTTATTCCCGTCCTCATTTTCACCGGACAAACTACTAAGTGGGCCCTAAATCCCTCTTTGAAGCCTTGAAGTTCACAACTAAAGGGCCTTTTTCTGGTAACAGAAAATTCCACGAATTTTTTGATGTAATTCGTCGATGCTGATGAACTCCTCAATACCTTGAAATGCACACCATCGATGAATTTTATTGCCTCTGGTAACAAAATAATCTCCGGGATTTTGCCGATATCTGTTTAAAAACCTGAAGAAGCGACGTATCCCAAGTGATGCCTCCTTAGGCTTTTTATTTCGCTTGGAGCCCCCTGCACCATGGATAGCTAATGGAGCAAACCCTTGGGCGACCGATCCACAAAGGACGTGCCCCGGATCGAAAGTCAAAAGCCCATGGAGAAAAACTAGAAAAAATAAATTTTTCAGGGGCCAGGAGCTCGGACAAACTGTCCGGTTCGTATGTCCGGCTTATACTCTCTCCTTTCTTGGCTTGCCTCTACCCCCAGCACCAGCTTTTCATATCCGAGGACCGCCCCACAGGAGGTCCTTATGTCATTACCTTCCCCATTAACACAGCTAAACCCCCACCGTTTTCCACATAAAAACTTTATTCCTAAGCTACTGGCAAGCCTGCTCATCTTTTCTTGCCTAAGCCCTTTTATCCAGGCTCTTGGTCACAGCACCGAGATAAAAACTCAACACGTTCAAATGGGTGTGGGCTCTACTCTTTTTTTCCCCACTCATCAAGTGGTTGGCCTGCAACTTCCTGGAGAGTCCTTTAAACACTGGAGCAGTGAAGGAAAACTGTGGATTCAAGCTCTAAAAAAAGGAGCTTATGGCATCGTAAAACTTCGAAACTCGTTGGCGGAGGTCCAAGTCCTGAGTGTACGTCAAATGCGAACCCATTCTTTATTAACCGAAGTCTGCCAAGATATGGGTTTTTGTCAGGTCCTCACACAAAAAGGGGAAATCAAATTAAAGGGTCGCCTGCGCTCTTGGGAGGGATTCAAAGCATTGGCTACCCGCTGCCTGGAGTCGGAATGCGATTACTCCAATGAACTGGTGGTACCTGATTTTCAAAAAACTAAGTTAATTCAATGGTTAGAACATCAATTCTTAAAAGGAGTTAAAGCCCGACCAGCTTTTCATTTTCAAAGCTCTTGGATCGCTGAGGTACAGAAGGGGGCACTCGAGGAGCCCCTTCAAACAACCCTGCAATCTTTAGGTTTCAAAATCAAAATGGCGGAACAGGTTTTAACTATCGAGCGTGCTATCAAAATCCAGGTCTTATTTGCTGAACTTAGCATCCAACGCCTACAAGCCTTAGGTCTCAGCTTACCTCAGGAGATTTCAGGACAAGTGTTACCGCAAGGCACCTTAGATCCCATACAGCTTAAGCTCTTACTTAGTGCCCAAAAAGGCCTTGGGCAAGCCCTTGCCAGTCCGAGCTTAGTGGTTAAAAGTGGTGCTACCGGAGAGTTTACCGCGGGCGGAGAGTTTCCTGTCGTGAGTCGTGGAGCTTTTCAGGGCCAATCCGTCGAATGGAAACCCTACGGAATCAGCCTCAAGGTCGCTCCACTCATAGATTCGAGCGGACGCATGAATCTCAAGATCGAAACCGGCGTATCTCAATTGGACCTGGCCGCCTCTTTCGAGGGTATTCCTTCTATCAAACAAAATCTCGTTAAAACCGGATTTGATCTTAGCGATTCACGCACAATCATGCTCTCTGGTTTGATTCGTCAGGAGCAAGCGCGCGCGGCTCAAGGCTGGCCAGGACTTATAGATTTACCC
>CAZZMS010000051.1:0-10822 GCA_964655485.1 uncultured Pseudobdellovibrionaceae bacterium | reverse complement strand
GCGATAACACGGCCATTGGACAATCTAACCAAATGCTGGATCTAAAAAAGAAAATGGAAGCCGATTTTGAGGAACGCATTCACACAATTCTGTCCAAGGTGGTGGGGCAGTCCAAGGTGGTGACGAGGGTGGATGTGACTTTGGGATCGCAAGTCCAAGACGTTGTCGAAGAAATCTATGATCCAGAGAAAGTAGCCGTGCGTAGTCAGCAATCTGAAGAGGAAAGTATGGATGGGGCACGCACTCAACCCACGGGTATTCCAGGAACACAAAGCAACTTACCTAATACCGAATCGAGCAATAACGTCGCAGGATTCAAGCAGGATGTGAAAAGAGAAATCAAGACCAGCAATTTTGAAATATCTAAAACTGTCAAGAACACGCGACAATTGGCGAGTCAGGTGGAAAAAATCAGTGTGGCGGTTCTTGTCGATGGAGTCTGGACAGAGAAAGTGAAAGAGAATGGAAGCAAAGAAAAAGAGTGGAAACCGCGGAGTGAGGAAGATCTGAAAAGATACGAAGAGCTTATTAAAAATGCAATTGGATTTTCAGCTAATCGTGGTGATGTCGTGAAAGTGGAAAGTATGCCCTTCACAGAAGAAGACTTCTCTGAGACAGAGCGGATGATGGTGGCTCTCGAGCGAAAAAAGCTTTTGTCTTCCTTGTTTAAATGGGGACTGCTGGGGTCTTCGCTTATTTTATTCTTTTTTATTGTCGTGCGTCCCTTCATGTCATGGATTACTGAAAGTTTTCAGCAAAGTGTGGACGAGATTTTGCCAAGAACCATTGAGGAGCTTGAGGAGTTGCATGCCGCGGATACTGCCTTGCCCGGCATGAGTAGTGCCTTGCCAGTTCTTGAGCAGTCTATTGACCCCGATAAAGCAGAAGCCGAGTTATTAAAAGACAAAATCATGGCCTTGATGGAAGAGGATGCTGAAAAAGCCAGTGGGGCCTTGAGTATGTGGGTAGCTAAGCGTGAGTAATCTCATCCTTTGTTGAGAGGCTTGTTATGAAGCTTTTTAAGCTGGACAATCTTAGGTACGAAAATCTGCGTGGAATAGAAAAAGCTGCGATTTTAATTAACTACTTAGGGCCCGAAGCCCTTCGCCCTCTCCTGAGCCAACTCGAGGATGGAGACGTGCGCAAATTACTCAATTTGTTACCAAAGTACAGAGTTATACCTGTACATGTTACCAAAAAGGTCCTGGAGGAGTTTTACGACATTATCAGCGAATCTCAAGAATACATTTTTAGTGAGAAAACTGTCAGTAAAGAAGTCATTGCTCAGGCGTTAGGCGAGGATCGTGCTCGGGCTATTCTTGGTGGTGTTAATGTGGGATCCGGGGCTGGTCGCACACTTGAATCATTGGAGCTTGTTGATGCGAAGAGTTTGGCAAACTTCCTCCAAAATGAGCATCCTCAGATTGTGGCGGTGATTTTAGCCCATCTCGAGGCGGAAAAGCGCAGTGAGGTTCTCAAGCGACTTAAGGAATCCTTACAGATCGATGTGGTTATGCGAATGGCGCATTTGGAAAACGTTTCTCCTGAGATCATTGCGGAGGTCGATCAGTTACTGAAGAGAGAGCTGTCATCTCTTAGCTCGGTAGAACAAACCACTTTGGGTGGATACCAGCCCATTGCCGATATGCTTAATGTGATGGATAAACAAACCGAATCGTCGATTATGTCCAAGCTTGAGGAAAAAGATCCTCTCTTGGCGGAAGAGATCCGTAAACTCATGTTCGTATTTGAAGATATTATCAAAATCGATGATCGTGGCATCGCTGTTCTACTTAAAGAAGTGCCCAACGATAAATTGTTACTCGCACTCAAAACTGCTAACGAGGATATTAAGAACAAGATTTTTAAAAACCTATCCTCTCGTGCGGCTGAGATGATCAAAGAGGAGCTTGCCAATATGGGGCCCACTCGACTGAGTGACGTTGAGGCGGCGCAAGCAGAGATTGTGAATATTGCCAGACGTCTCGAAGCCGAGGGACGCATTATGATCGCACGTGGTGGAGGCGATGATGCCTTGGTCTAGTTTTTTGTCTGGTGATTCTCCCCACTCGGGTATCAAAGAGTTTCGCTGGTCAGATCTGGCGTCCGATGTGAATTTTCATGGAGAGGCCGCATCGACTGCGACAGGCGCGGAGTCTCATCCCGTTTCCTTGAATGATGACTTTAAGTTGCACGAAGGGCATCATGAAAGTCTTGGCTTAAAAAAAAAGGAAGAGGAATCCGTTCAACAAAAAGTTGAAGGATTGGTCAATCGGCGTCTTGAGGAAATTAAGCAATCCGCATACGAGCAAGCTTACAGAGAGGGTCTAGTCGCCGGCAAGGAGGAGGCCAAGCGTCTTTTGCGAGAGGAGTGGGCAGAGACATTGGAGGCTTTCCAGACAGCGCTGCAGCATATGGCGGAAGAAGTGCATGCGATTTCAACCCTTCATGAGGGAGAGCTTATTCGTTTGTTTATTCGTATGATCAAAAGTGTGTTACCGGGATGGAGCCATGACCACCCCGATTCCCTTGTTCCTTTAGTGAAAGAAGCGGTTACAGCCTTGTCTGAGGCTGAGCACATTATCGTTCGTATTCATCCTCGATTACATGAGCTCTTGCTGCAGTTTGATGCGCTCAAGGATTGGCCAGAAACTTTACAGAAAAAAATTCAGTGGCAACCTGATGAGAGTGTGTCCCTATCGACCATACAGTTGAAAAGTGAAATGGGGGAAATTGACAATTCGTTAAGCACGCGAATTTCTCACTTAGAATCGGAGATGGCCGAGATTTTACCCAAAGCCTCTTAATATCCCTTTGACAAGGACGAGTCATGAACTTGGATCGTTACTCCGAAGTTTGCGAAAGCCTATCCTTGATGCAAGTGACAGGTTTCGTGCAAGAGATTGTTGGGCCCCTCATCAAAGTGAGTCTCCCCGAATGTCGTTTAGGTTCCTTGGTGGACATCGAGAATCAGATGGAGCAAGGTGGGCGTATTGAGGGTGAGGTGGTGGGCTTTTCTGGCTCCTATGCCTTTATCATGCCTTATGATCACCATGTGGGAATACGTCGAGGAGCAAGAGTGAGTCTGCATGACCTTCTTGTTCATGTACCTGT
Source organism: uncultured Pseudobdellovibrionaceae bacterium (assembly GCA_964655485.1). Taxonomy (GTDB): domain Bacteria; phylum Bdellovibrionota; class Bdellovibrionia; order Bdellovibrionales; family Bdellovibrionaceae; genus JANWYU01. Next base: position 7,708 of record CAZZMS010000051.1, on the reverse strand, counting down.
AAGTCAGAACATGCTGGGTGGTGTTTATGATTCCATGGGGAGAGCATTGAAAGCCGGGCGATCTGGGGGGCAGTCACAGGAAACACGCTTGCTTTATCCTCCAGTGTCTAATCCCCTTGAGCGCGAGCCATTACGACATGGTCTTGTTACTGGAATTCGCTCCATTGATGGTTTGTTGACACTGGCCATGGGGCAGCGGGTAGCGGTTTTAGCAGGATCTGGTGTGGGTAAGTCCACTTTGATGTCGCAAATAGCTCGCGGCTCGAAAGCGGATATTAATGTGATTGCACTCATTGGCGAGCGGGGACGTGAGGTTCGTGAATTTATTGAAAATGACTTAGGCGAGGAAGGCTTGAAACGTTCGGTGGTGATTGTGGAGACGAGTGATGCCTCGGCGATCAGACGTATGAGGGGAGCCTACTATGCTACCACAATAGCAGAGTACTTTGCGTCGCAAGGCGCACAAGTGCTTTTATTCATGGACTCGGTGACTCGATTTGCTATGGCCGCTCGAGAAATTGGGCTGTCTCTTGGAGAGCCACCTGCAATGAAGGGTTACCCACCAAGCGTTTTTGCCAATATGCCAAGGCTTTTTGAGCGAGCGGGAGCCTTTGCGCATGGGGGAAGTATAACAGGAATTTACACTGTCTTGATTGAAGGAGATGATATCCATGACCCGATTGGTGATACAGTGCGCTCTATCGTAGACGGACATATCGTTCTCAGCCGTGCTTTGGCGAATCAGGGACACTATCCTGCAGTGGATGTTTTGCAAAGTAACAGTCGAGTGATGAAATCCGTGGTTCCTGAAGAATGGTTGGAGACAGCCTTGCGATTTCGTTCCTTGTTGGCTCTGTACAAAGAGTATGAGGATATGATCCAACTTGGAGTTTACAAACAGGGACAAAACAAAACCCTGGATAAGGTCATCCAGCACTGGCCACAGATTCAAAAGTTTTTGCGTCAAAGCACCAAGGAAACCAGCGATCCCGAGTCTTGTTACTGGGGAATGCGCGATATTGTTGATCGTTGCAGCTAGTATCTTATGAACAAGAAAACAAAACTTCTTCAAACCTTAGCTCGTTTGGACTCTTTTCAAGAGATGCAATCGCGATTGCAGTACCTTGAGGCCTTTGCGGATTTTGAGCTGAAGGATCGACAGCTACAGGCCAGCTACGAGGCCCAGGCCCGGTCGTTTAAGGCTCCGATCGAGTGGGGCGAATGGGCTGACGAATTTCGTTCTTTGTCCCAGCTTGTGATTGAGCAACAGCGGCAGCGCACCTCCATATCCCTTAGTCGAGTCGAGCATGAAAAGCTAGCCTTGCTCGAGAATCAAAAGGAAAAGAAAATGAAAGAAAAAGCGGTAGAGCGTTTTAAGGAGAGAGAGAAAAAAGAAATCGAGCATCGCGAATCCATGATGGACGAGGAGTTTGCGACACGGTGGTTTCTTAAGCAGTCTAAGAAGTGAAGAGGACCTTTATAAAAGCTATGAGTCAAGCCTATCATCAGCATTTTGCTAAGCTTAGACGATCAGCGCCTAAAGCGGATCTTCATCAACGTACAGGCCTTGATTCCAGTGCTGTTTTAAAAAGAGGCCTTGATGTCAAAAAGCAGAAGCAGGGTGCTAAAATCTGGATTGTGGTTGCAGGTGGTTTTTTCATGGCCTCAGCTTTCGGTCTCTTGTGGGATGAGGATTTTGCCTCGATGCTACCGCAGGTCCATTGGAGCTGGGTGACTGAGGGATATGCTATAGGCTCTGGGTTGGGTGCAGATAGAAAAAATCCACCCATAGAAAATGTGAGGGAAAATCAAGCTCAGGCGAGCCTTGAAGCTAGTAATGAATCTCCAAAGGAATCGGCAGAAGGCTCTGCCTTGGGTCCACTGATCGAGCTTCAATCTCGCTTGAAACAGAAAGAGGCAGAGTTAAATGCTTTGGAGCAAGAATTGTCGCGCAAAGAAAAAGCCTTGGCTGAGCAACTCTCAGAATTGCAAAAAATCCGCGATGAGATTTCAAACAAGGTACAAAAGACGATTCAAGAGAGTGATAAGACTGTGGATCAACTAGTGGAGGTCTATTCGGCTATGAAGCCAGCTCAGGCTGCCGAGGTGCTCAGTCAATTGCAAGACGAATTAGCCACAAAAATCCTTTCTCGCATGAAAAAGAAAACTGCCGCGGAGATTATGGGATTTTTAAAGCTAGAAAAAGCCAAAAGTCTCACCGAGAGAATTGCTGGATTCAGTAGTCCGTAGAGTAAGGAGTAGGTATGCAACCCACATCACAAGGAGGTGAAAATGTTGCAAATCACAAGCGGACCCAGTCCGTATGGAGGGGCACCACCAGGGCTCTTTCAAGCCCAAGACGCAACGCCTTGGGAGTCAGAGAGTTTCGACGCGCTGTTAGATAGTAACAGTTTAGGAGAGGCTAAGGCCCCAAGCGGAGATACGAACCGCATGACTTTCATGGACTCCTCGGAGGGTGAAAGTCAAAAAACTGCGAGCTCAGATGAGGCTGAGAGGGCACCAGAAGACCTCGTCGCCGGAGCGTTACTTACAGCCTCTGTGTTACCTCAAGGCACAAGAAAAATTCCGCTATCCAGTTCCGAAGACTCGGTGCTAGATCGTTTGCAGGCTTTGTCGCAGAGATTTTTTTTACAGCCCGAACCCGTGTTTCGTGGCCGCGATAGGATGAGTGATGACTTTCTGAGCTCGACACAGCAAGAGTTATCGCTAAACGCCTGGGGTTCGAATTCTGGCAGGTCCTGGGGAGCCAGTGATGAGTTTTCTGACTTGATGGGTGATGGACTAGAAAAAAACCTAAGCGCCATCCCGTCTCCAGAGAGCTATCAAAAAGAACATCTTTTTTATGATGGCCCGCCGGGAGGGGGGGCACGTTCGGAGGATGAAGGAAGAGAAGCCTCTCCAGAATTTCATCTCAAAAAGAGTGGAAGCTATTCTGTAGCCTCCGCTGCGCCCACTGAGTTCACTGGGGAGGAGCAAGTAACGGATGTGCGTGATCCGCGAACGCCCTTTTTCAACCTTAAGGGTCGGCCAGGGGCTATTTCTCATCAGCTGGGAAGTGGCGAGCCTTTCAGATACTCTGCTGCATCTGACGCTTTCTCAGGGGCGACCTCCGGTCACTCAAACCGTTTGCAAAACTTCTATCATTTGCAAAGTGTTGTGAATCCTCCCACAAGTCTTGAGGAGAGTTCTTCCGCACGAGGATTGAAAACGGTGGGAATCACCGCTCGCCATTCTGCGCTGAAGAAAAGCTCTGAGGTAGACTTGGGTGTTGAACAACATGGGCCCTTCGCCCTAGGTGGTTTGGGGATCATGGCGGCATCCAAACAAGGATCAGCACTCAAAAGCGATTCTCCCGGGATATTAAACGCCCAACGCGTTGAGCAGATTCAAAACCTGACCGAACTTCTGGCTCAGCAAGGCGGTGGGACTGCTCGTATTGAGTTGGCTCCCGAAGGACTAGGTCACATAGAGCTCAAAGTTCGTGTGAAATCCGGGCAGGTACAAGTGGATTTTGAGGTCTCCCATCAAGAAACAGCTAAGCTAATTGAGAAGGGTTTGCAAGAGCTTAAAGAGTCTTTACAAAAAGAGGCCCTTCAGCTTGATGTGACCCAAGTGCGCGTGGCTGGAAATGAGTCGGCAGGTTCAAATGCCAATACATCAGATTCCGGTCAACGCTCGCCGTGGATGGGTGATTTCGGACTGTTGCGTGATATGTTGGGAGAGCGACGAGATCAGTCGTGGGCGCGTGAAAATCAATTATGGCAGGACTGGGCTGATCGTGCCTCTACTCAAGTCGGTCGTGAGAGAGGAGGAGTGGAGCCGTTGAAGCCAGCCAGTCAACGGGTCACTAGCCGTTATGCGAGCCAAAATAAGGGCACTCAACTGGATGTTGTAGGATAGAAGGGAGTAGGTCATGGCCATTATGGGATTAACTCGCACCACTAAAATAGAGCGGGGGGATGTTGCTCCGTCCCCCAGCGGAAATAAAGAACAACAGCTAAGCTCAGAGGAGCTTAAAAAGCTGGGGGTTAATGATGTTGGAGAGCTTGCTAACAAAATTAGTAACCCCAACTATATGCCTCAGGACAGCGCAAGGAAAGGAGTGGGTAACGATAAGTTAGACAAAGATGCTTTCATGAAAATCATGCTCGTACAAATGAAGCATCAAGATCCAACCAATCCTCTGAAGTCGCATGAAATGGCAGCTCAGCTAGCTCAGTTTTCATCACTCGAGCAGATGCAAAACATGAATCAAAGTTTAGATGAGCTGAAGGCTCAAAATAAGCCCTTGGAAAGTTTTCAAACTCTCAACCTGATTGGTAAAAAAATCGCTGGTGACTCGGCTCAAATTTATAGAGTGAAAGGTGATAGAGATCACGATATAAGTTACCGTATTCCAAGCGAGGCACAAAAGTTGACTATCCAAATCAAGGATGAGCGGGGAGATACTGTTCGTCAGGTCACGCTCAGCGGAGTTAAAGCGGGACAACAAGTGTGGTCATGGAATGGACAAGACCAAAATGGAAAGGTGTTACCCGCGGGCAACTATCGAGTTTCTATTGAGGCTATTAGTAACTTTGGAAAAAAAATGCCAGTGACTACGAGCTTTGAAGGAACTGTTACCGGAGTGAATTTTACTCCGCAGGGAGCTATTTTGCTGGTTGGAAATCAAACTGTGAGACTCTCTGACGTTCGTAAAATTGAGGACCCAAGTCTTAACCCGAAAGCCCAGAAAAAGTCTGAGGTATCAGTTCCGGACTTGTCGGCAGCCGCTAGCATAGGAAATACTGAACAAGAACAGGGAGCTCCTGAACGCGAGGAAAAGCCTGGTTTAGATAGAATCTTTGATCAGGTAGCTCTATCGCGCGATATGATGGAGCGCTTAGGAAAAGAAGTAAAGACTCCCGAAAGAACTGCGGGGGGTGAACCATGAAAGGGGGTGAAGTAAAAGTTCCCATTCGTCATATTAGTCCGAGCCAAGGGGGGGGCCTGCTGGCGCTAATCAATCCTCTCGACGGCTGCGGGACAGTGATGAGTTTAAGAGGCTTTTTGATCAGCTCGGTGCAAAGCCCAATATGGAAGTCCCTGCGACCGAGTTGAATAGTCTAGGGAACTTAGGTGCACGCAAACAGCTCCAGTTTTCTCAGCACGCCATAGAAAGACTTTTAACCCGAGGATTAAGTCTTGGTCCGGAGCAGCTGAGCAAACTAGAACAGGCTTGGGAGAAGGCAGCCGCCAAAGGATCTAGGGACGCACTGGTTTTGATGGACGGTCTTGCGGCGATATTGAGTGTCAAAAACAAAACTGTGGTGACTCTCATGGATGCCTCACAGCTTAAGGAAAATGTATTTACCAACATTGATTCGGCTGTTGTGATGTAGAATGACTCCGATCAATGTTAAGGACAGAAAAAAGTAACATATAACAACAAGGGCTGGTCCCACTACGGGGGGCCCTTCATGAACCCAAAACTCGAGGATTGAGTTTTGGCAAATGACATGGAGGTCGTATGAGCATTTTGTCTTCAATGTACACCGGTATTTCAGGTATGACGGCACACGGCGAAGCTTTAGGTGTGACCGCAGATAATATCGCCAACGCATCTACCACCGGGTTCAAAGCATCAAGAGCTGAGTTTCAAGACATTATTTCAAAGAACTTAAAAGGGATTCTTGGCGGTAACCAGATCGGGCGAGGCGTTAAAATAGGTGCAGTCAATCCTATTCTTAATCAGGGAAACATTGATTCAACGGAAAAAGTGACCGATTTAGCCATTTCCGGTGACGGTTACTTTGTGCTGCGAGGGTCAGATGGTGAAACCTATACGCGTGATGGTTCTTTTCATTTTGATCGAGAGGGCTATTTGGTAACTAATGACAATCAGAGAGTTCAGGGTTACATGACTGATGAGCAAGGTCGAATCGTCAATAAAATGGGTGATATCAAGTTTCCAAGAGCCCTCATTCCTGCGAAGGCCACTGACGAAGTCTATATGGAATTAAACCTAGATTCTCGAGCGGAGCCCAATAAGAAGTTTGATCCCAAAGATCCCTATTACACCTCTCATTATTCCACAGGGGTTGAAGTCTATGACTCTCAGGGTAATAAGCATTTAGTGACCATGTTCTTCAACAAAGTGGCCGATCGTAAGTGGGAATGGCGTGGAATGGTGGACGGCAAGGAAGTGACCGGAGGGAAAGCCGGAGTGCTTAGTGAGGTTTTAAAAGGGGAGTTGGAGTTTACGGTGGATGGTAAGTTGAAAAATCAAAAAGTAGTAAAGTCCGAGCTCAATTTTGCCGGGGGAGCCTTACAAAATCAGCAAGTAAAATTCAATTTTGGAGATGCCATCGACGAAGGTGGAAAAGGACTCGATGGCACCAAGCAGTATGGGAAAGAATCTGATATGATTGCTTGGCGACAGAATGGCTCTGCGGCAGGTACTATTACGTCTTTAAGCTTTAACGACGAGGGAGTTTTGAGTGCCGCTTACTCCAATGGTGAAACGCGGGATCTTGCTCAAGTGGTGCTTGCTAAATTTGAGAATCCTGAGGCCCTTTTCAAGGTAGGTAACAACCGTTTCCGCGACTCTCGTGAGAGTGGGGTTGCAGCTATCGGTCAGCCCAATCGTGCCGGACGAGGTAAGATTTTTGCCAAAAGCTTAGAACGTTCTACAGTGGATCTGGCCAGTCAGTTCGTTCAGTTGATCCAAGGTCAGAGGAACTTCCAAGCTAATGCGAAGACAATTACTACGACCGATCAGCTGCTGGAGGAAGTCATTAATCTCAAGAGATAAGTTCGCCCTAGTTAAAGTTGATTGAGAAAAAAGGCTACCTTTAATGGTAGCCTTTTTTCTAGTTTGCGAGGAGCTAAGTCTATGTCTGAAGCGGTTCGCTTTTCAGGCTGTTCTTTCGATGGGGGTATCCAGTGGCTATGGCTTAGGGGCCTGTTCCCGGAGTGGGTACCGGATTTTCGTTTTTAATAATTCCAATCTGCAGACGGCGTGTACTAGTCCCTACTTGATTGCGAATAGTTTCTCCAATGAGGTTATTAGTTACAGGGTTATTGGTGATTTGAGCAGGTTGAGAAACAGGATTAGGTAGTTGAGGAGCTATTTGTGCGGGCACCCGGTTAGCAGGTAGAGATTCTTGCACTCCTGATTTGATATTATCTACTTTTAAATCATCGACTTTAACTAGATCAGAGCGTGCAGGCGCTGCTTCGGCTCTTGGAGAGGGCGCGGAATTATTTTGACTCTCTCTTGTGCCTTGTTGGGGATTGGAGGCATTTCCTTGCTCCTGTGAGCGAACTTCCTTACGCTCTTGTGCCTGCTCTCTGCGTTCTTGTGCTTGTTCTCTGCGTTCTTGTGCTTGTTCTTGCCGTGACTCTCCTGCTTCTTTTTTTACCTCATTTTGTTCACGTTTTTGCTCTTGCTCTACATTTTCATTTTTAGCTTGCTCTGATCGACTTTTTTCTGGGTTTTTATCTTGATTTTGCGCTCCAGAATTCTCCTCGGATTTTTCCACATCTGTCTCTCGATCAAGCTCCTTAAGCTCTTTCTGGGGAATTGGCTTGGGTTCTGGCTTTTGATTGCTTCGACCATCAAGTTCCACTTGTTGGCCGGCTGCTACCAAAGCCAAAGCTGCCGCTCGCGAGCCCCCCTTCAAAACATCCGCTGGGTTACCTACGG
>CAZZMS010000050.1:0-7128 GCA_964655485.1 uncultured Pseudobdellovibrionaceae bacterium | reverse complement strand
GTTCAAGTGATTGAACTGGGGATTGAGTTTTCCCGGGCTAAGCGCCAAATCGTGGGCTGGTTTGTGGGGAATTAGGGCGTGCCCCAGCGAAAGCAAAATGTCTGCTCTATTCGCCGGGGGTCATCTAAATGTCAACCCACGCAATAATCACATAGCCCACAGTTTGCCGCTGGGGCTTGCTGCCCGAAGTAGCTCGCTACAAGACTCATACGACACGTGTTTCGATTTTTGATAAACTGCACGAATTGATACAATTTATTTTGTTGCCACTTCAAGCGTTCGGCAGGGCTCTGTAGTTGAAGCCAATCCTTGAAGTCTTTCTCAAGCGTGTTGCGGTTTAAACCTTCATTCCATTGGTAACCACTGGAGTTAGAGCAAGTAACAAGAAATCCTGCATCGGTGAGCTTTCTCAGGGTGGTTTCTAAGCGGAAATCTCGAGGATTGTGATAACTCACTTCTCGACGCAGATCTTGAAGCGAAAGTTGGTTGAACCACTCCGGATGGCTGAGGAGTAGATCAAAGACACGGCTTATGTAGGCTACATCTGGATTGGCCCATTTCAGAAACTCCATGGAGGTCAATAAATCATCCTCCAAATAATAGAGATGTGACCAAGCGGTGAGCCCGTCGCGGCCCGCGCGCCCCACCTCCTGATAATAATTCTCTAAGCTAACCGGTAATTCAAAATGAATCACTTGACGGATATTGGGTTTATCAACTCCCATGCCAAAGGCAGGAGTGGCCACCATGACGCCAGCCTCGGAGATTAAGAAACCACGGGCTTGTACTTTTTTTTTAGAGTATGCAAGCTCACCATGGTAAAGGTAACATTCAAGACCCTGATTTTTGAGCTTCTTAAAAACCTCATAAGAGGTTTGAATTAAGCTGGTATAGACCAGACTGGGGCCTTGGGCCGTTTGTAGGTGATGGGCTAAAAGTTCCCATTTGTCTTCTGCTGTGGACACCTGATGAACATTTAATGATAATCGATCTCTTGTTACCGGTGCGGTTATCAGAAAGTCTGGATCAAGATGCAAGTGTGCCTGAATATCTTTTTGTACTTCCACTGTCGCTGTAGCCGTAAGGGCAAGAGTTTGCTTGGCCTGCAGGTGTTGCTGAAACTCGCAAATACGGCGATAGTCGGGCCGAAAATCATGGCCCCATTGACTGATCAAGTGAGCTTCATCCACAACCAATAAGCCCAACCCTCGGGAGAGCAAAAGTCCGAAAAACTCTGTCTGGCGTAATCGCTCAGGGGTAACAAACAAAAGTTGCACTTCGCCTTGCATGAGTTGGCGTAAAACACTTGTTCTGCGCTCACTGCTTAAGCCACTGTGTAGTCCCTCGGCGCGTAAGCCAAGCTCTCTCGCCCTTCGGCGCTGATCTTCGATCAAAGCTATAAGCGGGGTAAGCACCAAGGTCAGCTGTTGGGGGTGGTGGTAGCTCCACAGCTGAAATAACAAACTCTTCCCATAGCCTGTAGGTAACACGACTAAACCGCTTTGGCCCTGAGTAAGCTTGGACCATGCCCGCTCTTGCCACGGTTTCAGTTCTTTTATTGGCCAAGCATCCGGAATGGGGTTGGCACTTAGCATCAAAAGAGAGCTCCTGCTTTAGCTGAGGGTTTTACAATTCCCATGGGACCATGATAGGAGAAAAAACTCAAACTCCAATCGCCCAATCAAGAAGGAGACATTATGTCAGCAAAGTGGGATATTCACAGGGTTCGGAATATTGGTATTTCAGCACATATTGACTCGGGTAAAACCACCTTGTCAGAGCGTATCTTATTTTATGGGGGAAAAATTCACGCCATCCACGAAGTCAAAGGAAAAGACGGAGTGGGTGCCACCATGGACTTCATGGATTTGGAACGGGAAAAAGGGATTACGATTCAGTCTGCGTGTACTCAGGTGCAATGGAAAGAGCACGTGATTAATCTGATCGACACTCCCGGGCACGTGGACTTCACCATTGAAGTGGAGCGTTCCTTGCGCGTATTGGACGGCGCCATTTTGGTTCTGTGTGGTGTGGCAGGGGTACAATCGCAGTCTATTACGGTGGACCGCCAGATGAAACGATACGGGGTGCCCCGCCTTGCTTTCGTCAACAAACTCGATCGGCAGGGGGCTAACCCCTTTCGTGTGAAAGATGCCTTGGTGGATAAGCTTAAGCTCAACGCCGTGATGTATCAGATTCCCATCGGTCTTGAGGATCAGCATCGTGGCGTGGTGGATCTTGTGCAAATGAAAGCCTTCGTCAACGAGGGTGAGTATGGGGAAAACATCGTGGAAATTCCGATCCCCGAAGATCTCAAAGCGCAAGCCGAAGAGTATCGTCGTATTCTCATCGAAAAGCTTGCGGATGTGGATGAGCACATCGGTGAAAAATTCTTGATGGAAGAGGAAATCACTATCGATGAGATTCGTGCAGCCACCCGTAAAGCCGTCATCGGATTGAAGCTCGTTCCGGTGTTCTGTGGCTCGGCCTTTAAAAACAAGGGCGTGCAGCACGTACTGGATGCGGTTGTTTATTATCTCCCCACTCCCGCTGAGAAAAAAGAGCACGCTTTAGATCTCAAAAACAATGAGGCCAAGTTTGACCTTTTCCCCGACGATAAAAAGCCTCTCGTGGCTTTGGCGTTCAAACTTCAAGACACGCCATTCGGTCAGCTGACCTTCATGCGGGTTTACCAAGGTCGTTTGAACAAGGGTGATTTTATCTACAACACAACGACCAAAAAATCTGTGAAGGTACCACGTGTGGTGCGTATGCACGCTGATAAAATGGAGGACTTAGAAGGTGCGAGTGCCGGGGATATCGTCGCCATGTTTGGTATTGACTGTGCTTCGGGTGATACCTTCACGCACGAAGGTTATGAAGTGGCCATGCAGTCTATGCACGTACCGGATCCTGTGATCTCTTTGGCCGTGTCGCCGAAGGATAAAAGCTCACAGAACAACTTCTCGAAGGCCCTACAAAAATTCCGCAAGGAAGACCCCACCTTCCGTGTGTATCGCGATGAGGAATCTGGTGAGACCATTATTCAAGGAATGGGTGAGTTACACTTAGAGATTTATATCGAGCGCATGAAGCGTGAGTTTAAATGTGATGTGGTGGTGGGGCAGCCTCAGGTGGCCTATCGTGAAACGATCACGCAAGAGGCTGATTACGATTACCAACACAAAAAACAAACGGGTGGTGCCGGTCAGTACGCTAAGGTCATTGGTAAGATTTTACCCATGGAACCCCGTGAAGACGGTGTGACCTTCCTGTTTGAAAACAAAGTCGTGGGTGGTCGTATTCCTAAAGAGTTTATCCCTGCCGTAGAGGAGGGCTTCCGTGAACAATGTGCTAAAGGACCATTGATTGGCTTCCCCATTGTGAACGTCAAAGTGGAGCTCACCGACGGTGCTTATCACGATGTGGATTCAAGCTACATGGCGTTTAAGATCTGTGCCATGGCGGCGATGCGGGAAGTTTACCCCAAGGCAAAACCCGCTGTGCTTGAGCCCATCATGAAGCTTGAAACCACAGTGCCTGAAGAATATCAGGGGGCTGCCGTAGGGCAAATCAACCAACGTCGAGGTGTGGTCGTTAATACCACCGGGATTGAGGGTAACGCAGTCATCGAGGCTCATGTGCCTTTATCCGAAATGTTTGGTTATGCCACAGACCTACGCAGTGCTACCAAAGGGAAAGGGGAGTTTAGCATGGAGTTTTCCCACTATGCGCAAGTGCCCCGAAATATTCAAGACGAGTTGGTGAAAAAATATCAGGCCAAAAAAGCGGCTGAAAATAAATAGTTACTGATTGGGGCTTTTATCAGGTCCATGAAAGGGGTGTTGTCTGCACCCCTTTTTTTTCTATGTTAGGACTGTCATTCGCTCGCTCTGATTCATTCCAGCACGCCTTGAACCGCTGGACAGTCCTGCACTTTAACGTTTCTGGTAACAAAATAATCTCCGGGATTGTGATAAAAATCGTTTAAAACTTGGGAGATACGCTGCGTCTTTCGTGGTGGTCTCCTTATTAGGCTTTTTGTTTCGCCCAGAGGCCTCTGCCCTGTGGGTGCTCAAGGGCGCAAGCTCGTTGCAGCCTAAGCTGTGAAGGGCTTGCCTTGAGTCGAAAGCAAAACTCCCGCTCACTTCTCTTTGCGATACAAAACCCTTGACAGAAAACTCGAGCATTCCCAAGGTAACGACATGGCTAAACGAGACTATTATGAAGTGTTAGGTGTTAATCGCAATGCCGATTTGGATACGATAAAAAAAGCCTATCGTAAGTTAGCCATGCAGTATCATCCGGATCGTAATCCCGGTAACAAAGAAGCCGAAGAAAAATTTAAAGAAGCAGCGGAAGCTTATGATGTTCTGAGTGATCCAGAGAAGCGTAGCTTGTATGATCGTCTAGGGCCAGATCGTTATGGGGCTCAGCAGGGCTTTGGTGGTGCCGGTGGTTTTCAGGATGTTGAAGATATTTTTAGCGCCTTCTCGGACATCTTTGGTGATTTTTTTGGAGGCGGGACTTTCGGCGGAGCTTCTCGCCGTCAGGCGGAACGCAGTCGTCGGCAAGGACCACGCAAAGGGGCCGATTTGCGTTATGTCACCGAAATTCAACTCAAAGAAGTGATCGAAGGTGTTACCAAGGAAATCGAGTTTGAAACCGAGATGGATTGTCCTGATTGTGCAGGCACGGGGAGTCAGACGAAATCAGATCCCAAGCCATGTGCTACCTGTCGAGGGCAAGGGCAAGTCATCCGACAGCAGGGCTTTTTCACCGTGGCCACCACTTGCCCCACTTGTCATGGGGAAGGTGTGACGATCCCAGATCCCTGTCGGCGTTGTCGTGGTCAGGGTCGAGTGAAGCATAAAAAGCGCTTACAAGTTCCCATTCCCCCGGGGGTTGAAAATGGAACAAGATTGCGACTCTCAGGAGAAGGAGAGGTAGGTTACCGAGGCGGGCCGGCGGGAGACCTGTATGTGGAGGTCAGGATCAAGCCAGATGAGCGCTTCGAGCGGGAAGGGGCCCACCTCCATAGTATTTTGGATGTGGACTATCTTATCATGCTTTTAGGTGGTCAGGTGGAGGGACAGACTCCGTTGGGAGTAACTCAGGTCAAGATCCCAGCAGGCAGCCAGCCGGGAGACCAGGTGCGTGTACTGCATGAGGGAATTCCCTCACTTCGTGGTTCTCAAAGGGGAGATATGATCTATCATTTGCGCATTCAGCTTCCGAAAAAGCTTACCAGCGAGGAGGAGGCTCTGCTAAAGGAGCTAGCCCAAATCCGGGGACTATCCGTGGGTGATGAAAAATCAGCTAAAGGCTCAAGCCTTTTTAATTTCAAAAAGAAAAAATGATCCCCAGCCTTGACCTTTATTAAAAACATCTCAAATTGACCTTTTGATTGAACCTAAAAACCCCAAAAAAGGAGTCGTTATGGGAAAAATTATTGGTATTGACTTAGGTACCACCAACTCTGTGGTGGCCATCATGGAAGGTGGAGAGCCCAAGGTTTTAGTAAATGAAGAAGGTGCACGCACTACGCCCTCAGTGGTCGCCTTTACCAAAGACGGTGAACGTTTAGTAGGTCAAATTGCTAAAAGGCAAGCGGTAACCAACCCAGAAAATACGATTTATTCGGCCAAACGTTTTATTGGTCGACGTTTCTCCGAAGTACAAGAAGAAATTAAGCTTGTTCCCTACAAAGTCGTAGAAAAAGGAAACGACTGTGCCTTCCAAGTGCAAGGGGGCAAGCTCGTTTCTCCGGAAGAAATTGGTGCTGCTGTTTTGGCGAAACTCAAAAAGGTGGCTGAGGATTATCTGGGTGAGCCTGTGACCGAAGCGGTCATTACCGTACCGGCATACTTTAACGATGCGCAAAGGCAGGCCACCAAGGATGCTGGTCGCATCGCGGGGCTTGATGTGAAACGAATCATCAACGAGCCTACAGCAGCTGCCTTAGCTTACGGGATGGATAAAAAGAAAGAAGAAAAGATCGCCATTTACGATTTTGGTGGCGGTACTTTCGATATTTCTATTCTCGAGGTAGGTGATGGAGTTGTTGAGGTGAAATCCACCAATGGGGATACTCACTTAGGTGGTGATAACTTTGACATTCGCATCTTGGAGTGGATGATTGCCGAATTCAAAAAAGATCAAGGCATTGATTTAAAAAATGATAAGATGGCCTTGCAGCGTCTTAAAGAAGCTGCCGAGAAGGCCAAAATTGAGCTTTCTTCCGCTCAGGAGACCGAGATTAACTTACCCTTCATCACCGCAGATCAGAGTGGACCTAAGCACCTGAACCTTAAATTGACTCGTGCGAAGTTTGAGCAAATGATTGAAGATCTCGTGGAGCGTTCGCTCGAGCCTTGTCGTAAGGCGTTGCAAGATGCTGGTCTTTCTGCTTCTGATATTCATGAAGTGATTTTAGTGGGTGGATCCACTCGAGTGCCTTTGATTCAAAAACGGGTCAAAGAGTTTTTTGGTAAAGAGCCCAATAAATCCGTTAACCCTGATGAGGTGGTAGCTGTGGGTGCGGCTATCCAAGGAGCTATTTTGCAAGGGGATGTGAAAGACATGCTCTTGTTAGATGTTACTCCCTTGTCTTTAGGGATTGAGACTCTTGGCGGAGTGATGACTGTGCTTATCCCGCGTAACACCACGATCCCCGCTAAAAAGTCTCAGGTGTTCTCGACCGCCGTTGATAATCAGCCGGGTGTGGACATTCACGTTCTCCAAGGTGAGCGCAAAATGGCCCAAGACAACAAAACTCTTGGACGTTTCGAGTTGGTGGGTATTCCTCCAGCGCCGCGTGGAGTGCCGCAGATTGAGGTCACTTTTGATATCGATGCCAATGGTATCGTACATGTTTCTGCAAAAGACAAAGCTTCTGGCAAAGAGCAAAAAATCACTATTACCAGCAGCAGCGGTTTGAGCAAAGAAGAAATCGATCGCATGGTACAAGATGCAAAAGCACACGAAGCTGAAGACAAAAAAGCCCGTGAAACAGTTGAAAAAAGAAATCAACTTGATGGCACCATCTTGCAAATCGAAAAAACCTTAGCAGAGAATAAAGAAAAAATCCCTGCTCAAGATGCACAAGACTTGCAACAAGCAATTGAT
>CAZZMS010000049.1:0-29005 GCA_964655485.1 uncultured Pseudobdellovibrionaceae bacterium | reverse complement strand
CTGTTGATCGAGTCATGAATGAAACTCGTAAGCGTAACGAGTTTATTTTTATGCGAGTACGGGTGTAGCCAGAACAAGCCGGTACAAGTGCCACGGGACTATTGCGACTGGCGAGTGCAACTTAGAAAAAGAAGCAAAGAGATAAAAAATACATCGGGTGAATTTTTATCGAGGCATGAACTATGAGCGTAGAAAAAACTCAAGCGCAAGAGAAAGAAGAAAAAGCCCTCGGGATGTGGTACTTTCTAGGCATTCTCGGTGGGCTTAAAATAACCATGCAGCATTTGCTGCGTAATTTGTTCAAGCCCAGCCAGCGGGTGACTTACAATTATCCCGAAGAGAAATACACCTATTCTCCACGTTTCAAGGGTAACCATGTTTTAACAGTTAAAAAAGATGGTTCTTTGCGCTGTACGGCTTGTATGTTGTGTGCAACGGCTTGTCCTGCGGAGTGTATCACCATCGTAGCCAGTGAGCATACCGATCCCACGGTGGAAAAATATCCCATCAAGTATGAAATCGATATGCTTCGATGTGTTTTCTGCGGCCTTTGCGAAGAGGCCTGTCCGGTGGATGCTATTCGTATGGGGCCGGAGTGGCAAATCCCTGACTTAGCGGATGGTCAATTTATTTACGATATTAAACGTTTGGCTTATAGACCCCAACTGAAAGGGGGTATTCTCTCCGTGGTGGATGAGGAAGAACGTCACCGCGCGGGGATATAATTATTTTTTCTCCCATAGGAACATACATTGATAAGAATGCACAGGGCGACCCTCGATTTTTGGAGCCGGTTTTGGTGATTCGTAACCTTTCAAAAATTGACTCCGCTTCGAGGTGTAGTAAAGCTGGGTGACCTCGCGGGTCTGCTCTCGGAAGCGAGCGGGAAAAAGGACTGCTTCTGTAGCAATTTGCACAGATTTCTCCCAGGCGTAAAGATCCATAGGGTTGGGTGTTTCGCCCTTCCAGTTGCGAGGAGAGTCATTTCGGGTGGGGCATAAGGCCATCAGGAGTGTTTTATCACGGGGATTGGTCACATTATTCCACACGGAAAACTGGCTAGGAGCGGTGAGAATACGTGATAAGCGTGGTAACTTGGAATCATTGTCTACATAGTGATCGGGAGCTCTTCCTTGTTCAGCAAGCTCGGTGCGATTCATGGCGACCTTGGCCACCGCCATCGGAAATTGCAAACCCACCGAAAAACACTCATTCATCTCGGAATACAGAGTGCGAGCCAAAACATCGATATTGATCAGGTCCTCTTTGGTGGCGGGCACAAATTCTCCCGGGCGCACCTCCTTAGCAAGCCCCTTGGGCGGAGCCAAACGATTCCAGTAGGGTAACATTTCGTGCTCGTAGATATTTTTACCTTTCCATTGGTTGGTTTTTTTCTGAGTGGGTGGATTTAATGGACATTGGCCTATAACTTTTTTAACCTCATCAACACTTACTTGAACACGAGATTCGGCATCGCTAGGAAGGTGTTTCTGTAAATCACGGAGTTGATTGACCGAAAATGATTTTTGTTGCGTTGGTGAGTTGCAACTTTCTTTTGTTCCTGTAGAGGAGGATTTGTTATCGGCCCCCGCCTTTTTACGCGCGTAAAGAGGGGTCTGTTTTTCGGCGCGTAGCAGGCGCGCATCAATCCAGCCTGAGCCCTTTTGAGTCAGGATGCGGGGAGGTTCATTAGGTTTCTCCTTCACAACCCGTTGATACTCATACTCGATTTTTACATAGGGAACATTCTCTACTCGTCCCGTTCCGGGGTGAGGATGGGCCACATAGAGTATTTTCTCTCCGGGAACTCTTTTAATTTTGGCACTGGGATCAGGCCAAGCCACACAGAGCTCGGGGTCCAGGCGACAGTCTTGCCAACGCACTCCCGGGATCTTGCTTATGGTTACTATACCAAGGTCGGGGTCTAGGAATAGCTGTTCACCGCTTAGTTTTTGCTCAACTTCCTCACTAGCCTCCTTACCGTCGAAGATTGTGCCCACGACTTCTTGCGGGCTGATGCGTTTTAGCGGAGGGGGTTGCTTATCCTTGGCTGCGATAAGACAGGGAAACGAAAGTAACAGGACGAGCCCGACGTTAATAAAAAAATATCTATCCAATTTTTTAGTCATCACATAGGATAGTGACGGATATTTAAATCAACCCAAGAGGCAAATCTTGGAAAAACTCATCGAAGGTCTTAAGTTTTTTGTCTTAAAAGAATACAGGATATTTACAAAGGAGAGTCCATGAGCCTGGCTAAGCATGATCGAGATGTGGTGATTGTGGATGGGGTGCGAACGCCTTTTGCCAAAGCTGGCACAAAACTGAAGGATGTTCATCCTGCTGAGCTCGGCCAAGTGGCTTTGCGTGAACTTATTGCGCGCACCCAGTTAGATACACAGATTGTCGATGAAGTGATCATTGGTAACACCGGTAACCCAGCGGATTCTGTGAACATTTCGCGGGTGATTGCTCTGCGCTCGGGGATACCTTTAAAAACCTCGGCCTATACGGTGCATCGCAACTGTGCCTCGGCGTTGGAGTCGATTAGTCAGGGTTTTGATAAGATTCGTTCGGGCATGATGGATGTTGTTGTGGCGGGTGGAACCGAAAGCATGTCGCAGCTACCTATATTGTTACCCAAGCCGTATCAAAAACTCTTTGCTGAACTTTTTGCCGCTAAAGGCCCTGGTCAGGCTTTGCCACTTTTGGGTAAGCTCTTTGGTTACTACATAAAACAGATTTTCGCTTTAGCTCAGGGAAACCAAAAAAATCCTTTCTTCCCTGAAATTTCGGTCATGCGGGGGCTCACGGATCCTTTTCGTGGTATCAACATGGGGCAAACCGCCGAGATTTTAGCCAAAGAGTGGATGATTTCTAGGCAAGAGCAAGATGAGTTTGCACTACGCTCTCATCAGTTGGCGACGGCGGCATGGAAAGAGGGACGCTTACCCGAGGAGGTCGTGCCTTTCGCTCTACCGCCCAAATACGAAGAGATAGTTTCTGAAGATATTGGCCCCCGTGCGAATCAGACCATGGAGGCCTTAGCCAAGCTTAAACCATTTTTTGACAAGAGAACAGGAACCATTACCGCCGGTAACTCTTGTCCTATTACGGATGGAGCCGCGATGGTGTTACTGATGAGTCGAAAGAAGGCTAATGAGTTGGGCTACAAACCTTTAGCACGTATTCTAAGCTATGGGTTTGCCGGCTTGGAGCCCGAGCGCATGGGACTGGGCCCGGTTTATTCCACACCACTCGCCCTAAAACGGGCCGGCGGTCTTCAACTCAGGGATATGGGCTTGGTGGAAATCAATGAGGCCTTTGCCGCTCAAGTGTTAGCTTGTCTAAAGGCCTTCGATAGTGACCAATTTGCCAGAGAAAAATTAGGGTTACCCGAAAAGGTCGGAGCTTTGGATATCAGTCGTCTCAATGTCAATGGTGGAGCCATTGCGATTGGTCATCCCGTGGGAGCTACAGGAACAAGGTTGGTCTTAACCCTGGCCAAAGAAATGAAACGGCGAGGAGTGCAATTTGGTTTAGCGACTCTGTGTATTGGTGGTGGCCAGGGTGGCGCTATGGTTTTGGAAAATGAGGCTTAGCATCTTAAGGGGGCTACATGAAAAATAGCATTCGCATTCGTCCAGAGGGCAATTGGGCTTGGGTCGAATTAGACCAAGAAGACAGTAAGGTGAACAAGTGGTCCAGTCCTATGATGTTACGTCTTTCTGAAGTCTTGGATGAGCTGCGCGCGAGCCGTTTCGAGGCGGTGGTGTTTATCTCGCGTAAACCTAAGATTTTTGTGGCCGGCGCTGATATCGATGAGATTAAACGCTTACAAACGGCCGAAGAGTTTCAAATGGCCGTAAAGCAAGGGCAAGAGATCTTCAACAAGCTTGAGGATCTGCCTATGCCCACTTTGGCTGCGATACATGGAGCAGCCGCTGGTGGCGGACTTGAGTTCGCTCTAGCTTGTGACGCTCGAATTGCTACCGAAGACAGTTCTACTCGAATTGGGCTGCCAGAAACCAAGTTGGGCATTATTCCTGGTTTCGGGGGTTGTATTCGTTTGCCACGCTTGATTGGGTTACCGAATGCTTTGGATATTATTCTACAAGGGAAAATGGTCAAAGCTGATAAGGCTATGAAAATGGGTTTGGTGGACTTAGTAGTCCATCCCAATTTGTTAGAACAGTATGCTAGGCTTTGGGTTAAAGAGCAAAAAGGTCGTAAAAACTCTAAGCGTTACCAGCCAAAATCCTTGGTCGATCAATTCATGCATTCTCCTTTAGGCCGTCCTCTGGTTTTTTCTCAGGCAAGAAAGGGTGTACTCAAAGCGACTCACGGGCATTATCCAGCTCCCTTGAAGGCGATTGATGTGATTGAAAAAACCTATGGTTACCATGATCGCACTCTGGCTTTGCAGGTGGAGCGGCAAGCTTTTGTCGAGGTGGCTGTAACCGAGGTATCAAGAAATCTCATTCACGTTTTTGATCTCACAGAGATGGTGAAAAAGCAGTCGGGTGTAAGTAATCCGGCCATCAAAGCGCGGGACGTTCATCACCTGAGTGTGTTGGGTGCTGGAACTATGGGGGGTGGTATCGCTTATGTGGCCGCCGACAAAGGTATCCAGGTGCGTTTGAAGGATTTGAATTATCAAGCCATTGCTAAGGCTTTAGCGCACGCTCAGTCCTTGTGGCAAAAGTTACTCAAAAAGAAGGCTATCTCGGAATATGAGTTTCGGGAAAAAATGTCTTTGGTCTCGGGGGGGCTTGATTATGCTGATTTTAAAAGGACTGACTTGGTAGTCGAAGCCATTGTAGAGGATCTTGAAATCAAGAAGAAAGTCTTTGCGGAATTGGCCTCGCAAGTGCGGGATAACACGATTGTCGTTACCAATACCTCCTCTTTAAGTGTTAATGAAATGGCCAAAGCCTATCCGCGGCCAGAGTACTTTGCCGGTATGCATTTTTTCAACCCCGTAGATAAAATGCCTTTGGTGGAGGTCATTCGCGGAGAACTCACCAGCGATGAAACTATTGTGACCGTGTTTGAACTCGCTAAGCGTATGGGTAAAATGCCTGTGGTTGTCAAAGATGGACCTGGCTTTTGGGTCAATCGATTGTTGTTACCCTATATGGCTGAGGCAGCCTTTTTAATGCAGGAAGGGCAAGATATTAAGCGTGTGGATGAGGTCTATGTGAAGCAGTTCGGTATGCCCATGGGACCTTTCGCTCTCATGGACGAAGTGGGGCTTGATGTTTGTGTGAAAGTGCTCAAGATTTTCAAGAAAGCCTTTGGTGAGCGGGTAGAGATAGCTCCACTCATGGTGAAGCTCGAGGAGATGAAAGACCGTTTGGGTAAAAAAACGAAAAAAGGCTTTTATCTCTACGATGCTCAAGGCAAGCGACAAGACGTGGATCCGAACATTTATAGTGCTTTAGGTTTGACGGCTCCACGCAACCCCTTATCTGATGAGGAGTGCATTGAGCGGGGTGTGTATGCTATGGTCAACGAAGCGGCACGAGCCTTAGCTAGCGATCGAATTGTAGGCTCAGCGGCTGAGGCCGATTTGGCTATGATTATGGGTACAGGTTTTCCTCCTTTCCGTGGGGGGCTTTTGCGTTATGCGGATCGTGTCGGAATTGGTAACATTTTGTCAAAGCTTGAGGCTTGGGGAAGAAAGTATCCTCGTCTTCAACCAGCTGCTGAGTTGCGTGAAATAGAGAAAAAAGGTGGTTTTTATGCCGCTTTCCCCAGAGCAGATGGCGGGTGAGTGGATGCAACCAGCTGCGGTGACCAGCTGGAGTGAAGAGGAGCGTCAGTTAGCCGAACAAGTGATTAGGCTTTATCGGATTACGCAACGTTTGCGTGATCCTCAGCGTGGTTGCCCTTGGGATATCAAGCAAACTCCCCAGTCTTTGGTTCCCTACTTGCTGGAAGAGGCATACGAGGCTGCGGAGTCTATTTTATGGGGTAATTCCTCTGAGCGTCGGGAGGAGTTAGGAGATTTTCTCTATCAAGCGGTCATTCAAGCGCAGATGTTGTCGGAGCGAGGAGAAACTCAGTTACGAGAGATTGTTCAAGGCTTAGCTGACAAGCTAGTGCGTCGTCATCCTCATGTATTTTCTGGGGTTCATGCCCAAAGCGAAGAAGAAGTGAAGGCCTTGTGGCAATCCATAAAGGCTCGGGAAAAACTGGAGGCACGGGCGGAGCGTGAAGCGGATCTAAGCGAAGGGGAAAGCACCCAAGCAGGTCCCGAGTTTTCTGACTTAAAAGCCGCTTTAGGAAAATCCCCCTTGCAGGCGGCATGGCTCATTGGGCAGATTTCTGCGCGCTGGGGTTTTGATTGGTCAAATGCTGATGAAGTGTGGAAAAAAGTGCGTGAAGAATGGGCCGAGTTACAGGAAGCCATAAGCGACGAGGAAAAAAGCCACGAATTGGGAGATCTTTTGTTTGCTCTGGTGCAATGGGGGCGACATACGGAGGTGGATCCCGCTTTAGCTTTGGCCACTTGCACACGGCGATTTGTGGAGCGAGTGGAGAAGGCTTGGCAATTATCAGGCTTAGCTTTTTCCGAGTTTTGTCAGTTACCTCAGTCCAGTAAAGAAGAGTGGTACCAGCGGGCGAAGGCGGCTTTAGGGCCGTAGGTGCCTTTTGATGTTTGATCAATCTTATTGTGTTTGTTATGGCTAATTCCATGCTCGACAAAAAACTTTTTGGTACAGATGGTATTCGTGGCAAAGCCAATGTTTGGCCCATGACGCCCGAGGTGGTGGTCAAAGTCGGCCAAGCCTTGGGTTACATTTTGAAAAATCAAAGGTTACCTTACGACAACAAAGGTCCCATCAAAGTCGTAATCGGCAAGGATACTCGACTATCTGGCTATATGCTGGAGCAAGCTTTGGCTTCAGGACTGAACTCCATGGGGGTTTATGTTTTGCTATTGGGGCCTTTACCGACCCCTGGTATTGGTTTTTTGACTCGCAATATGCGCGCTCACGCGGGGATTGTGATTTCCGCCAGTCACAATCCCTATCATGACAACGGAATCAAAATCTTTGGTTATGATGGTTACAAAATCCCTGACGAACTCGAGCGAAAAATTGAACAGCTCGTTCTTGAGGAGGACCTCACCCCCCATTTGGTGGAAGGTGAGGGTGTGGGGCGGTCGAAGCGCATTGACGATGCTCAGGGGCGTTACGTTGTGTTTGCCAAATCCACTTTCCCTGAACGTTACACTCTGGATGGCCTGAGAATTGTTTTAGACACCGCCAATGGAGCGGCTTACAAGGTAGCTTTGCGCATTTTTGAGGAGCTGGGCGCAGAGGTCATTTCCTTGGGGGATGCCCCTAACGGCCTGAACATTAACGATAAGGCCGGCGCTCTTTATCCTGAAGCGGTCAGCGAGGCCATAAGGCAATACCGGGCGGATGTCGGAGTGGCCTTAGATGGTGATGGGGACCGGCTTATCTTGGTGGATGAAAAAGGTCAGATTATGAATGGGGATCACATTCTCGGTGTCTGTGCTTTACACATGAAATCCAAAGGTCAGTTGAAACATAACACTTTGGTGGTAACCCAGATGAGTAACTTTGGGCTGGAGCAGAAAATGCGAGACAATGGAATCACCGTCGTCAAGACTCAAGTGGGCGACAAATACGTGGTTGAGGCCCTAAGACAAGGGGGATTTAATCTTGGCGGGGAATCGAGTGGTCATATCATTTTCCTTGACCACACCACGACGGGTGATGGCTGCATTGCTGCTTTAAAGGTGCTTGAGGTGCTGAAAGAGACGGGAGTGAAGCTCTCTGAGCTTAATCGGGTGATTGAGGATTATCCCCAAGTGTTAATCAATGTGCGTGTCAAAAATCGTAAACCGTTAGAGGAACTCAAGGAGTATCAAAAGTTACTAAGTGAGTGCGAAGCACAACTTGCTGGAGAAGGGCGTATTTTTGTACGCTACTCAGGCACCGAGCCCGTGTTGCGTGTCCTGGTGGAGGGAAAAAACAAACGGCAAATCGCTGATATGGCTAGCCGCCTCGCTGGGGTGTTACAGTCGGAGTTGAGTCATAATTAATCACTTAGCCGTTTGACGCTTTGAGTGAGCCTCTTTCTTGGGCTTTTTCCTTTTGCCCTAGAGCTCAATCTCTCCACATCGGGGATCTAGCGACTTTTGGGTGACGAAAATGGTGGAAGGTTACCTGCTGGGAGAGCAATTGATTTTCTAATCCCGGGTGGTTTAGTCTGTCTAGGGGGCAAGAGTATGAACAAAAAATCGTTCATTCGACTGGGTGTTAATATTGATCACTGTGCTACTCTCCGTCAGGTCCGAGGGGGTGTGACCAGCTATCCAGATCTTCTTGAGTGTGCAGAATTAGCTTACGCGGGTGGGGCGGATCAAATCACCATCCACCTGCGTGAGGATCGTCGGCATATTCAAGACGCTGATCTTTTCAAGCTCTGCCGCTGGCGAAGGTTACCCATCAATTTAGAGCTAGCTCCAAATGAACAGATGTTACCCCTTGCCTTCAAGGCGAGGCCGGATTGGATTTGTTTTGTCCCGGAGAAGCGCAAAGAGCTGACCACGGAAGGCGGCTTAGATCTTAAAAAGACGTCTCGATTTTTTAAACGCCACATGGAGGCCCTGAAGAGAAAAGGCATTCGCGTGTCAGCATTTATCGAGCCGTCACAGCAGCAGGTGGAATGGGCCGCGCAGCTCGGCTTTGCAGCCGTTGAATTTCACACGGGGCATTGGGTGTTGAGCCGTGGACCAGAACAAAGAAAAATTTGGCAAGCCTTAACAGAATCTGCCACTTATGCTCATGCTTTGGGTCTTGCCGTTCACGCTGGTCATGGTTTGGATTACGCTTGGACAAAGAAAATCAAATTACTCCCTCATCTTGAAGAAGTAAACATCGGTCATTTTTTAGTCTGTGAAGCCTTACGTGTGGGACTTCAATCCGCCGTATTCGAGATGAAAAAAGTGTTGAGTCCATAAAACTTTAATAAAAGCTCAAGAGGTTTTTTTAAAACAGCGAGTGTGGGGCGGTTTTTGTTTTGGCTATTCTCTCCTCTCGCGGTAAAACAAGGAAGTTATGTCTATTCTGAGACTTCCTTTTGCCGATGTGGAATGCGTCCAGGCCGATCTCGCTCAGGTCCCGCATCTCGCCTCACAATGGATATCCCGATATCTAACAAGTCCTTGTGTTGTGCTACTCCAAGCCGAGGTAGGTGTTGGGAAAACGACTTTGCTTCAACATCTCCTATCACCCATGGGGGTCGACCCCCAACACTTAGTGTCGCCAACCTTCTCTTTACATCATGTTTTGTTCGACTCCCGGGGCCTCACCCATCATCACTTCGATTTGTATCGCGTGCGTTCGGTCTTTGAGCTGGAGGAGTTGGAACTTGACGCGTATCTGGCCAAGTCGAGTGACTATGTGTGGTTGGAGTGGGCGGATCTGATTCCAGCCGCGTGGTTACCACCCCAGCGTGCTTGTTACCTTGTGCGTATCCAGATGTTACCGGGGCTGCAGGGAGTGCGGGAATATCGATGGCAAAAACATGAGATCGGATAGGAGTTCATTATGGTGGAGCCTCGCTACGATTTGCTGATTGAAGCCGATGGTATTATGGGTTCCTTGGCGAGCCATTATCTTCAGCAAGCGGGGCTTAAAGTTTTGTGGCGGCCAAGTTCCACTTGGCTTAAAGACAGAGAGGCTACGAACCCTTGGTGGTTGGAAGACTGGGCCTCTTTCTTAGGTGCGTGGCAAACAGATTTCCCAGATGAGGAGAGTTTTCGTTGGACCAAGCTTTGGTGGGATTTAGAGCCACAGGAGCGTGGGCTTTGTTACGTGACACCCTTTTGTATTTTTGAAAGTCAGGAACGACCTTTATGGGAGTGGGCCTTTATGCGCAGTGGTTTTACCGATGAGCAGCAGAGGGCCTTTCTTTTTCGCCCATGGCAATCTTTAGCCTATGGCTTTGCAGATTCCTCCTCTAGCGGGAGGTTCAAGTCGTTTGCTTACGATTTTCAGCAAGCTTATACCCAAGCTAACTTTTTTCACATAACCCCTAAGACCCAACAGAATATCTTTGAGAGGTTGCGTGATTTAGGGATCTTGGCTCCCGAGGCGGAGCTTAAAAAAGAGAAAGATCATTGGCGGGTCGCAGAACATTCTTTCCGATTTGTTGTTCATATTACTAATCGCAGTCTCAGTCTTTCGCGGGCGACTTGGTATCGCTTGGATATACATCTGAAGCAAGCTTCGCCCCATCAAGTCTTTTGGCCCAAAACTTTTTTTGTGTGGGATCCCAGGGTTGTGGGGGAGTGGCTAGAATCCTGTTTTGCAACTCAGATCATGGACAAAGCAGGATTGCATTGGGCCTTGTACGTTAAGGTGCCTTCGGAGCTCGCTGGGTTACCGAGTGGCATAAAATCTTTTACCCCTCTGGTGAAAAAGAGATTTCTCAAAGCCTTGCGGCTTAATGAAGAAGCGGTGGCAGATCTTCGTGAACAGGTCTATCCTTTACGTAGTTTTGCGGTGGCATACCCCGACTGGCCTAGGGGATTTTGGTTTCGCCGGGGAGGAAAGGTAGAAATCCCGGGGCCGTGGGCCTACTCTACGGGTGATAGGATTAAATTCGAAAAAAAACTGAGTGAAGAATTGTTACTACAATTGAGGGGGAGAGGATGATTGAGCGTTACCAAACGAAAGAAATGGCTGGTGTATGGAGTCAGGAAAGCCGCTTTCAGTTTATGCTCGAAGTGGAAAAAGCCGTAGCATTAGCGCAAGCGGAATTAGGTTTGATTCCTAAAGAGGCGGCTCATACGATTAACCAACTGGCTAGTTTTGATGTGGCGGAAATTGCGGAACGTGAAAAAATCACTCAGCATGATGTGATTGCTTTTGTGGAGTGTGTGGCCTCGCGAGTTGGCCCGTGGGGGCGATACGTTCATTGGGGATTAACGAGTAGTGACGTCTTGGACACAGCCTTGAGTCTGCAATTACGCGCGGCTTTCGATTTACTTCTGCAAGAGGTAATGGATTTGGCCGCCGTCATGAGGCGGAAGGTGCAAGAGCATCGTGGTTTGGTATGTCTCGGGCGAACTCATGGTATGTGGGCTGAACCCACCACCTATGCGATTAAGTGGGCCGGTTTTTATGCTGAAGTTGTGCGGAATGTTACTCGCTTGAAGCAGGCCCGCAAGCAGGCTCTCATCTGTAAGTTGAGTGGTGCCGTGGGGACCTATTCGAATCAAGCTCCTGCGGTAGAGTCTTTGGTCGCCGAGCGATTATCCCTGGCGATTGAGCCGGTGGCGACACAGGTGGTACCGCGAGATCGTCTGGCTGAGTGTTACTGGAGTCTGGCCATGTTACTTACGGGTTACGAGAGGCTAGCCGTGGAGTTACGCCACTTGCAACGAAGTGAGGTGGCAGAAGTGCGCGAGTCCTTTCAGGCGGGTCAAAAAGGTTCTAGTGCTATGCCGCACAAGCAGAACCCGATCTCGGCGGAAAATCTGACTGGCCTTGCGCGTATGTTGCGCTCCTATGTGCAAGCAGGGATGGAAAATATCGTTTTGTGGCATGAGAGAGATATTTCACACTCCTCCGTAGAGAGGGTTTTTCTGCCGGATGCTTTCATTTTAGCGCACTATGCGACAAGACGTTTGAAGCGTTTGATGAGTGGGCTTTTTGTGGATCGAGAAAGGGTGCGGGCCAACCTTGCAGCGTCCTTGGGATTACTCTGTTCTTCTCGCCTATTGGTGAAACTAGTAGATAAATCATGGTCTCGCGAACAGGGGTATGCCAAGGTTCAGGCTCTGTCCTTTCGTGCCAAGGAGGAGCAGATTCATTTACGTGACTTGGTTACCAAGGATTCAGAGTTATCACCACTGCTCTCTGCCCATGATATCGAAGAGGTCTTTGCCCAAGAGACAGGTATCGAGCATGAGTCTCTGATTGTGGAGCGGGCCTTGCAACTTGAAGTGTAATATGGAATTGGATTGGGGTTTTGGTTGGACCGATCAGCTCTCGCGTTTGATAAATGAGTTAAATAATACCCAAGCTGCTGAGATTCATGGTCATGGAACTACTTGGCCGCCTGGCAACTCGGTGTTACCTCACCCGCTACAACCTTGGCTTCCCCCTTGGCCCAAAGGGGGCCCTTTGCGCCAAGAGTTAGGGACTTACAGCTCTCATTGGATGCAAGAGGTTTTTGCTCCCGCTCCAGAGCCCCGCTTGCGATTGAGTCTTTTACCACAATCGGGGATTGCGGGAGCCTATCTCTGGATTCAGTTGTTCCCCAGGGAGATGGCAAAAGATGAGTTATACCTCTTTTTCACTTTGGTGTCCGCTTGGTATCAAGCACAAAGGTCGTGGGCTTTGGAACCATGGGCTCCCGAGGCTTTAGCTTTGCCGCTACGTTCGGAGGCTTATTATGGATTATTGTTACCGGTGCAAACCCCTTCCTCTGCGGAGAATTGGGTTCGGGAGTTTCCTAGTTTGGGTCTTTGGTATGTGACCGATTTTTTTTCTAACTCTCATGGGATGATAAGGGGTGAAGTATGGCTTAGACCCCTCAGTGTGACTGGTTTTAGAGGCGGAGTGTTCTTTAGCGAGGATGCGTTTCGGTTAGCACCGGAGTCTCTGAGGGCTGTCCCCTTTGGGCAGGAGCAAGATTTGGTAAGCTTAGCCTGTCCCATGTCCTTAGGGCCTTTGTCTCTATGTTTTGGCCCTCATGCCCCTGCGGGAGCGAGGGTAGCCTTCTCGTCTGTGCTTAAACTTCTTAGCCGTCATGCTCAATGCCACCCTGCTCAGGGGTGGCGCATCCCTGATGATTGGTCTCACGAGGACTTGTTAGATGAGTTTTGGTTTTGGCAAGTGGAGATCACAGACACTTGGGCAGCTTGGGAATCTCACCACGATGCGACTTGGCGTTTAGCGGCTTATTCCATTAGGGAGCCGGGATTACACTATCGTCGCCATCACTGGAAGCCTGCTCCTGATGCATAGGGGGGTAAAAAGGGCGTGGATTCAAGGTTCTATCAGCGGGTAGAAGAGCCACGGGTTGGTTGCCATCTTCTGGATCCGTCTCATCGGAGGGCGGAACTGGCTGTGGTTGGGGTTTTAAAGGCCGGCAGAGTTCAAAATGTTCAGAAAACTTAGAGCGTACGGCCTGTAGCTCTTTCGTGGTGATCTCAAACGTTTTAGGCTCGCACAGGCTATCTTTGGCATACTGATAAATGGCTTGGGCCTCTGCAGGTAATAGGGGGAGCTGCCACACGAGTTTTACGCTTAACCAGTTTTTTAAGTAAGTGCACCAGTAACTCTTATTGGGGGGCATATACTCATCAGGGGCGCGATCTGCTTTCTTGCTGTTTTCCGTGGCTGAGATAGGCACAAGATGTTCTTGAGCCCCTAGAAAATTGAAATAAGCGCAACGCTTACTGGCATTCCAGTTGTGTCCGCCCAGTTCATAGGAATCCTTCACCGGTACTGTATGGTCGATATGAATGTCCCGGGCCTGGTAGAACCACTCTCCCGAAAAAGGATCTCGCCAAGAGCCACGGGAGACCAAGCAAGGATTTTGACTATTGAACTCTACCGGGTCTTGGCTGGTGCGAATCAGGATATGGGCACGGGTGTTGTAGCAAGTCCCATCTCGGCGACGAATCCACGTACCATAATGTTGTCGTCTTCTGAAAGGCTCTTTGGGGCTTTCCAGTTTGTCGTTATGAGCTTGCCATGACAGCAAGGATAAGACGGAGCGCTTTTTGTTTGCCGGGCTAGCCAGCACTTCCCATGGCTCCATGGAGGATTTTTCCACATTCGAGCTTCGCAAGCTTTCCTGGATGGTGAAGTAAGTAACAACAGAAGATTCGGCCCAAGCGAGCGAGCTTAGGGCACTTATGACCAATGAAATACGGAGGTAGCATACTGTGGTTTTCGTGCGGAGTCTTCGTCGGAGTGGGCGGCTTGCGATGTCCATATCTATGTCCCCTCAGCAAGGGCATCACTATAACTAGTGTCTTGATCCATGTGATGCTGTAGCTTTATTGGAAAAGAAAAAAAGGCGGCTGTCTAGAAGGGCTTTGGTTAAGATTGCGTTGTTAGCTATCCTGTGTCGGAAAACGGGATTTCAGAAATCAGCTCAGAAAATGACTCAAGAAACTCTTTGACCCCCTGGGGAAAAATCGTTATCAACGGTTTATTCGGTGGATAAGCCCAGAGCGAATCCCCCCTAAGGAGGTTTTTTTGGAAATGAATAAGTCTGCAACAAAACAACAAAACTCACGCGCAAAGGCTATTGCCCTGTTAGATCAGTTTGACACTGAGGTCTTGGATGCCGGCAAGAATAAGACGGCGAAAGTTTCTGATGTCAGTTTTGCTGAGGCTCTCGCTGGTCAGTCTTATCGAGTAGGCGACGTGGTTACGGGGCGAGTGGTTTCGGTTTTATCCGATTTTGTTCTTGTAGATTTTCAATACAAATCCGAAGGGGTCATTGCCATTGAAGAGTTTCGCTCTTTTGAGCAAGGGCCGCAAGTGCAGGTGGGTGACACCGTAGAGGCCGTCATTGAAAAGTTGGAGAATGAAAACGGTCTTGCGGTATTGTCCAAGCGAAAAGCTGACATGAATAAAGCTTGGGCCGACATTACTCGTGCTGCTGAAAATCAAGAGGTCATTGAAGGTTACGTGGTAGAGAAAGTTAAGGGTGGATTATCTGTAGATATCGGTGTTCCGGCCTTCTTGCCAGGATCTCAGATCGATATTCGTCCTGTGCGTAACTTAGATAGTTACGTGGGCAAACGTCTGAAGTTCAAAGTGATCAAGTTCAATAAAAAACGTGGTAACATCGTGGTGTCGCGTCGTGCTTTACTGGAGCAAGAGCGTGAATCCCAAAAAGCCTTCATCTTGGAGCAAATTAAAGAAGGCAATGTTGTGAAGGGCACTGTAAAAAACATCACGGATTATGGAGCTTTCATTGATTTAGGTGGTATGGATGGCTTGGTTCACATTACCGATTTATCTTGGGGCCGCCTCAAGCATCCTAGCGAAGTTATCAAAGTGGGCGACGAACTCACCTTAAAAGTCCTTAAGTATGATCCTGAAAAAGAGCGAGTTAGCCTTGGGCTTAAGCAACTACAGGCTGATCCGTGGGAAACCGTGGAGTTCCAATTCCCCGTGGGTTCGCGCGTGAAAGGTAAAGTTGTTAGCCTCACAGATTACGGAGCTTTTGTGGACTTAAGTGAGGGTGTTGAGGGACTCATCCATATCTCTGAAATGAGCTGGACGAAAAAAGTTCGTCATCCTTCCCAACTCTTGAAAGAAGGCGAAGAGGTTGAAGTTCAAGTTGTAGGGATTGATAAAGAGAACCGTCGTATTAGCTTAAGCCTCAAGCAGTTGCAGCCTAATCCTTGGCTGGAAATCAAAGAGTCTTATCCTCCAGGAACTATCATTGAAGGTGAAGTTAAGGCAGTTACCGATTTCGGTGTGTTCATCGGTATCGAAGAAGGAATCGACGGCTTGGTACGTGTGTCAGACATCTCTTGGACCAAGCGAATCAATAACCCAGCGGATCTGTACCAAAAAGGCCAGAAGGTTCGCGCCGTGGTTTTGGGTGTTGATGCCGAGAATGAGAAGATTTCCTTAGGTATCAAACAGCTCGAGGCCGATCCTTGGCTCACGATTGAGCACAAGTATGGCATTGGCACTCAGCACGAAGTGACTGTGACTAAAGTCGCTGATTTCGGCGTTTTTGTGGAGCTTGAAAGTGATATCGAAGGCTTGATCCATGTGTCGGAGCTTTCGACCGAGCGAGTGAACCATCCGCAAGATGTGGTGCAGGTTGGTCAAAAGATCAAGGCTGAAGTGATCAGTGTTGATCGTGATGCTCGTAAAATCGGACTTTCGGCTAAGCTTGTGAAGTTGCGTGAGGCGAAAGCAGATGTGAGCGAGTATCAAAAGAAGATCCAAACCTCCTCTCGTTCGACCCTTGGGGATTTATTTGCCGACCAGCTTTTAGGTTCTGGCAAGAAGGATGAGTAAGCCTGCCAAACCTTGGTAACAGGTTTTTTTGGTAGATAGGAAAATTGAAAAAACCCACGTCTTATCGGCGTGGGTTTTTCTTTTGCCTGTCCTGAAAAATCGTTGAAAAACTGGGAGAAATAGTGCGTCTTCTTGTATACCCTCCTGGGCTTTTTCTTTCGCCCGGAGGCCTCTGCACCATGGATGGCCAAGGGCGAAAGCCCTTTGCAGCTGAGCCATGGAGGGTGTGCCCCGGGTCGAAACGAAAAAGCCCAGGGAGGAAATAACTGAAAAAGACGGCTTCTTCAGTGCCAACAAAATCCTTTCAGGTGGATTAACTTTGAGCAGAGCTTTGGCTAAAACCCTAATTTCTTTTTAAGCTCCTCGGCTTTTTTCTTGGCTTCTTGTTCTAGTTTTTTCTTCTCTTGCTCGACTTGAGCATTGATTTGATTGCGTATTTGCTCTTCTACTCTTTTTTGCTCAGCCTGCAATCGGGCTTTTTCTTGCTCTATTTGGGCCTGAGCTTTTTGAATTTCCCCTTGCAGCTGGGCTTGGTAGGTGGCGATCTGTTTTTCCATTTTTTGTTTTTCTTGTTCTAGGGCTTTTCGAATCTCTCCTTCTAAGCGAGCTTTCACCTGTTCGAGTTTTTGCTTGAAAGCGATGGAGAAGCTTTCTCCGAGCTTACGAAACCAATCCGAGTCAAAGCTTAAGCTCACACGGGGGAGTTCGCCACGAATACTGGCATCGAAGGAAAAGCTGGGTACGGCTGTAAAAACCTGATTTAAAAACTCCTTGGCTTCAGAGTTACTCGACTCAATGTCGTAGGTCACTTGTGGGATGGATTTTTTAAATAAGAGTTGGATTTGCTTAAACCCTACGAGCTCACCCTGCGCCAGAAAGCTCCCACGACTTGGTAACATATGGATACGCACCTGATCCGAATCGATGAGTATCTGTTTGCCCACGGGGAAATCTGCTAGACTGAGATTGTAGTTGATTTTTTTGAGCTTGGAGCGAGCATCAAACTCACCCCGAAAGCGTAGCCCTTGCCACTCTAGCGAAGGGAAATCCCCCTCAAATAGAAGGCGAGTGGGCTTGCCGGTGATTCTTTGTTGTGAGCTGATATCCAGGATCTGTCCTTTCATGTTACCTAATCCAAGTTTGGCATTAGCTACCGAGGAGACCGAGATTTTCTTGATCCAAAACAAAGGATAACCACCAACTTTGCCAAACTCATAGGTTACTCCCTCTTGTCTTGGATGGGGTTTGATTAAGAGTGGTTCATCCTCTTTGCTGCCACGCTCCCGTAATTTGGGCGGTAAGTAATCGTCGTAATCATCCATATACTGCTGCGCTACCCCGCGCCAGTAGGCGACTTTAGCGAGGTAAGGGCGAATTTGATCTTGCATCATGGCGGATAAAATGCTTTTGAAGTCTAATTGCGGGGCTTTTAAGTAACTTTGGAGTTGGGCCAGATCGGACTGAATTTGCTTAGGAAGTCCCTGGATTTGTTTTTGTAAGCCTTTGAGGTCTTTATCAAACTCAGATTTGGTATCTTGGTAGGTTTTGAGGTGAGATTCTAATTCTTTCAGAGCTGATTGTAGCTCTGCGACTGCCTTTTGCGCTTGTTCGGGAGTCTTGATCTCTTCTGGGCGAATCCCTGTTACCCGTGATTTGATGGCATCAAGTTCTTTTTGGCCGGGTAAGCTTTTGAGTTTATTATCCCATTTGTTTTTTTGCTCATCGAGTAACTTTTGGGTATTAGCAATATAGGCTTCGGTTTGCAGTGAGCTACGAATACTCGCTAAAATTTGGTCGGTATCAGCCTCTCCGCTCAAAAGTTTTGCCACATCAGCCCCGAGTTTTCCCTCGTTTTGCTTGGCAAGTTGATTCAGTGATCGTTTTTGTACATCGGCTAAGGCTTCATCTAAGAGGCTTGGGCCCTCTTTGGGTGGTTTGGGGGGCTTGACTCGTCCGGGTTTTTTGCGTTTGGTATCAAAAGCGATCCCCTCGGTAACCATTTCTTCAATGAGAATTTTTGCGCGCAGCAAGGCGTCCCAAGACATGGCAAAGCGAATTTGTCCCAAATAGAGCATATTGTGGGTGGGTTTATCGGGATTGGTCAGTTCGATGCCATCGATTTGTAAGGAGGCTTTCCAAAATGATGTCTTCAAATTTTCAATATTGACCTCGGCTCCAAGGGACTCAAAGCCGGCCCATTCTAAGCCTTTTTTAAGGTGTAAATCCAGAAATAGAGTGGTGTAGAGATCGATAAGAAGAAGGATAATAGTAAATGGAATGATGCCTTCCCAGCGGATAGGACCTTTTTTTTTCTCTGGCTTATTTACCACTCCAGAGGAAGAGCGACTAGAGGGCTCTCCGCCTATGGGGGCTGATTGGACTTGGCGAGTTTCTGGTGGAGTGGGTGTTGATTCGGAGGATAAATTTTGCTTGTCAGCGTTCGATCCAGGGGATTGATTATTATTCTCTTCAGACATAGTTACTCTCCTACCCGTATAGTTCCTGATACTTCACATACCACTTATAAAAACTTGTTCCGATCCACAGCTTCCACAGCTTGCTGTTTTTAAATCGGGCCACCACTTGTTCCCGATATTTTTTGATGGCGTAAGCAAAAACGAAAAATAGAGGGACGGCCAGAATAAACCCTATGACCCCGCTCCCCATGACGATAGAATTATTGAAACGTGTAAGAGGTACCAAAGGCATTTGATACATCTCGGTAAAAAGATCCTGTAGCCCTGGATACTCTAAAATATGTCGCCCAAGACGATCTGCCCAAGGATCAATAAGAAAAGCCATAAGCTTAAATACAACAGCCGATAAAAAGGCCGCACCGAGTTGTACGCGAAAAATAAAGCAGATAACAAAAACCAAGAAGGCTTGAAGACTTAAAATGGGTGAAAAGCCCAACACGCATCCTAAGGCAAAGCCCCAAGCCAGAGAAAAAGTGGCTGTGTCACTATTCAGGAGACGAAAAAGTTGAAAGAGCTGTTTGAGGAGATAGGTCATAATCCCTCCTTCTTTAGCGTAGAAAGACGTTCTGCTCCTAGAATAAAAAGACTCAGAAAAACTGTAAACTATCGCAGGGGATCTCGCTAAAAGTAGAGTTTATCTGCTCGAGAGCTAGGGAGCTTGGAATTATGGCCATAGGTTTAAATTTGGGGGTGCCTGCTTTCTGGATCATAACTTGTGCCTGAAGCTTTTTAGGTGTTTAATTAGTGCTTATGGCTGGGGTGTTACTCATCGCTGAGAACAAAAAAGCGCGGCATGACTATCTCATTGAGAAAGTGTTCGAAGCGGGCTTGGTACTCACAGGGAGTGAGGTGAAATCTTTGCGTGAACGCAAAGTCCAGCTTAAGGATTCCTATGTAGCCAGCAAATTTGGTGAACTTTATTGGGTGAAGGGACATATCGCTGAGTTTGATAAAAGCTCCTACAACAATCACGAGCCGGAGCGAGCCAGAAAATTGTTGCTGCACAAACAAGAGGTACATCAAATCATGGGTGCCATTGAAAAAAAAGGTTACACCTGTGTCCCTTTGAAAATCTATTTTAAAAATGGTAGGGCGAAGCTTGAAATCGCCTTGGCTAAAGGAAAAACCAAGGGAGATAAGCGCGACTCCCTGAAAACTAAAGAAGCTCAGCGCGCGATTCAGCGAGCCATGCGGCATTAGGCGCTCGCCTATGAAAATTTTCCTTTTATACTTTGTTGATGCTGATGAATTCTTTAACGCTTTGAAATGCGCTCCAGAGTTGGATTTTATTCTATCTGGTAACGCAATAACCCCTGAGATTTTGAGAAAAATCGTTCAAAAACCGGGAGAAACGATGCGTCTTTAGTGGTTAGCTCCTCCGGGCTTTTTCTTTCGCCCGGAGGCCTCTGCACCATGGATGGCCAAGGGCGAAAGCCCTTTGCAGCTGAGCCAAGGAGGGCGTGCCCCGGGTCGAAACGAAAAAGCCCGGGGGGGCAAAATTTTTCAGTTTTGCTCTACTCAAGTTGCTGAGCGCACAAATATTTTCAGAACTTTATCATTCTTCGTTTTTTCTTTGAAGAGCTCAAGACGATTGTAGGATTCGGCAAAGGGCTCATGCTTGGCGTACTCGATGGAAATCAAGCATTGATTTTTGATACTTTCGTTTTCGCTAAGAATACTCATGATTTTATGGGCTAATTTTTTGGTAAAGGGCGGATCAAGTAAAATGAGATCAAAGTTTTGTAAGTCTCCTCTAAGATACGTCAAACTATCGGCAGTGATCACGCTGTAAAACTCGGCTGGTATATCAAGGAGCTTGAGATTTTGTTTTGTAATATGAATGGACTTTGGGTGTTGATCCACAAAAGTCACATGCTTCACACCTCGCGAGAGAGCCTCAATCCCCAGGGAACCTGTGCCACTAAATGCATCAAGCACGATCATTTCTTCATGCAAATAGGGGGACAGCGTATTAAATAGGGCCTCTTTAATGTAATCGGTGGTGGGACGAATATGCTCGGCCTCAAAATGTAGTAGCTTGCGCCCCCCATAAATCCCACCGATCACCCTCATGAATCCTCCGTGGAGAGTTGAGATATAAAGGTCACCATATCTTCAATAGGCTTGGAGAGAGTGCGATTCACTAGCTTAGGCCATTCGCCAAGCTCGGCTGGATCCACAGCGGTCAAAATGGTAATCTTTTTTAAATTCCACGATTGATTTTCCGCATAACGCAAAAATGCCTCTCCGCCCATGATGGGCATCAGCCAATCCAAAATAAAGTGGTCAAAATATTCAAAAGATTTCTGTTCAATCAGGTGAATAGCCTCTTGGCCATTCTGTGATTCCCACACCTCCCAGCCCTGGTTGCTGAGCCAGCGCTGTAAAGCGCGTCGTAGGATAGGCTCATCATCGATGAGCAAGATTTTTTTCCGTTTTACCTCATGCATTCGTAAAATCCTTTGGATTTTGATCCTCAAGTGACTCAGGCGGCGTAGTCAAGGGCAGAGAGATGATAAATTGGGCTCCATGTTTATATGTTTCATCATATTTGATACTTCCGTTCCACTGCGTAATTAAAGACTTCACAAAGCTCAATCCAAGTCCTGTGCCTTTTTGTTCTCCCGTTTTGGTGGTAAACAGCGGTTCAAAAACTTTTTCTTGCAAGTGAGGCGGGATTCCCGGACCATCATCAGTAACATAAACGAATAAAGTCGATGCTGTAGCTTCAACTTTAATATGGATGTGTCCTTTGTAGTGACATGCTTGGGCTGAGTTCATAATGAGATTGATGATCACTTGCTCAAATAAGGTTGGCTGCACCATGATCCACAGTTCTTGTTCTGGGGTAACTACATTAAGACGCATTTGTTTAATAAGGCTTTTCACTAAAGTGAGAACTCTTTTTAAAGCACTTTTTACCTCAACCTTCTTGCGTGTTTGTGCATTTCTACTTGCAGATGAGGATGAAAAAGCACGAAAGGCCTGTAAAATAGCCAAGGTTTTTTGAGTGGCATGGCCTATTTGCGAAAGATCATCTTTCCATTCTGAGCGTAAAGGGGGAGAGATTTCCAGCCAATAGGAGCATACTTGCAAAATTCCACTGAGGGGGTTGATCAATTCATGGGAAAGACGAGCACTTAATTTCGATAGAAGATCAAGTTTTTCTTGATGTGACCAATGGATGAATTGAGCTCGTTCTTGTTGTATATTGTGAAAGAATATAAAAGTATACTGTTTCCCATCGATGAAAGCTTGAGACTTTTGAGTTTGATGAACTTGGTTTTGCCATAAAAACTCACTCTTGTGCTCGAGGTTGAGTAGTGTTGGGCCAAGCTGCCCATAAATGGTTTGAAAAGATTTGTTACTCAGAAGAGGGTTCGTTTTTTGCTCCTCAAAAATCGCTAGAGGATATTGGCTTGCGTTTAGTACTTTAATCCATAACTTGTGGAAATGATCATATTCCCAGTCGCTAGCCACCTTTCTAACCCGGTGGATAAGGAGGTAACCAAGATGAATAAAGGCCTCTTGTTCCCGTAAGTTTAAAGCTTGCGTCGAGGCCAGGTAAAGCTCCTCTCCCTTGAGGAGCCCAAGAGGCATGACCCATCGATAGGAGGGAAAATCTGGATGGTTTTCCATCAATTGACCGCTGACGGCTTCGATTCTACCCAAGTTTCGATTCTCGCAAGCTAGGATATCAATAGGGGGAAGTTCGAAATAAGCTCCCCAGGGCTTGATCCACTCTCGAATATCTTCCGACTCATCCCAGCGGGTTAAGGACTCCGCAAACTTTTGGTAGCGATCGAGATGTTGAATTTTGATTGTTAATTCTTTGATCTCTTTTTTCAGGTCATCACCTTTTTGGGCGAGAGTTCCTGAGGATGAGCGGCTTGCAGGCTGTTTTTGATTTTCCGTTTTATGCCATGGCTGCACTAGTGTGGTGACCTCTTGTGGGGCTTGAATCCAATGGAAGCGAGGATGTAGGCTCCATAGTCCTGGGGCTTTTGCTATTTGAGTTGACCATACAATAGATTCATCCAGGGGAATGTCATCCACTGTGATACCTGGATCAATAATTTTGACCTTGACATGGTTGGGTAAAAACGGGGTTAACTCCTGAGCGAGAGTTGTGTCTGCTACCCAAAACCGCATAGTCGTCTTTACTGATTATCCAAAATCGTTAGGCTCTGATCAGTTTTTAAATCACTGTGACCGGCTTTTTGGGCTATATCATCAAATAGGGCTTCAAGCAGGGCTGCGAGTAACTGATGAATTTCATAAGTACGTAAATACACCTGATCCACGGAGCCTGGCGGAATACGCACTTTCTCAGTTTTTAGCCAATCGATTATAGGTTGTACATCAGGGCTTAGCTGATAAATGGCATCAATAATTTCATCGGCTCGTTCGAAAAAAGGCTTGAGTTGAGCTAGGGTTTTGAGACTTTTTACTTGCTCAAGCATTTCCAGATAAAATTGATTGGCCTCTTCTAGCTTTTGTAAAGCTAGCAGAAATAACCTACTGTATTTTCTAGGTAAGGCTTGAGCACGGTAAATAAACTCACAAAGTTGCCATCGAAAATCCTCATCCTCATCAAAGTTGGCTTGATAACAGGGAACAGCCCATGAGTTGTAGTAGGCCGCTAGGTTCAGAGGTTGCTGTTTTAACCATTGATCAATCGCGTGTGCGATATGGTCAGCGGAATGGGCTAATTCAGGGGCTAAAATCACACTCCTTGGAGCGCGCGGACCAGTTTCCCAAAACTTACTCAAGCCTCGTGAAATCAAGAGGGTGGGGGTTTGCGTGAGAGAAGCTAAATTTTGCAAAGCCGAGTCCACCGCAATCAAAGCATCACAAGACTTAAGAAGATAGCCCATCTTCTTCCAGTTTAAATCATGATAAGCAGGAACTGCCCTGAGTTGCGGACGTCGGCGCAGTAGCTCTTTGTAGAAAGATTCGTCTTGACGTCCGCCAAATAAAACGAGTTGAGAGTTCTGAAGCATATGTGATTGATCAATGACTTCTGTTAATAAGTCTAATTCCAGAGACTTACCAACTTGTGAGGCGCGTGCATGTAAACCAATAGTGAGTTGATCTGGTTGCTTGGTATTCTCTTCTCTGGCGATGAGGTCTATCTTTTCCCACATTCCGGAAAAATCTGCCGGCGCGAGATCTAGTCCGAGTACACTGGCAAAGACATCCGTCAAATGAAAGCGGTTTGGTTTTCCTTGGCCGACTTGTGCGTAAAAATAAGCACTGGTGTCATCGGGAATAGCAAGGTAGCCGTCAGAGGTTCTTTGGTAACCCTTTATAATCGCCTTTTGTGCGGACATTTCGTAGAGGTAACCTGTTATCCAAGAACTTAAAGGAGAAAAACTAAGATTGATGATTTCGTCGTAATTTTCGGCAGCTAATTTAGCTAGTTCATTCTCGATTTGGTAAAGGCTGGAGGTTATGTCATCGCATCGCTTAATCAAGGGGGACAAAATCTCTTGCGTATTCCATGGGATGATGCGGTCAATTTTGTTTGTTACCTCAGCAGCGGTGGCAAAACGAGCACGCACCAAGAGGTGGAGCTCATGCTCGGGATGTACGCGCTTGTAGGCGTGAATGGCAGGAATGGTTTGAAAGATGTCGCCAAATCTAGCGAGTTGTATTATTAATATTTTTTTCATAGAGCTGTTCCTCTTGTGGTAGCTGTTCGTAAACCAGTTCCTTCAGAATTTGATAGGCGTAAAAGCGAGGATTAGGTCCTTGGGAAAGATTTTGAGTGTAGGACTGCTGATAATCCTCAATGGCTTTGACGACTAGAGAGACCCACTTTTTTTGTTCTTGCAGTTTAAGTGTATCCATGAGCGACCTCGTTAAGCTCAAAATAGATTTGTGCGTAGATGGGATTATGGGGTTCAAGGCAGATGAGCTTTTCACTTTCGATTTTGGCTAAGCTAAAGTTTTGACAGGCAACGGACGATCGAATGAGGAGTAAAGAGATCTCTTGGTCCCATGGGTTAGCATATAGGTATTTCGCCGTGTAAGATAAGACTTCCTCAGACGGGAGGGGAGATAGCTTTTCACTCCATTGATGCAGGAATAATAGAGCCGTTCGGTGACTTGGATTGTGATCGAGAGCTTGCTTGAGATTGGCAACGGCTAAGCCGAGCTCTCCTAAATAATGATGGTAAATGGCTAAACCCGTCCAGGCTTTATCCAAGTGAGATTGATAGCGAAGGGCTTCTTTGAAGTAGTGCCCCACAAGTAGCCATTCTCCTTTTTGAATGTTCAGAGTGCCCAAATTGACCAAGAGTTGGGCCGAAGTGGGGCGCAAGGCAAAGGCCTTGTGATAGTAGTCCTCTGCGGTATCCCAATCTCCTAATTTTTGGAATAAGTTACCCAGCTCATTGTAAATGAGGAATAGGCTTTCTCGGTTCAGTTGGTGATATTGATGCAAAATGGAGTCTTCTAGAATATGAATAGCCTTCTCAAGGTCGTTGGGATGATCAAGACTTCTTAGAAGGTCTATAGCTTGTTGGGTAAAGCCTTGAGTCAGAAGCCTTAAAATGTGAAAAGCTCCGGATTTCAGGTCAAATGGTGGCCGATAATAAAAAGAAGAACCATGATGCAACAAGGAAATAAGAGACTGATCTACTTCTGCTGAGCTTTCTTTTTCCCTCGGCGGGTAATACCGCTCCACCGCGGGAATGGTTAGACTCTCTTCCATGAGAATCTCCTCTTCAAAGTCGAAGGTTTGCTGTCAATTTAATGACGTTCTATGTAACCTAAGGAATAGGTAGCAATCAGTAGGCCATTAAAAAGCGAGTTTTTTCAGATCTTGGAGTTTTTGAAAGACATCCTCGGGGATGTATGTTCCTCTCGAACCTGTATATCCTAAGTAAATACTTTTCTCCAACGCCTCATAGCAGCTCTTCGACCATGTACTGTGGGGAGCTTGTTTGATGCAACTTTCATAGTAATACTCGTGAATAGACCACGTGGCGAGATCTTTTGTTACCTCATAAGACAGGCCCAGCAGATAGTAGGCCTCAGCCTTCGCTTCGTTTTTTATAGAGGGATTTTGTGTGAGATAGGGATGAAGCAAAGCCTGCAGACGTAACATATCAATTTCAAAGTAACGTTCTTTGTCTCCCAGATTTATATAACGTCTGGCCAGAGTGCGAGCTTGCTCAAGAGGGGACAACTTGGGAGTGGTGCTATTTTTCCATTTCTCTAGCTGAATTTTCCATGCCAGTGCTGCAGATCTTAGATAATAGGGATAATTCTTTTTTCCTCCGAGGATAGCTTCCATGAGTCGAATGGCTTGATCGGGATTTTGTTGGTAACGCACGGTGATGAGTAGGCCCAATCTTAAGGTGCGGTCTAAGTCAAATACGTTAGTTTGTTCACTTAGGCCTTGCTGTAACACTGTCAAAATTTTGGCGTAGGCCTCGTCAAACTGGCGAGTGGCTACCAGGTAGTTGATTTGATCCACTGGCCGCATTTCATTCCATGCGCTTTTAATAAAGCCCGTGTTTAAAGCTGGACCACTTTGGGTTCTGGTGTGGCATTCAATACAATAAGCGGATACGCCTAGCAGGTTGAGCCGAGCAAACTCTTGATGTCCGTTTTGAAAGGCTTGCCAGCTACGTTCAATTTCTTCATTGAAGTTTGAAGACATGAATTGAAATAAAGGATCTTGGTTGGATAAAGCGGGTTGATGGGTCACATTTTTGGCAATATTTCTAAGTTTTGTGATTTTTTCTTGTATCACCGGTTTATTTTTTTCAGCGTGAAAACTTTGGGGCTTTACCACGTAAGGGAGTAGGGAATCTAACTCAGACTTTAGATGAACCATGCTCACTTTGAGCTGGGCTTGTGAGTCAGAAGGGGAGCCGCTTACTACTGAGCCTTGGTTCTGGGTTGAAGACACACAAGATGCCAAAGAAAGGACGCAAATCGCTTGGAATACAATTGATGTTTTCATACCCTCATGATGGAGGGTATCAATAGGGCTTGTCTATTGACGACTTTTAATTTGGCGCACAGTAGCAATACTAGTAGCGCTCACTCATTTTACCGCTAGGACGGTTCTGAGAGTGGTAGCCTTGCAAGGCTTTTCTTTGCTCTTTCGTCTCGGTCCATTCGCGTAAAAGCTGTGTCTTTATTTCATCGATCAAGGATAGAATCATCACCTCTTGTTCGAGGATACGTTTCACGTATTCGTCCTTTATAAAAAGAAGCTTTTTTGCTTGTGTGGTTTGTTCCTCCGTAAGATTGTGCTCTTGTTGGTAACACACACAAAGCTGGCTGTCGATATACTGTAT
Source organism: uncultured Pseudobdellovibrionaceae bacterium (assembly GCA_964655485.1). GTDB lineage: Bacteria > Bdellovibrionota > Bdellovibrionia > Bdellovibrionales > Bdellovibrionaceae > JANWYU01. The sequence continues at coordinate 2,158 of CAZZMS010000049.1, read as the reverse complement.
GGTGTCCATAATTTTTTCTCTTCGCTCGTAAAACTCGTCGAGAGTATCAATTTCTCCGGAGCGGAGCAAGGAGGCTTGTAGTTCATTGAGTGATAAGAGTTTTTCAAGAAAATGGTTTTTTTGCTCTAATAGCTGAATGATACGCATAGGACCTCCTATCCTTTTTCGTGAGTTTTGCTACTTGAATTCAGTTGAGCCACGGCTTGTTTCCAGCCGTCGTAGAGAGTCTCTAAAATTTTCAAAGCATTCTGTAAGGGCTCTAATTTTCCTTGCAAGTTGGCTTGAGTGTATTGATCCGTGATAAACATATAGAGGCGCTCAAGGTTGGCAGAGATTTCTCCGCCTACTTTATGGTCCAAAGTGTTATTAAGCTCCATGACGATGTCATACGCTCGTCCAATATAGGTGCAGCGGTCTATGATCTTTTTTTCCTCTGTCGCTTTGATGGCTAGCTTAGTGAACTTAATAGCCCCCTCATACATCATGAGTAGAATTTGCTCTCTTGATGCACTTAGAACCTGAGTGTTTTTGTATTTTTGATAGGCATGGCCTGCCATATGTTACTCTCCTCCTTGAGCTTTAAGCATAATCATTCATTCGTCAGGACCGACTTAATTCATGAGTCTAGTTTATCCTCCACCAGCCTTTAGATTGGCTTGGGCTGCAGCAAAACTAGCCCCTTGGGTCTGCAGCTTGGACATCTTTGTTTCCAAATCACTAAACTTCCTTCGCAAAGATTCTTCTTTTTTTACTAACTGAGCCTCCTTGCGTTCAATGCGTTCATCCAGTTGTTTGATGCGATCCGTGATACCTTTCTTTTTTGTACCGAGAGCTCCTGTCGCCGGATTGAGTAATTGGTTCACTGAGTTTTTCACCGCAGGAATAAAGCCGTTTTGAAAGCCATCACCGCGCAAAAACTTCACCACTTCGTGAGGTTTTGCCGTAAGAACTTTTTGGAATTTGTCCTTATTGAAATTGAGAGTGCCGTTTCGATTAAACTCAATGCCCAATTCATTGATCAGCTGAATTTGACTGCCAGTAGCCATTTGAGGTTGTAAAATATTTTGGCGTAGGCGATTTTCGATGCTGCGAATGAGGCTATCTCCACCGAAAGGGCCTAGCTTTTCTCGTCCCGATTTATCTTTTTGGAGTTTGGCTTGGTTCTGAATCCACGACAGAGATTCATTGTAAGCGTCCACAAACTCTTTCATTTTATCGCCGATTACTTCGAAATCTTCCTTGATGTTGATGACAATAGGCTTACCGGGTGCGGCTTGTTTAAGGCTTAGCGAAACCCCGGGAATGAGGTCATTGACTTCGTTATCTGGTAACTCGATTTCTAGGCCATCGAGTTTGATTTTTGCATTTTGGGCACTTTGTACTTGTTCGAAAGACAGATCCTCTTCTCCATCCACCAAGTACAGTTGGGGAAAGTGGATATCTTTATCCTTACCTGGGGAAAGTCCGGTAATCATTAAAGCGAATTTATCTTCGGGGCCTCTTTGATCTATGACGACTTGAGCTTGCACTCCCAGGTTAGAGCGATTGATGGCCTGAGCCATTCCTTCGAGGGTGGATTCGTCACGCGAGATATAGACCTCTTTCGTGCCTTGCGAGGTCTCTAGTTTAAGGTAACCGGCACCAAGTTTTGTTTTATCTTTATCTGGCAGAGAGTTACTTTTGACCCCAGCTTTTTGTGCCAGTTGTATCACTTCGATCTGCCACTGGCCTGGCATAGCTTTCTCGGGATCCGCAAGGCCACTAATAATATGCTCGTCACCTGTATTGAATTTGACGTTTTTAAAACCTTTTATCCCTACCAGATCCTCAACCGATTTGGGGATTTTTGCAATTTTTTCGGAAAGCTCATTGAGTAACTTCAGCTTGTCTTCATCTTGGTTTTTTTTGGCTTCCATTTGCTTTACGGGAATGCGCTCGGCTTCCATAATTTGTTCGACGATATTTGGTGGAAGTCCAGAGGCCATACCTAGAACGCGAAATCCCATGAGCTTAGTATGACAAATATCTAAGAGAGTCTCTATGACAAAGGCTTGACACTTGTCTTTAAGCGAGGACTAGGCGGATTTCTTTAGAATCTGGCCTTTGTGCGGAGTAGGTGATTCCAGAAGGCTCCACAATTCTTCCTCATAAACTAATC
>CAZZMS010000048.1:0-6290 GCA_964655485.1 uncultured Pseudobdellovibrionaceae bacterium | reverse complement strand
TTTTGAGCTGTATTGGACCCCTTGGGTCGTTTACCATCATCCTGAGTATCTCACCGGCAGAATCTCAGCCTTAGCAGAGTCGAGGCGGTGGTTTTATCAAAAATGGTTTATGACCATCTTGATTTTTTTAGGGATGGAGCTTTTGATGAGTGGGCTTGTGGATAGCCTTATACCGATTCAGTCGCTGGGCTTTGGGGAGCTCCCAGGTCTTTTCTCTTTGTTCCTTAATTCCTTTTTTCAAAGCTTGGTGTTCGTCGGCACTTACTATGGTTGTTTAAATGTTATACGCCGGTTGAAATAATTTCTCTAAGCTCTCCCCTCATCGGCAGTCTCAGTGGATCGTTATATAGTAAGCCCTTGGTATGACGGTTGTGATCTGTGCGCTTTGGCTCTGACCTTCGGATTTTTTGAGTCTAGGTCAAAGCATGATCCTCGGATCATTCCCATACGAAGGAGTCATCATGCAAGCGGCGTACTTCTCTGCAAGAACTTTCTGGGCTTCAGTTTTAAGTTTAAGTATCAGTTTTTCTGGCTATGCGCCCTTCATCTTGCAACCGATAATGGCCGCCCAAGGTCCGCAGGATTCAGAATCCAGTGCTGAGCAGCTCATCGAAGAGTTACGGCAAACGGTCATCGATCCGCTAAAGCATTCTGCGTCTCTTGATGTGTTTTCTCTTTTACGCCAAGAGGTCGTTGATGAGAGAAAAGCTCTCATTCAGGCTCTTGAAGCGGAAGCTACCAAGCAGGATTATGAAGCGCGTGTTCAGGATTTAAAGGAGCAACAACAACAGCTTTTTGAACTGCGAGAAAAAGCTCAAAAACGACTGCAAGAACTCTCCGTTCAAGACTCGGCCTATCAAGAGTTAGCTTTTATTTTGTCAGACATTGACTCCCGCTTGCGACTCATTGAGCTAGAGCTTAAAGACTTACAGACTTTTGATCCTCAATCTGGAAAAGAAAAATTACCTGTCGAATTCATGTTGGATAAGAATTTGAAGCCACGTCGCTTTTTAGGTAACGATATTCAAATTCGCTTAGAGCGAGGAGCTGAGGTCATTGGATTCTTAAGTCAAAAAGGTTTTAAAAGCTCTATCAGTCCACGTTTTTCTCATCAAGGTTTGGATTTAGGTGAAGTTATCATCACTTCTTCAGGTTCTGATAAAAATACAAGCGAGCTGCCTACGACTTTTTCACTGACCACTAAAAAAGGTGAAGTGATTCATCGGTTTCATATTCCGGTGAAGCAGGTCTTATTTTGGGGAGCTTTCTTAATCATTCAGGAAGAGGGACAAAAAAGTCTTAAATTTATTGATTTGGAGTATTTTAGACCCAATCTTGGTAATGCCCCTTTGCCGATTTTTGAACTGCCGTTGCATGATGTCGATCACAAGACACGCTTACACATTGATTCGGGTGATCTTAAGTGGGGGGATTTGCGCTTGAGTTATTCGCAACTCAGTTTAATTGCTCATACGCAACGTCTTCTCTTTAACGTGCAGGTGGCCCTAAGCGATGCAAAAAGTTATGAGTCATCTAAAGTGTTATTGCAAGAGATTCTACACTATCTTCAGCAGTCTTTAGCTAAACAAGATCAACTGTTTCAAGCCCAAATCACAGAACAATTACGTTATCCCGAACATCTAGAAAAGCAGCTGAAAGAGCTCGATTTGCTGCCCAATACAAAGAAACTTGACGAGGCCAAACAAATCCTCGAGCAAGCTTTAAAAGATGGGCGCTTGAGCGATACGGAATGGCAGCGCTTTGATGAGCTGACTAAATCGAGAGGGCTGTTAGGGGAAGCTAACCAAGCCTTAAGTTTAGGGAAAAAGTGGACAGTACGTTTGGAGTTATGGTTCCGCCATTTGTTTCAACCGAGACCTTTAGGATCCATCACCCTGCTGGAAAATTTAATTTTGCTTGCTTCAGGCTCTACTTTTGACAAAGGCTGGAGCCTGCTTAAGCAAAAACTCCCTTTGTCGGCAATCAAAAAATATGGGCTTGGCATGACGGCACTTCTTGCCGTTAATTATGTGTTACCCGAGCCTTATCAGCTGCATCTTTACCAAGTGCAGGATCTTGTGAGTCATATTTGGGCTCATTACAAGGGTTACCTGGAGCATATTCAGTATGGAAAGGCGTACTATGATTTGGCCAAAGACGCCTTTGTGACCTCAACCTCAGGTTGGAGTTATTTTATTTCAAGTTACTTATCTGATGGAAAATGGACGAAGTTTTTGGTGGGGCTAGGCCATGTGTTACTGGTGCCTCTGCAGCTTTTTGCGACTATTCATGTGGTCTCCAATGCTTGGAAACTATCTAGACTCACCTGGCAAGAGCGTAAAAATCAAAGCGAAGAAAAAAGTTTTACTCGGGCTTTTATTGATGCCGTGAACGCAGATCAAAAAGCCTACTGGGACTCTTTGGCCGAGGCCGAAAAAAAAGTTTCTGGAAGTGATGTGACCCAGGTGAAACCCGAGGAAGCACAGCTTCTTTTAGAGCATTTGCAACGCTTAAAAGAAGGTCGTGCGGATTTAGATGTCCTTGAAAAAGAGTTGGTTCGGGAGAGAAAAATCGTGCGCTGGTCCTTTAAGCGGGTGGTGGAACAAGTGAAATCGAGCCTTTCATTGCAGCGCTCGGCCCAGGTCATCGGTGAGCAAGTGGAGAAGTCCGCTCAGCAATTAAAAATGAAAAATGCAGAAAGCTTTATCGGTGCTTTATGGCAAGGTTTGGTGAGTTACTCGGCTTTGCGCACCACTTTTGGTACTAACGCTCGAATTTGGAATTATCTTTTTATGACCAGGTCCTACGTCTTTGCTCCGAGTAAGTGGTTCATGTTTCTTATATATCCCGACTACTTTCGCGTGACTGTTGGGGCCGTCAAAGGTCAACAGCACGTACCTTCGAGATACAATGGAGGATTAAAATTGTGGCCCGAGAAAATCTATGAGGGGATGTCGCATATTGTGCATAAAACACCCCTGTTAAAAAATAGCCTGCTGGGTGCATGGTTCATACAAGAAGACTTTTTGAAGAACTTAGACTTATTTGAAAATTATGTTCTCGACATCGAAAAGGTAGCTATCGAAATTGCAAAAGCCGAAGCGCAAAAGGCCCTTATTGAATCCATGAAGGATCCCGCACGTATTATGGCCTTATTCGACTCGGTGAACTCCAATGGGCAAGTGAGTACGGGTATTCAGAATCTACATGATCCCAAAATCAAGGAATTAACCGATCAAGAGCGTATTTTATACCGAGCCGTTTTTGTCCGGACTTTTGATATCACCATGCAAAAGCTACTTTCTCGGTTTTACAAACTCGATGAGTCGTTTCATGGGCTTTCTCCGGCGGAGTTCGCGAAGGCCTTTAGGCAGTCTGTCTTGAGGGGTCAAATAGAGGCTTTAGCTATAGATTCTAAGATGATTCAAGCTGTGAAGTCCGAGCTTGTGCAAAGTGGCGAGCTTCCTATAGGTGAGATTCGCGCGTGGGCCGAGCAGGTGCGGTCCTCATTCAGTCACTGGCTAGACAAGATGAATGTGCAATTTCGAATGAAGTTACTCGAATCCATTCATCCCGGTAACTCGCAAGTTCGTCGCTTCTTACTTGCGGAGCAAAAAATTGGTGAGCCGAGGGCTATGGAACGCGCGATGCGCATGGAAGTCTCCCAACTTATGACAAGTATCCCCATTGGAATTCTTTCTACCTTAGCTTTGTATGCGGGGGTTCAAACCGGATTGATCCAGCCTTTTGACCCCAACGGATGGAATACAGAAACACATTTTATGTATATGTCTAAATACCTCTTTTACAGCGGGTTTATCCCAGGATTGATCATAGGGCTTATGGCTAACACGTGGATGAAAGTGCAAGAGGACGCCCGCATAGATTCCTTGGGTGGTTTTAGCAAAGTCATTGCACATGAGGATGGTAAAAAAGGTTTTTGGCGTTATTATCTCAAAAATGTTTGGAAAAACCCGACGAACAAGTGGTGGGATAATCATGTTTATATGTTGAAGTTGATTACAGCCAACATTCCGGCAGCGGCGGTAACTATTATTGTGAGTAACCTTTATGGTTTAGGACGCATAGATATTGGATCTTTCATTGCCGGTTACATTATGATTTATGTAACCTTCCTAAGCGGTTTCAATGTCAAACTCAATCAAGCTTTTGAACTAGCCGGCTCGTGGGTTTACAATAAAATTCCCCGAAAACTGCGGGCTTTACCTGAAGCGCAACGCTATATCAATCTTGAGCTACAAAAACGTAAGAATATGTTCTCTTTGCTGGAAAACTTTTGGCAGGTGGTGGTAGAGGAAAACATCGCTGGGACCATGTTAACTCTCAAAGATAATGTTCAATACGGAACCCGTGCGTTCTTGCGTATGGTGTTCGGGGGAGATACTCCCACTCAAATCGTAGTCAACTTTGTGGACCGATTAGTTGCGGCCTTGCATAGGGTGCCGGGGTTTGTGGAGGCCGCTAACGCTTTCAAAGATCTTATTGCCAAAAACTATGAGGCCTTTGAGCGTTACCCTGAGCGTTTGGGGAGTCCTCCGCCGGGGGTTGAGAGAGTGTTTGAAAATCCGAGCTTACCTAAGTCTTTTTGGGGTGAGTTCTTAGGTAAACTGTTCGGGATGACTAGCACCTTAGGAACCGTGGCGGCGACTCCGTATGTGGTCACAGCCCTAAACGAGAAGCGAGAGGAAAAAAAGCGATTGCGAGCAGGAGAAAGGACTTTGCGGTCGCAGGTGATTCGCTGTGAAGGCCTTTTTTCTCCTTAGCCTCTGGTTGCTCTCAAGTGATTTTACCTTAAAGCTACTTCACTTTTTTTAGACCCCATGCGCTAGAGCTGGGGTCCGAGTGGAGAGTACACTAAGCTTAGGTTCATGCAGGAATTTGACTATAAGCGGGATGAGCACGGGGAAATCATTTCCTATCAAGGTTACCAAGTGATTTTTGGTGCCATGCGGGCTATGCCTCCTCCCGGAGCTTCGGGGAAAATCCTATTTTTAAAACAGACCCATTCTAACGTCATTCGCCCTGCTGCTTGGATTAGATACGAGTGTGAGCGATTTCGTTTAGAAAATGACAAAGAGGATTTTGTTCCACCCGAGGGGGATGGGATTTATTCCTACTCCTACGAATGGATCTTACGTGTGCAAACCGCCGATTGTATGCCGGTAGCATTCATTGATGCGAGGCGAGGTTTAACGGCTCTTATCCATGCTGGTTGGCGTGGCGTGGCTACAGGAATTCTCCCGCAAGCCTTGTGCCTATTTCCCAAGCCTCAAGAAGTTCAAGTATTTATCGGGCCGCATATTCAAAAAAAATCTTTTTTTGTGCATGAGGATGTATTCCTAAGCCTTAAAAAAAGCGTTAAGCCGCAAAATAGCACCGAGTCTTGGAGTGAGCCATCCGCTGGAGGCCACTATGTCTCTCTGTCAGAACTGGCGCGAAGGCAACTTGTGGAGCTTGGGCTCCCGTCGAAGCGGTTATGGATGAGCTCCATTGATACTTATACGGATCTTAATTTCTTCTCCTATCGTAGACAAAAAGACCAAGCGGGAAGAAATTTGAGTTACTTGATCTGTCCGGATTGATGGCCCATCGGCGTGCCCCTGGTGAAAGCAAAAAGACTAAGGAGGAATCAGTAAGCCGCTCAGGGCCGTTCAAAAATACAAAGCACTGTATCTTCTTCCATTTTGCCCAAGAAAGGAATTCGGGTTTTTTGTACCTGGATCATTTGAATCCGAGAGAAGGTATGTAAGCCAATGACCGAAACCTCGGTGTATTCATCTTTTCTTTCCCGTTTACCGTTGTCTTGATGATAGAAAAAGTTACCATCTTTACGCATAAACACATATTGGTTACTGCGCTCTTCCCGCTCTTGCGCAAGAATATTCTCCGGAATCGTGATTTGCGTGTTTACCCCAACCGCAGGATCTGTGGTGATTTTTAATAAATAATGAGCCTTGCCCAAGAGGGATTTTTTATACAGTTCAGTTTTACAGATTTTGATTTGATTTATAAGCTCTTCTCGATGAGATGAGCGGATTTCGATTCGCTGGGTTTCTTGCTGAGCTACGAGGGTTGAAGACATCGCTTGGGATACCAAGGGTATGAGGAGGGTGCATAAAGAAAAGGACATTCGAGGTAGCATGGAGAGTCGGATTGAGGTTTTGTGAGTGCTTAGCATCTTGGAATCCTTCTTTAACTGAGGAAGAGTTATCCTCATGTTTGGTACTGGATTTTTTTCAAGATCTTAGCATAGTTTCTGGGGCGGAAGG
>CAZZMS010000047.1:0-5117 GCA_964655485.1 uncultured Pseudobdellovibrionaceae bacterium | reverse complement strand
AAGTAAGCAGGACACTAGCTCCGTCATCAGAATAACGATTTCAGGGTATGTCTATAGGTAACCGTACAGTGACATGTTAGTTGAGACTTTGGTGTAACCTATTTTTAACAGGTGTGCGATTATTGAGTGTTTGATGCCTTCTTTTGCGCCACGTCCCATAAACTGTTAATTCAAGTTATTTTTTTTTTTTTTTTCAACAACTTACTGGCGAACTATCTCGATTCATTAAAAAGTGATGCAAGGTTATTTCCAGGCTCTCTTGTTTTTAATTACGGCAGGAACCAGACACTCATTATCTTAATACAAATGATCAGAATCGCAGCTTGTTTTTTGGCATATTTTATAGCCGCCACCAGGTAGATCCCACGATAAAAACTAGGACCAGTAAGAGAAAAACGAATAGGGGCGTTGACGTGAACTGAGGTTGAAACAAGCTCAGTGCACTAAGTGCTATGATCAAAGCCAGCGATAACAGCCCACCAAAAATAGCCCAAGCGATTTTGGTATAGGCTTGCGCCAGCTCCACAAAGCCCCGCCCGGTGACAGACCATTCATGTTGGGGGGAGTTCCAGCGTTTTAGAAGAAAATGTAAAAGGCGTGGCAGCTCTTTGATAAAGTACTCACTGTCTTTCGCCATATTTTGCCACGTCTTTTTCCACTCCTCCTGACTCAGGCTTTGAGAGGATTCGCTTTGAGCAAAAGCCAAAGCTGTAGGCAGGATATCGAAATTTTTATCAATGCTTCGGATCACGGATTCAATGCCCATGAGAGATTTAAAAAACAACAGAAGCTCTCTAGGGACTTGTAAGCCCTCCTTGGCCGCAAGCCTCGCGGTTTTGAGCAAAAGTTGTCCAGCATCTAAATGATTGAGTTCAAGCCCGTAATAAGGAGCCAGGGTATGGCTCAGTCCATTGGCAAAACGTTCAACCACGACTTTATCACTAAAAGGGCAGACAAACACATACTCACTGGCCAGTTGATCGTAGTCCTCCTCGGCGAGAGCCTTGAGCATTTTCATAACGGCCCATTTTGTGCGCGCATTCAGTCGGCCCATGGTACCGAAGTCGATCAGTGCCCACTGTCTGGTGGGGGTGAGTAGAACGTTACCTGGATGAAGATCGCCATGGAAAAAGCCATGGACAAACACTTGTTCTAAATAATTTTTTAGCAACACTTCAGCTAAAGCCGTGCGTTCTCCCTCGCTCCATCCATATAAGGCTTCTTTGTGACTGAGAGGATGTCCCTCGATAAATCCCAAAGCTAGAACCTTTTGAGTGCAATAATTCCAGTGCACTTTTGGGATGAGGAGCTCGGTATCGGTCAGGTTTTTTCTTTCCTCTCGCGGAAACAATCGGGAAAACTTCTGGATTTGATTAGCCTCAGTATAAAATTGAAGCTCCCCCTGTAAAGAATCAGCAAATTCGTCAATAAGATGAGGTAAACCGAAGCTTTGCAGATCACTCACATGATCATGTAAAAGGCGACCCAAGACCTTGAGGAGATATAAATCCTCACGAATGCGTTCGGCTACTTCGGGCTTTTGTACTTTCAGCACAATGTCTTCGCCGCTATGCAATTTAGCGCGGTGGACCTGCGCAATACTTGCGGATCCCAGAGGAAAGGGATCTATCGCCAATACTTCCTCAAATTTCTTTCCAAGTTCAGCTTTAATAATGGCCTCAATCTCCGCAAATGGACAGGGAGTGACTTGATCCTGCAACTGTTGAAAAGACTCGATATAAGCTTCTGGTAACAGGTCTTGTCGGTTGGCTAAAATCTGACCAAACTTGATAAAGGTGGGCCCTAAGGCTTCAAAGGCTAAGCGCAGGCGTTGGGGCAGAGGCAAATCTTTCAGCTGGCGGGAGCTCAAGGGCAGCTCTTGATTCAGAGAGGGTCTTAAATAATTTTGTAGCCTAATTTTTTCAATCCAAGGGCTAAAGCCAAAACGAGCAAAAGTCGTCACAATCTCTGTAAGGCGTTGTGTACCCTGTAAGATGTTCATCCTCTTCCTCGGCCACCAGCAGTCCTACGACGACGTTTTTTAGAAGAATTATGCTTTGAGGAGCGAGATTTTCCCTTTGTTTGCTTTTGTGGGCCGTTTCTCTCCGTGTGGTGAGGCTTGGATTTGTTAGGCGCTGCCAAACCCTCTTGGGTGAGCAATCGCGAAGAGGGTTTAAGGCCTTTCTTCCTTAAGGCTTCGATCAGCTTTTGCCCAGGATCAAAGGATTTTTGTGTAGATGAAAGGCGCGGATCCTTCGCGGAGCTCTGGGGGGCTATTTTGTGATCTTGAATCTTTTGGCTTTTATGTTCTTGAGCCAGAACAAAGTCGATTTTTCCGTCATGAATATGCGCAGTTTCTAGCTGCACGCTGAGGGTATCCCCGATGCGAAACTTTTTCCCGGAGCGCTTTTCCGTGAGAGTTAAGTGTACCTCATCAAACTCCCAGCGGCTACCAGGATATTTTGACAGAGAATCCACGTGTACGAGACCTTCGACCTCAAAGCTTTTCAAAGTTAAAAAAATTCCAAACTTAGTTACGCCGGTAACAACCGCAGGGAATATTTCTCCTTGATGCGGTTCAATAAATCGGGCTTTTTTGATGGCAATTACGGCTCGCTCAGCCTTAACAGCTCTTTGTTCAGTAGCTGAAAGCCACGTGCTTGCTTGTTCTAATGACTCTTGCGAAAGCAGCTCAGTCTTTTTCCTATTTAACACCGCCTTGATTTGTCGGTGGGCTAATAAGTCAGGGTAACGTCGGATGGGTGATGTAAAATGAGAGTAGTGAGAAAAGTTGAGACCAAAATGGCCGATGTTTTCTGCACTATATTTAGCTTGCTTCATGGAGCGTAGAATTAAATTCGCCAGAATATCACCGCGAGTGCTCGCTTTTACTTTGTCAATAGCCTGGCGCAATTCTACTTGTAGGGGAGAAGCGTGTAGATCAATTTTTAGCCCAAGGGAACGAGCAAAAAGGGCTAAGTTTTCTAAAGCCTCTTCTTTCGGGGATTCATGCACACGATAAATACCCGGTACTTTGTGATCTTCAAAAAAACGTGCCGTTGCCTCATTGGCTTTGAGCATAAACTCTTCGATGAGTCGGTGGGCAAAGAGTCGATGGGTTTTAATAATTTCGAGCGGGTTACCTTGGGCATCCACCACCACTTGAATATCTGGGATTTCGAGATCGAGTGAGCCTTCTTTTAATCGCTTTTCTAAAAGAATCTCCGCTAATTCTTTGGCTACTAAGATATGAGGGTGAAGCTCATGCATTTCTTGGTAACTTAGGGAAAGAGGAGTTACGAGTTCCTCAGGAATATGCTGCTTCAGTGATTCGGCCTTTTTAGCTCGCGGGGCGTCCATGAGGGCCTGAGCCAATCCATAGGTGAGACGCGCTTTGCTTTCAATCACCGCTTCATAAAAACGGTAGGCTTTGAGCACGCCCTGTCGCGTGATCTGCATTTCGCAAACGAAACTAAGCCGAGGAACCTTGGGCTTTAATGAACAGAGCTCGTTACTTAAAATCTCTGGTAACATGGGGATGACAGCCCCTGGAAAGTAACAGCTTGTGCCGCGCTCGTAGGCATCTCGGTCTAAGGCAGTGCCTGCTTGCACATAATGCGAAACATCGGCAATAGCCACGTACAGCGTGTAGTAATTTTTATTTTTGCTTACATAGACAGCATCATCGAAATCCTTTGCTGTGGCTCCATCGATAGTTACTAGAGGCAACGAGCGTAAATCCACACGATTGGCAAAATCTTTGTCCCGAACCTCTGTTGGAAAATGTTTTAGCTCTTTCAGTGTTTCTTTGGAAAATTCAATGGGAATATGGTGACTGCGGGCTATGCGCTCAACGTCTAACTGGGCTTGAGCCATAGGTCCCAGAATCTTGACAACTTGTGCCCGTAAACCCTCCGGGTGATCGGGATAGGTCACAATTTCGGCTACAACTAAGTCTTGACTCTTCAGTTGCTGTTTTAGCTCTTGATTTAAGATCAGCTCTACCGAACTCCCCCAAGCGCCTTCACTATCAAAAATTATCCAACGTCCTGATTGGTAACTTACTGGCGCGACCACTTGCTTCCAGTGACGCATAATTAATCTCTGTGGCTTGGCCCAAAAGCGGTCTTTGCGTTCTTGAAACACCCGACACTCAACGCGATCATGAGTCATAATTCCATGCATATATTGAGCGGGAACATAGGCATCGGCCTGCATGGGGTCATCAGGGATAAAAAAGCCGAATCCATCAGGATGGCGCTTGATAATTCCGGTTGAAAGGCGATCTTTGCTCATCTTGAATGACATTCTATGCGTATTTTCCAGCAAGGAGTAAGCCCCACTCCTTGGCGCATTGCGCATTTCGGTCTCGCTGGCTCTCTAGAGCTCAGGTAGGTAACATGAAAAAGTATGTAGGGCTAGACATGAGGGTTTTACCTCGCTCGATCTTTCATCGAGTTTGTCTTCTCAGGCACCATAGGAGGTTTTATGAGGTTTAGGCATCTGAGTCTCAGCTTTGCCATGGTTTTTTTCTTCATGTGGCCGATGTTTCAGACCTGGGCCAAGAAGGGGCACCAACACAAGGCGCACAGTCATGGGGAGATCAAAATTCAGCTGGTGTATGAAAAGGGTCAAGGCCGATGGGAATTAGTCGTGCCCATGGAGGCCATAGTTGGTTTTGAGCACACCCCTCGCAATGACAAGCAGAAGGCGCAATGGGAAAAGGGTCTCGGAGAATTTAGGAAGGCTCCCTTTTTGCAATTACCCGACTTGTGTCAGATCAAAGATCAGAAAGATCACGTAGAACATCAAGGCCCCCATAGCGAGTTCATGCAGATGGTCGATTTTCAATGTCCAGAGCCTCTTAAAGAGCGCCACTTGACACTGAACTGGGAACAGTTACCCATGCGGGTAAGGGTGGTTCATTTGGAAATCTTAAGTGGTGATAAGGCTCAGACCTACGAGATCAGACAAACTCAGAAAGTAGCATTTTAAGTTTTCGATTCATAGAACGAAACGGCTTAATGGGTTTTTTGGGCTTGTTACTTTTAGAATATGCCCAGCCCGGGGAAAAGGAGAAACCCGGGCTGGGTGAGGTGTTAGTGGAATTATCCCAT
>CAZZMS010000046.1:0-3843 GCA_964655485.1 uncultured Pseudobdellovibrionaceae bacterium | reverse complement strand
GACAAAAACCAAGGGGCCGTAACCATGTAAAGGAAAATTTACTGGTCAAACGATATGGGATTACCGGCTGGTCCCATCAGCCAAATCTTGGATGTGCATACTGACACGACCGATAGTCCCAGATTGGAGAATCTCCCCCGCGGTCGCGAGGGGATCGATTTTGAAGGGCGAGTTCTTTCATTCACTTTGTTTTTGGACGCACCCGTAGAATGGGGGGCCAATGGCAAGATATTAAAAGCAGGAAAAATTGTAGGCCCAGGAATTTGGGAGCACCAAAAAAATGTGAATCAGTACCGGGGACGATGGGAAGATTTGAACCACACTCATCCTGATTTTGTCTGGACACCCACTAACCCATTTCATGATCTTTACGGGGGCTATGGTAACCCCTATGTAATTCCTTCGGTGGCCATGAATCTTTTCACAGAACAAGGGCTGGGGCCACGCGAGACTTGGAGCGAGAGCTCTTTTCAACTCAAACGCGAGGCCGTGGAAAGGTTACTAAAAACAAGAAATTTGAGCGAGTCCTTAGCTACAAAAGGCGTTCGTCTTCACCTCGCCCGTTTTTCTCTGCGCGCCGACGTGGAGCTTGTGCGCATGGATAATGCGACGGTGCACCTCAAGATTTTTAGTCCAAGTGAGACACGACGAATTGAAAGCGCACTAAGAGACCTGCGGCTGTTGTGAAATTATGTGTGTCGAAATTGTGGTGAATAACAGCTAATCCGTAGTCATAATCTTTTAATTTAGAGCTTCTATCTCAGTGTTCGTAGATGAATTCTGTTGCTATTCAACATGTGTTAGTTTGGATTTCTGACCTTTTAGGTATCGATTAGTCCCAAAAATTTGAGCAAAAAAGTTGAAAAATCGAAAGAGACTGAGCATTTCTACAGCATTCATCTCCATGGGCTTTTTCTTTCGCCCGGAGGCCTCTGCACCATGGATGGCCAAGGGCGGAAGCCCTTTGCAGCTGAGCCATGGAGGGCGTGCCCCGGGTCGAAACGAAAAAGCCCATGGAGTAACACCGCAAAAAATGAGTTTTTTCAGAGTCTAATAAGACGGAGCTAAACTCTAGAAGAGAATTGCCTCACAGCACTGCCTAAATACGGTAGGCCAGAACACCATACCACTTCGCGAATACGGGCAAGCTGAGAAACACAAGGATGGATAGGTTCACCCACATGAAAAACAAAAACCAGGACTTAGCCTGCTGTGAAGTGTCTCGCACATAACGCCACATAAGGAAGAGCCCTAAAAAACCACTGAGGACTAAAATCAGACCAGAGCTCCAAGAAAAACTTAGTGTGGTAAATAAGGGCATAAACATCGCCGCAATAATGTAGACGATAGTGTACCACACAATCTGCCTCTTGGTAACATCCTCACCTTTGGCCACTGGCAAGGTGGGGATACCGGCTGCGGCATAGTCCCCTTTGTACTTTATGGCTAGTAACCAAAAGTGAGGCATTTGCCATAGAAAGAGTAACAAAAAAAGATACCAAGGCTCGCTTTTGTGAGCTGAATCAGCAAGGGCCTCGGGCCAAGCGAAATAACCCATCAACACCGGCAGCGCTCCGGGAATGGCTCCCGGTAAAGCAGCCATCGGCCATCGTGGCTTCCACCAATAGGTATAAAATCCATTGTAAAGACTTACATTTAAAATCCCAAGAAGAAAGCTACCCACGCTCATTTGAAAAAGAAGGTAACTTCCCACGATTAAGTAGCTTGATGCAAGAATCAACCCCGCCCAAGGGGTAAGCTGCCCACTGGCGATAGGTCGTCTGGCCGTGCGCTGCATTTTTTGGTCCAAACGCCATTCTTGAACTTGATTTAAGGCGAGAGAACCAGAAGCTAGAAAATACACCCCACCGATAAGTCGTAAGACATGGAGTGATAGGAATGGACCCTCCGTGGGGGCGGCTAGTAAATAACCGGCTAGGGTAACCAACAAAACAAAAACAACGATACCAAACTTCGTGAGATCCAAATACACCCGAGGCATGCCTTAAAGTTGACATGTCCTATTGACTGATGTCACGGCCACAAACGCAGCTCCATCTCCGGTAACACCTTGTCCCAATCCTTGATCTTGGGATAATTCAATACATAAATCTCCGTCCAACGGCGATCCGTTCCATAATGTTTTCTTGAGACTTTTTGAAGAGTGTCGAATTTTTGTGTACGATAAATAACCCATTGAATCCCCTGCTCCTCTGCCATTTTCTCTAGGCGCCCTCCCAAAACCTCAGGCTTCATCTTGGTAATAAAATTCTTACTCCAATTTTGAGTGCGCCAGCGGGGGTGGAAACGAGCTCGCGCCTGCTTCGAAAACTCACCGCCCAGAGACTTCCGCCCACTAACTCGCTGTTGGGCCGAGCTCGAATCTGCAGACTTTTGACTCAGCACGGGAACCTCTGGACCCGCCCCCCTTGGAGTCCCTGCGGGCGGAGGTGGAGTGGGCTTAGGTATAGCTCGTGCCTCTGGCGGAACGTGCTCCCTCGCCCACGAAATCTTTTGCTCTCTTGAGAGCGAGGAATCCGATAGAACTGCGATCTTTTTTACTTCCAAAGAGGAAGCTAATTGCGGCTGGGAGGGTAAATCGGGAACTTGCTCACGTTTTTTATCAAGCCCTTTTAAGACTGCTACCGGAGGTTCAGACTTTTGAGAGGAGGAACAGCTGAATAATAAGCCCAAAATTATGGCTGACAATAGAGGAAAAGTGGACATAGTCATTAAAACCTCCCCCCTAGCCCCAAAAATAATCGTCCGGCATAATACTGATACTCTACATCGGAGTTCGCAGCACGCACCGACTCAGCGGCCCAACCTAATTCCCAAAACCACTGGGGGCTTAAATCAAATCGTCCCAAGCCCCGAGCCGTGATCAAGGATCCACCCGACATGGGATAATAGGTAAACTGAAACTCTCCCCATTTGGGCCGAGCTACGAATGGCAAGAGATTAAACGCCCATTTTACAATAGAAGGAGGTGGCATAGACACAAAGGCCGTGACCCCAAACGATGTTTGCTGAAAAGGCGCTGGTCCACCCGACAAAGCAAGCTGCGTTACTGAAGGTCCCGCGCCCCACAACCACGTGTAGTTATAAGTGGGTTGGCCAAAAATATAGAGTAAATCTAAATTGGGCTTTTCAGCGTTGAGTTTTCTTGCCCCCTCAAAGCCCACAATCATTTCTTGACGATAATACTGACCAAGCACCGCGAAACGATTCCACCACGAAGAGATGTTGGGATCAGAGAAAAAATACTTGAAATCCAGATCTAAAGAAGCTGCAAGGCCATAAGAGGAAGCTGAGCCACCCAAGCGCCCGCTGGCATAGAGCTTGGGGGCATAAAACACCGGATAATCCAACTCAAACGAGCCTCGTGAAGACTGCAACTCCAATATCGGGTAGTTAAGTTTGTTTTTTTCCTGCAATGAAGCCAACCAAATGCAAGCCTTCCTTTGGCTAAAGACCTTTTTTTGTGAGCTCCTAAGCTTTTCACAACCTAAGCCTTGAGGTGGTTTGACTGGCAAAAAAGCTGTATCGGTATAAAAACCTTCTTTTAAATTCATCACCTGCGGTCGCTCCGCCTCTAGGGGAAGATCTTTGTCCGCACTGACTAAGTAAGAAAGTGCCATCCCATCGCCTATTTCAATATTCAGGTAGCTAAAATCAGCAAGCAACTCCACTTTGTAAAAAGTTGTTACCAATCCTTCGGGTTGCTCACGGGTGAGGTAGGGGTTTTCCACTAATTGCCACTTATAATTTTCGCTACTGACAGGCTCTGGCCCCGAGTAAGTCACAAAAATGGTTTTATCATCTTTCTCCGTGATTTCATAC
>CAZZMS010000045.1:0-11037 GCA_964655485.1 uncultured Pseudobdellovibrionaceae bacterium | reverse complement strand
CTCAATACTGGTCTTCACTTTTTGTAAAGCCTCGTTCAAAACTGGAGCTTTTTTCCCTTACGATAAAATCTTTAAAGAGTCCAAAATAGGAATCCCTGCACTAATCAAACTTGCGAACTGGCGAGTAAAAATTTGTATGTCGCGCGAGGAAACTTTTCCACTCACTTCAATCACAGTCCGTGAACCACCACTGCCCTGTGTTACCTTTAATGGCTCTAAGAAGCGGGCTCGCAGCAACACTCGAGCACTCGGAACATCATCTGCCTCAATATGCCCTGCTACTAGTTGTCCTTTTTTATTGCGAGCTTGATAAAAAAAGCGCGCCATTACCTAGACTCCAATGCGTTTCAGTAATAAATCTAATCCCTCCGGATGAGGAGAGGCAGCAAATGCGGTTTCCATATCAATCCGCCGACGAATGACACCCTGTAAGAGGGCCTGATTTAAAGAACGTACATTAATCGCATCTTTGCTACCCTCGTTCCAAGTTTGTAAGGAGGCCCAATCTCTTTTTGCGATCATAGGTTCCGGACAATAACGTAATTGATAAAAAGAACTAAATGGAACAATAAGCTGCTCCGTTCCTGGCAATAGGCGAACTTCGACTACATTCAGTTGCATGACCAAACGCTCATGCAAACGTTCATCAACCTCAAAAAAAAACCGAGTTAGGCAAGTTTCCAAGTCTAAGGACTCAAAAGCTAAACAAACGCTTTGCCCCTTAAAAACTAATTCTGTCGCCTCTTTTGGTTGAACATTTCGCTCATCTCCAAAATACCACAGCCGCGGCGAAGACAACTGATGGCCTGGAGTTTTCCACACAGGCAAGGCTCCGCCTAACTCAGCCGCGCGAAAAAGTAAACGTTGCACGGTGGATTTTCCACTTAATTGTGGACCAGTTACCAAGGTTAACTGACCAGGATGACTTAAAGCGCGAATTTGCGTCTCTGTAAAGCCCCACTCCTCAAGACGTGCCTGCCTTGATGGAGCACGTGAAATTCGCAAACTTTGATACTCAAAAGAGTAATGGCAGATCCAATCGGCGTTACCTATCTCAATCTGCGAGCGCCAACTCATCTGATTTTTATGCTTTAACCTAACATCGGCGCCCAAGCGATTTAAGATGGACTCCAAGCCCTCTTCAAACTGCCCCTTCTCTAGGGACGGTAATGATTCCCAGCGTAAACCATTGTAGGCAAAGAGCGAGCCGCTGGGATGAAATTCAAACATCACCCCATGAAAATCCCGAATTTTACTAAAAAATACACCTCGCTCTTGTACCATATTATGTGTCCTTCACCGAGGCATTCAGCACCTCTTGAATAGTTGTTTGACCTCGTTTTAATTTGAGTAAAGCCGAACGACGCAAAGTCCGCATACCCTCCGCTTTTGCGATTTTTCTTAAATCATTACTACTCGCACCTTTGAGAATTGCCTCTTTGATGGTTTCCGACATACTCATCAGCTCGAAAATAGCAATACGTCCCTTAATACCCGTGCCATTACAGTTATTACAACCCCGGGCCTGATAGATTTGGTATTGCGACACTTCACTCTCCTCCACGCCCAAGTCGATAAGAACCTTGGCGGGAACCTGATGCGGTTGCTTGCAAGATTCACAGATTTTTCCTACAAGTCGCTGCGCTACGATTAAGTTTACCGTAGAGGTGATAACATAGGGGGCAACACCCATTTCGATAAGGCGGGTTACAGTTTGTGGAGCATCATTGGTGTGCAAGGTGGAAACCACTAAGTGACCAGTTGACGCAGCTTTTGCAGCGATCTCAGCCGTTTCAAGATCCCGAATCTCTCCCACCATAATAATATCTGGGTCTTGTCGTAAAAATGTTTTGAGTGCAGAAGCAAACGTTACATCAATATCGGGATTAACTTGTAGTTGATTAATGCCCTCGAGATTAAACTCCACAGGATCTTCCGCTGTAGAGATATTCACATCAGGTTGATTCAGTTCTGCCAAGGCAGAATAAATGGTGGTTGTTTTACCACTTCCCGTAGGACCAGTAATGAGCACCATTCCCTGCGGCATATGAATGGCTTTTTTAAAAATCTCCAAATCATCGGGCTCAAAGCCTAATTTGGTCATATCTAACTGCAAGTTACTTTTGTCCAGTAACCGTAAAACCACTTTCTCTCCATGAATAGTCGGCATGACACTCACCCGAAAATCCATGTCTTTGCCGCCTTTGTATACAATCTTAATACGACCATCTTGTGGGCGACGCTTTTCTGCAATATCCAGCTTCGACATAATTTTTAAACGGCTAGCCACGGCCGGGGCCATCGAAATCGGCTGATTTTGAACTTCGATCAGGTTACCATCCATACGAAAACGAACCCGCAATCGCTTCTCATATGGTTCAAAGTGAATGTCTGAGGCTTTTTTACGAATAGCTTCAACCAACATCGTGTTAACGAACTTAATAATCGGCCCCTCATTAACATCTTTGGAATCTCCAACAACCACACTAGCATCTAATGCCGCCTCAAGATCCTCCTCACCAAACTCCTCCCCTTCCAAATCCATCTCAACATTGGTATTGGCTGAAATCCCCATGTAGCGATCTATGGCAGACAAAATGGCCGTTTCAGTGGAGAGAACCTGTTGAATCTTACGCTTAGTAACAAATCGAATATTGTCAGAAAGTGCCAAGTCCAATGGCTCGGCCACTGCTAAAAGTAAGGTGTGATCACCAATTAATTGGACGGGTATAAGAATGTGACGTTCACAAAACTCTCGTTTGAGCAATTGCGCAGCTTCTTTTTGAACGGGAAAACGATTCAAGTTAATCGTATTTGTTTTATAGTACTGTCCGATAGCCGCGAGAACTTGCTCCTCTTTCACCGCACCCATGCTGATCAAAACAGCGAGCAAGCGCTGGCCCGTTTTTTTTTGCTCCTCTAAGGCTTTGACCAGCTGATCGTGGGTAATGAGCTGAGATCTTAAAAGAATTTCCCCAAGCTTTGCGCTCATGCCACAATTATAACCAAGCCCCTTGGCTTAGGGGATAGGGGATAGAAAAACTGGACAGAAGTCTCGTTGTTACAAGTTATTTAAAGATGCGTAGTAACAAGAGCCTCCAAGCGATCCATGGGGACGTTACCCATCACCTGATCAACAAGTTGCCCGTTTTTGAATAACATCAAAGTAGGAATCGCTCGGATAGTATAACGCGAGGGAGTAATCGGATTGGCATCCACATCCATCTTAAGCACTTTCAATCGACCGGCGTATTTCTGACCCAGCTCCTCTAATTTCGGTGCCATAGCTCGACAGGGACCGCACCACTCCGCCCAAAAATCCACCAAAACTAAGCCCGATGCAATCGCTTGAGAAAAGTCCTGATCAGTAACCTGTTGTGTCCACTGTCCCATAACAACCACCTCTTGAGTTATAATTTTGAGATAATGGTCTGGGGTATGTCAAAGTGACCGTCGAATGACACAGGCGTTCACTCATTCCTGTCTTTGGTTTTTTTCACTAATCGCAAAAAAAACTCTCTTTTTTTTTGTCGAATTTCACGTTCATCCCAATTCGGTTGATTCTGATTAAGGCGGCTCAGGCGTTGTTTCAAGTCTAAAACAGACAGCCCGGGAAACGGAGATTTTACACGTTCAAAAGAGGCCCACTTCTGATACTCGGCACGCCGACTTAAACTTGAAACCCCAACTTCTTTTATACTTTTTTCATCCACCTTTTCTCTAGGTAGGCCCAGTTGATCAGCAAAACTTTCTTGCTCCTTCTGGGTCCAGCCTAAACCATCACCCAGAAGCTTAAGTTTCGATCGAGTCTGAATACCCTCGGCCGGAAAAACCCCATCAATTCCCAAAGGAATAAGGCTGCCTAAATCCACAGGCACTAATGCTTTTTCCAAAATAAACACTTTCCCACGAAACCATTTTTGCTCACGAATTTTTTGTACAAACAAGGCTCCCTCGTGCGTCATATTGATCACTACGAAAACGGCTTGAGGATTCAATTCCAACATTTGCGGAACCAAACTCAACTCATTTCGGCTTAATTCTGCGGCATACCCTAATCGACGAAGAAATACCAACCACTGATCCCCTAGCTGCGAATCTGTGGAAACGATGAGAACTTTTTTGTTGGACATTCCTGACTCCTTAACTCATCTTAAATCTCGAGGGGAGTCATGCCAAGAAAACTCTTTATCTATCTATGGTCTGAGTACTGGCCCGGGCTCGCTTTGGGCTTACTGACTTTTCTTTTAGTGATGTTAATGATGCAGATGGTTCGACTGGTTGAATTTTTTCTCGTCAATCATGTGCCCTTTCTTCATGTGGTCTCGATTACTCTGAATCTCATTCAAAGCTTGCTACCAGCACTTTTACCCATTAGTGGATTATTTGCTTCCGTATTAACCTTATCCCGCCTAAGCAACGATAGCGAGCTGGTTAGCCTGCTCGCATTGGGTCTATCACCCAAGAGAATTTTTTTATTTTTTTCTATAGTAGGCGGCACCCTTACCCTTGCCAATCTTTACATCACATTATTCCTAGCCCCCCGCGGTAACTATGCATTTGAAAAATCAATAACCGAGATTTCTGCTAATAAAGCCCAAACCCAACTGCGAGAAAATACTTTTAATAACTTCTTTTCCCGAATGGTGGTTTATGCTCAAAAAATCGAACCCTTCGAGGGACAACTTGAAAAAGTTTTCTTATTTGATGGCTCCCAAGCTGCAGAAACAAGCATCCTAGCGAAACAAGGGCGTCTATATTCTCAAATCATGACAGGATTGGGTCAAAAAATCTTGTGGTTACATTTGCAAGATGGTGCCATTCATATTCAAAATGAATGGCACACTAAAATTCATTTCAAAGAATACAAAACTAAACTGCTAGATTTGGAGGACATCAGTCAAAATATAAAAAAGTCCAACCAGTCATGGACCTTTAATGATTTCCAATTCCTCCTCAAAGACTCTGACACTCATCTTGAAGCACGCATTGAGCTGAATAAGAGACTGAGCATGAGTGTGGCCTGTTTTATCCTCACCCTATTTGGTGCAGCCGCCGGTGCCTCAGTGAACCGACGGCAGGCGACTAATAGTTTTGCCATCTCTCTTCTAGTGATTATTACCTATTGGGTATTTATTTCTATGGGTGAGGTAGTAGTACGCAAACAGTGGTTACCTGCTGAGATTAGTCTCTGGTTCTCCAATATCTTATTTTCTCTGTTGTTTGTACGCCTTTATCGCAAACGATTCATGCTCATCTAGTCACCCACTGCGCGCACAAAAACCTGCTCACAGCGAACCACCCCTCGTCCTTTACTAGCTCGTCTCTCAGCATAGGGCTTGGCGTTTTTTAATCCTCCCTGAGCAAAGCGCTGCTGTAGGGATTGGAACTGCTCACCCGTGATTTCTCCATGGATCAACAAATGAGCTACCATAGAGCGAACTAAAGGCCAGCTTCTTTTCAGACGCCATTCTGCCAGTTGCTCCCCTTCACGAATTAACTCGTCCATCCGTGCTAAGTAACGTTCACTCGTTTGACCTGAAATAAGTGGCTTTCCTTCGCCATCTACAGGGAGAGCTATGAACTCGCGTTCCAAACCCCATTCCGTTAAGTATCGGGAGGCTAATTTACGAATCTTCTTCAAATCATCGCTCCAGCCTGCATCCGCTGAAAAACCGGCTAGCTCCTGAGCTTTACGCCCAGCCCATAACCTAGCGATTCTTGCAACCACTTGCTGACGATCCAAACTGCTACCATCGCTAGGTAAGACTTCGTAACGAGCATAACCATAATAGTCCAATTCTCCGGTGCTACCGCCACGAATAGTCACAAAGGCCACCCTCTCTCCAGTTAAGGTCGGATCGTTGGCAATGGCGTGACCTGCTTCGTGATAAGCGGTAATTTTGGCTGTTTTGGAGGGCATCAAGACTTGCCGTTCAGCCACTTGAGTTAAATCAATAGTTTCGATGAGTTGAAGCTCACCCGCCAGACGAATCTCCGCCTGCAAGGTAACCATTCTCGAAGGGCGACCTCGCACGAGATAGGGCTTGGCGGACGCTGTGTCCGTTAATTTCAAATGAACCTGAGTTTTAGCTAAACGCGCCTCATCCACTCCGGCTTTTAATAAAGCAAGCCCCACTAGAGAGAATATTCCTGTGTCTAAGGCCTTTCTAACACTTCTCCCTCCTTGATCTGGCGAATAGAACACTCTCACCAAGGTTTTGAAAAACGCCTCATCATAACTGATCTGCAATCCAGGATTAGACTCTACAAACTGACGCATTTGTTGATGAAATAGTTTTTTCCCCACCAATTCCACTTCATCGGGCAACAAGGGTTTCATTAAAAGCAAAAGATTCACACGGTTAACAAAGGCATTCGGTAACTGAGCCTCACGTAATAAAGCTCTCACTTTGTCCGGGCGGTTGTATTCCTCCCAAGTACTTACCAAGAGGTCGGGAGAGCTGACACCCAGAAACAATTTTTCGCCGTCATTACCGGTCAAAATAAACTTGTATTTTTTTAAATCATAGACCCGACTATCTCGAGGCGAAACCCACTTACCCTCCTCGAAAATATCATACAGCTTTTTAAAAAGAGCCTCTTTCATGCGCAGATCCTGACCGCCCATATTAGAGATTTCATCAAAAATAATCACCCCACCTTGTGGATTCTCCCTTAAGGCTTTTTCGAATTCCCTTTCAATATCACCACCTTGATATTTAGCCGAGGAGCCGAAAATGTTCTCAAAATCAGAAAAGTGAGATACGTTCCCCATGGGAATCACAACGGCTTGTGACTTCGGTCCATAAAAGGCTTTGGCTATGGTTTTCCCAATTTCCGTTTTGCCTGTCCCGGAGGGACCGAACAAGCCGAGGGTGAAAGGACGCTCTTTTACGGGGGAAACCTCGTAAGCGATTAACGCCCTTACGATTTGCTCTAAATTCTTATCCTGACCGTATATCACTTCTTTCAGTTTAGACTCTAATTCGGAGAGTTTTTGTCGTTGCACCGGATTGTGAATAGGATTGAGATTGAGAGCAGACTTTACTGGGATTTGTAACTTATCTACTTCTCCATCAACAGTAGCCGAGGCAAAAAACTTTTGCCCATCTTGACTCAGACGCACTTGCACCGTCGATCCCTGATCGACGCGCGTATGTTCAATCAGTGCATCCGCAAGCTCGCTAAAGATCAGCTTCATCTGATTACGCACACTTCTGGCGTCGTCGCTTGCTTTAAACTCTGTTAAAGCTAAATGTTTGATGAGCTCCTCATCAAAGCTTATACGAACGCCATATTGTTTGAAAAAACGCTCGCTAAGCTCAATGATGGCTGATTTTGCAATTTTGATTACTGCCTCATGGGATAAGGGTCCGAAAGCAATAAATTCATCCACACGGTTGATAATCTCGCGAGGTAACACGAAATTATCGTTTAACCCATCTTTCTGTAGATAGTATCCCTTGAGCTCATCTTGAGTCACTGTGCGCAATCTTTGATCGATTTGCTCTTGAGTCCACGAGTCTACACTGCTTGGAAATAGCCGGTGCGCCCCTCGGTTCGAGGTAATGATCACTACCACCTCTTTACCCCACAGTTCTTTACCTTCGGAATCAGTCAATCGGCCTTTTTCCAAAAACTCCATCATCCTCTTCCATACGTCAGGATGCATTTTATCACCTTCGTTGATGATAAGAACTCCTTTTCCTTTGGTCGTCTTGAGCCATTTGATGAGGGCGCCATCCTCTCCAGCGCTCGTTCCTTTGGCCCCACCAAAAAGCTTCATGTAATCGAGCGCGTGTGTGCCTGCATTATACTCGTTACCGGAAATTTCCATCACAAATTTTTTGTCTTCATAAAGCATTTCTGCCAGTAAAGCAGCAGAGTAACTTTTTCCAACCCCACTGGGGCCCATGGCCACTAGAACTTTGGGCTTCGCCATACCATTCGTTTGAGCCTCGAGGATATGTTTAAGTAACTTTTCCAGGACGACATCTTGACCAAAAACCTTTTCACTTAGCTGCTGCTTGATTCGTCCCATTTGCTCTCGTTGCGCGCGCAACAGCTCCAGCGCACTTTTGTACTCCTCCGGCTCCAAAGCCCAAACCACTTGCCCTTTATAAAAACTCACTCCGTAATCTTTAGACCGACCATTTTTGTCGACCAAGGAGAAACGCAACTTAAACTCGTTTGACTCTACCTGAAGATCCTGAATACGAATGGAGCTTGGGTCCACCTCGGAAGAAAAAGGGATGAAAAGATCATAAAACAACTTTAAGGCATTCACTCTAAGTAACAAAGCCCGTTGAGAATGTCCGTGCAACCAAAGCCCTTGAAACTCATAGCCTATGGATTGGGGATGCCCCTTGGGCAATCCCTCTAGGTTGAAAAATTTGACACCAGACTTTGCCGCTTTTTTTCTCAATGAATCAGAGGTGGTACGCACCTCATTCAAAGGATAAAATGAGCCCGGGATCACCATGCTTTTAGGCACCCAAGGGGTAATATCACGTTTCAAAACAATTTTCCGATCCGTCAGCTCAAGCAAAATTTCTGGAAACAAACCTTCTTGCCAGCGAATGAATTGACTATTCTTATTCCTTTGCCACTCCCACGTGAAAGAAGAGGATTTATCGTCAGGAGTGGTTTGCGCGGAGGCTAAGTCTGATCCGAGATAAATACTCGAGGTCAAAAGCCCTATCGATAAGGTCTTTACCATCCAGTTTTGCGACTGCCCATACACGATCCGCAACATGTCATCTCCTTTTAAAAAACTTTGTAAAGACCTTACTGGACTGCAGGAGCTTGAACTTTTTGGCAAGCTCTATGAAAAAAATCTCTACTTTAATAGCCTGCATTGGAGCCCAGATAATCCAACGAATCATTCATAACGGTATCAATAATCCATTGGCGATGGGGAAGAATAGAAGTAAATCGCATCTGTCGGAAATTTTCGCAAACCTCTGGAGTGTTGGGTTCCAGACGGGCCACTTGCGAAAAAATTCCTACAACAAGATAATCATGCTTTACCGATTTCTTTTTGGAAGGCGCTAGATAAACCAAGGGACCACCAGAATCTCCGGAACACAAACGCCAAGTTCTAGTCGTGTTTGTAATGACAATCCATTCTCCGTTACGATTCAAACTGACCTCACCTGGCAAAGCTAAACGCCGCATTTGCCCATCATTCACGGGGGCTTCCCACGATCCGGACTGAGAACCCCAACCTAAAAAACTAAACACCGTATGAGCTTCAATCTTCACTTGTGAGGGATCAGCTAAACGCAACATCTTTTGATACTTAAGGGCTTGTTGAGGAAGATCCTCATGATGGAAAAAGACCACAGCCAAATCATAACTCGCTTTATCCACGGGGTGAGTCGTCTTTTCGTACTCGGGATGAATCACAACTTGGCGAACTCTCGCTTTCCACACCACATATTTGGGATTAAGACTATTTGTGGTAAACCAAACCTCTTTCACATCATCACTAGCATGGATACAATGAGCACTGGTTAGAATAGCTGTGGGGGCAATCACCACCGAGGAACAAGATCCAACCGAGCTCGGGTTTTTCGACGAAAACCCCTTGTACACCGGCACAGCCATATGAAAGAACTTCATATCTCCGTCGCTGGGGTAAACCTCTCCCCGAGCTTGATCCGAAAAGTAGGCATTTTGTGTCTCCAGAGGTTGGGCCTCCCCCTGCAATAGAGATGCTTCAGGAGGACGCTGACATGAAAGAGTCAATCCGAGAGGTAACAATAGCGAGGAGGTTTTAAAAATACTCATCCATTTTTTTTTCATACTCACCTCACTTTTTATTCAATCGTTGCCTTTAATGGTCAATTTCAACCAAAGACATTTCACCTCATACCCTAAAGCTAAGACTAAAACTCTTTATATTCGAATCCCCTGTTCTCGCTTTAGAAATCTTTCATCGACTTGCTCTTTATGTGACTCAGGAGAGCATCCTGTACTGCCACTTTTTTCATCCACTGGGAGTGCGGGAGACAAAAAGAGAGCATCACCAAATCCGCCAATTTGGAAAGAGTAAACCTTACCGCTTTTTTCATGAACCAAATCTATTCGGACTTGACCCTGACGGTACAGCTGTCGAAGTGATATAGTTTTTTCATTCAACCAGACCGAACTATGGGGCAAATACCAACGCCAGCCTTCCTCAGTCGTGGGGACACTGACCCACTCCCCTTTTTGTAGGGGGTATTGTCGACTCCACCGGCTTTGACTGGTTTTTACACTCAAAGCTATGGGTAACTCTGTTAAACCTTGACGATTGAACTGACCTTTTTCATATTGCGCCAGAGTTTTTGCAGATAAACCCTCTAAGTATTGCACTAACTCTCCGCCAGTCACACAGGCTACTTCAGGCTCACGACAGACGGTATCCATAAAACGTTGTAACGCCTTCCAATAAGCTCCTTGGTTCCATGTCGAAAAATGGTGACCAATATTGATCGGAGCTCGGTTACCATAATAATTAGTAAGAAACCACTTAAGATAAGCGCGATACATTTGCTCTTCAAACTCCTGAGCTTTCTCCGGCTTGTCTTTGGGATTATTGGGATTATCAGAATGAGCCACGTAAAAGTTATAATCCATGGATAAAATACGCTTACCTAACTCTTCCACAGGGATGGTTGCCATTCGAAAATACCAGAAACCATAAGAGGACTTCGAAGGCCACGCCGCCCAGTTACGAGCCACATCACTGGCGTCATAGCTATAGGCGAAATCCCTTTCCTCACCAAGGATGTTCCATTTTTTTCGCCCAAGAGTTTTCCAAAGCCCCTCACCTCGACCTAAAAAAGGAGCACGAAAACTAAACAGCTGTGTGCTCATGGCCTGCTGCCAGTCGCTCTCTTTGACACCTACCTTGTTCTCATCGAGGCGATTCAATCGAAAGACTTCAAGAATGTATTTATGAAATAAATCAAACTCGTAAGTCCACTCCTCTTCGCTCCACGCAGATCTATCAAAGTGTCCGTTCGCATGGCCGCCGATTTCCATGCC
>CAZZMS010000044.1:0-7006 GCA_964655485.1 uncultured Pseudobdellovibrionaceae bacterium | reverse complement strand
TCCGCCGTGTTACTCACGTGGGTCCCCCCACAAAGCTCCGTGGAGTCCCCACCAATTTTCATGACACGGACGCGATCGCCGTATTTCTCCTCAAAGAAGGCCAAGGCCCCTCGTTGTTTGGCCTCATCAAAGCTCATTTCCAAAGCCTGTGTTGGCTCGGCTTTTTGAATTCGTAGGTTGACCCAATCTTGAACTGCTCGCAGCTCATCGCGAGTCAACGCCTTGGGATGACTAAAGTCAAAGCGTAAGCGCTCAGAGCTCACTTCCGAACCGGCTTGCTTAACGTGGTGACCCAGCACCGCGCGTAAGGCCGCATGCAACAAATGCGTGGCTGAATGATTACGCGCTGTGAGCCGCCGCTTGGTTTCATCAACCACTAGGCGCACCTCTTTCGCATCTGAAGACCACGGCCCCCTAATGATATGTACAAGATAATCGTTCACCTTCACTAATTGTTCTACCGGGTAACGCTTAGCCCCCGACTCAATCCAACCCTGATCGGAAACCTGCCCCCCACCTTGCGGATATAAAGGAGATTGGTCAAATACTAAAGCCACATGGCCATCGGCTAATGACTGATAGGCCAAAACCCGAGCTTGCGCTTGAGTGGTTTGGTAACCAATAAACTGGGTTTTAGGCACTTGACTGACCAAGCCAGCAGTCCAATCCCCTAACTCCCTCTCCAGTTGACCTACGGCGCGTCCTGCCCAAGAGGCGCGAGAGCGTTCAACAGCCTTCTTTTTTTCGGCTTCAAAACCTGCCTCATCCACTTGGTAACCTTTTTCACGCAAGATCAGCTGGGTGAGATCCAAAGGAAAACCATAGGTATCATACAACCGAAAAGCGACTTCTCCGGGTAACAAGCGAGATGGCCCTAAGCGCAGCAGCTCCTTACTTAAAAGCTCCTCTCCCTGCTTGAGCAAACTAATAAACTTCGCTTGTTCGTCAGAGAGTGTTTTATAAATCATATCTTTCTGCCAAGCCAGCTCAGGATAGGCCGAACCCATCACTTGCACCAGGGGATGAACAAGTTCAGGAAACAAACCCTTCTCGGGAGCTAGCTGTTCCGCATAGCGTAAGGCGCGACGAATGATTCGCCGCAAGACATACCCACGTCCTTCGTTCGAAGGGATCACCCCATCAGCGATTAAGAAACTGGAAGCACGAATGTGATCAGCCAGAACCCGAAGCCCACTTAAAGCGGGTACGAGCCTTTGTTCGCTTTCTTCTTGTTTGTGGAGCAAGGCCAAATCCAAGCCAGCACGATCCGCTGCAAATTGCAAAATAGGTAGAAATAAACTGGTTTTAAAATTATTATGAGTCCCCTCCAAAACCGCCGTAAGTCGCTCAAGCCCACTTCCTGTGTCCACACTAGGCTTGGCAAGTGGTAACAACTGCCCCGGAGAGCGTTCATCAAACTGCATGAACACGAGATTCCAAATTTCTACAAAGCGATCCCCCCCGCTAATAATACCCTCATAAGGGTTGGCATAGCGGCCGAGGTGCTCGCCGTGATCGTAATAAATTTCCGTACACGGACCGCAGGGCCCCGTATCCCCCATACGCCAAAAATTATCCTTCTCCCCTAAGCGATAGATGCGATTAGCGGGTAAGCCGATCTTTTTGTTCCAGATCTCCCAGGCCTGATCATCGGTCTCAAAGACGGTAACATACAGCCGCTTAGGATCAATTCCTAACTCTTTAGTCAGTAACTCCCAAGCCCAAGCGATCGCCTCTTCTTTAAAGTAATCGCCAAAAGAAAAGTTACCTAGCATTTCAAAAAAAGTATGATGCCGAGCCGTAAAACCCACGTTTTCTAAATCGTTATGCTTGCCGCCAGCCCGCACACATTTTTGACAACTGGTCGCCCGACGGTATGGACGCTGTTCCAATCCGAGAAAGACATCCTTAAACTGATTCATCCCAGCGTTAGTAAATAACAAAGTTGCATCTCCCGCAGGAACGAGGGACGAACTGGGCACCACTTCGTGCCCCTGCCGACGGAAAAAATCTAAAAAATGATGTCTTAATTCACGCATGGCTCGATGCTGTCATAAAGCGACATAATGATCAAGCCTTCCCCAAGGCCGGTTTTTTCTCGATAATAATTAAAAACCTGTCAGGAGTTATCATGAAATCCAAGACGCAATCCTCAGCTAAAACAGCGAATCCTTCAAAATCCAACCCTAAACGTCGCTCGCCGAAGGCTCGCCAATTGCCGGAAACTAAGTCCATTGCCGAGTACAAAAATCCCCTAAGGCAGTATCACCCGGCCACCAGCGTGATTCTTGCCGGTTACCGTAGTGGTCTTTCGGAATACTCGGTGAAGCCTCCCTTATTCCGCACCTCCACGTTTGAGTTTCCTAACGCTAGAGAGGGAGAAAAGTTCTTCAAACGGGCTTACCATTTGAAAGGTAACGATGGACAAGAACCGGGACTGATATACTCTCGTCTCAACAACCCCAACGTGGAGATTTGTGAAGACAAATTAGTGGCCGCCGAAAAAGGGGCCCATCACGCCCTCTTGTTCCCCTCGGGCATGAGTGCCATCACCACGACCCTTTTGTCTCTGCTCCCTCGTGGGTCGAAAATCGCCTACACAGATCCTGTTTATGGAGGAAGTTACTTTTTCTTTGAAGAGTTTTGCCCCAAGCGTTTTCTCATCGAAACTCATGCCGTTGACACGAAAAACACTAAATTACTTGAGAAACACGTAAAATCCCTCGGGCGCCTGGATCTTTTTTATATCGAAACCCCGGCGAACCCGACTATGAACTTGGTGGATATTCCCGGCACTATCAAATTAGTGAAGAAATACAACCCGCACTGTCTTATTGCGGTGGACAACACCTTTTTGGGGCCAGTGTTTCAAAGCCCCTTTGATTTTGATGTGGACCTCGTGTTCTACTCGGCCACCAAGTTTTTAGGCGGCCACAGCGATCTTATCGCTGGTGTTACCCTATTTCGTAACAAAGAGCACTATCATGCTGTGCGTGACTTTCGCACAATTTTAGGCGCTACCCCCGCCCCGGATACGGCATGGTTACTGACACGCTCCATTGAAACCCTGTGGGTACGCATGGAACGCCAAGCCGAAAAAGCTGGAAAAGTTACCAAAGCGTTGTGGCAACATCCAAAAATAAAACACATTTATTACCCGGCATTATTAAAAAATCTTTCCGGTAAAAGCCCTTATTATAGAGAACAATATCGTATCTACACACAGCAGTGTCGCGGGGCAGGCTCCATGTTCTCATTTGAACTTAAGGACAACACCCGGGAAGCTGCTTATCGGTTTTTAGATCATTTGAAGATTTTCCACTTAGCGGTTTCCTTGGGCGGTACCGAGTCATTGATCGAACACCCCCGGAGCATGACCCACTCCGATATGAGTATTGAACATCTCGATCGCGCCGGCATTACCGAAGGGATGATCCGTGTGAGTGTGGGTCTAGAAAGTAGTGAAGACCTGATACAAGACATCTTACAAGCCTTGGATTATGTGTAGGATGAGGTGAGTCCTTCTGGTGACACCTGTATCCGTATGCCTCATGAATCAGCGGCATCGTTTGGTTCACGGAAGGTTACTAAAAAACGAGGGAGGGCCATGGGCAAACTCAAGTTTTTTTTATGTTCCCTTAGGATTTGGAATAAGATGAATGAAAGAAGTCCTTCATGGAGAAATCCCCCTAAAGCCGCAACAATTCGAAGCTACCTTCTTTTATTAAGTTTCTTGTTACCTCTTTTGCAATCCCCCGCATGGAGCGAGGAAGACGCCGAAGAAAATCCTCTCTTACATACTCAACTGTTCATCGAACCTCACAAACTGCAAGCCCAACAGATTGCCAAGCTCAGAGTCAAACTCGAAATTAAGCCAGGTTACACCCTCTATGCCGACTCTCTTCGTCTGGAATGGGCCGAATCCTTAAAAGCTATGGGCTTTTCCCTGGGGCAGGTGCGCTCCACACCCATCATTGAGTTTTTCGATAAACCTACCAAGAAAACTAAAAAGGGTTTGCGCGGCCAAAGTGAAATTGACGCTGTTTTCGAAGCCCCTAGCATGGAAACCTTAAAAGCCCGGGTCCCTTCCGAACTTGAGGTCCTTTTGACCTACCAATCCTGTACAGACAGTTACTGCTTATTCCCACAAACGATCAGCCTCAAATCCCCAGTGAAGTGGGAGGGACTGCCCTCCATGACACCACCAAGCGCCCATCTTAATCCCCAAAAGCCAAACGCTGCAGGGGACCTACTGAGCTGGGACTGGTTGGATCGTCAAAAAAGCCAACAGTTACTAGCCAACTCGTCGTTGATCCTCGTGGTGTTTGTGATGTTTGTCTTAGGGATTATCACAAGCTTCACCCCCTGCGTGTATCCTTTGATTCCCATCACTCTCAATATCCTTGGTCGCGGCACGGGTAACCGTTTACACACTTTCGCCCGCGCCTACACCTACGTGTTGGGCATGGCTATCACCTATGCTGTGCTTGGAGTGATAGCCGCAGGCAGTGGTAGCCTATTCGGTTCCGTAGGTAACTCACCTTGGGTATTGCGCGGGGTTTCTTTGGTGTTTTTAGCTATGGCTTTATCCAGCTTCGGACTTTTCGAAGTCACCTTGCCCGCCACTTGGCAAACGAAAATCCAGAGCCTCACCCCGGGTGGTTCCAGTTATCTAACAAGCTTTCTTATGGGTAACATCTCAGGACTTATTGCTGGTCCCTGTGTGGGTCCGGTGCTAGTGGGTTTACTAACTTATGTGGCCCAAACAAAAAATCTTTGGCTGGGGTTTTGGTCTTTGTTTGCTTTTGCTCTGGGTATGGGGCAACTCTTAGTGGTGGTGGGCTTATCCGGTAACTTTTTAAAGCGTCTGCCGCGTTCAGGTGCGTGGATGAAAGCCAGTAACATCGTGTTGGGCTTATTCATGCTCGGGGCTTTTCTCTACTACTGGAAGATGGCCGTGGATGAACGGCTGTGGTTGGGCACTCTCGGATTAGGTATATTATTGGGTGGCTCCATTTTGGCTTTTGCAGAAGGCGTAGGGGATGAGAGCACTTGGAGTGCTACGCAGAAAGATCCTGTGCTTAGCCACACCTCCGGTCAGATCATAGTCAGGGCGATTCGCCGCGGGCTGGGCTTTGCCGGATTATTTATTGGTAGCTTTCTTATCGTGTGGGCGGTGGCAGATGGTTCACGCATGATTGAAGGGTTAACACGCGTATCGTCTGGGGGCTCAGCTTCCTCAACACATGAGGCTTGGTTACCCTACAATGAGCAAGAATTGCAACAGGCTCTTACCAATCGTATCCCCGTACTCATCGATTTTTACGCTGATTGGTGCACCTCCTGTGCGGTCATGGAAAAAGAGGTCTTTTCGAAAGCTCAGTTTATCGAAGCCGCCCGTGGTATCAAGCTACTTCGGTTTGATGCTACCGTAGAGACACCAGAGCTCAAAAATCTCAAGCAACGCTTTAATATCGTGGGCCTACCTACCGTGGTCGTCTTCGACAAAAATGGCAAACAGAGGGAAGACCTCGAAGTGGTCGGTGAGGCCACTCTTGCCGAGTTTTTGGATCTTGTGCAAAAATTAAAATCCGGGCGGTAGAAAAAATGAATGCCCTAACTCGGAGAAAGTCGACAGCTGGTTACGCACCCCTGAATAATCCATTTTTACATTTTTTCTCTCCCCTGGGCTTTTTCGTTTCGACCCGGGGCACGCCCTCCTTGGCTCAGCTGCAAAGTGCTTACGCCCTTGACCATCCATGGTGCAGAGGCCTCCGAGCGAAAGAAAAAGCACAGGGAGACCAGTACTCAAGACGCATCGTCTCTCCAGGTTTTTGAACGATTTTTATTAAAAATCCCGGGGATTACTGTGTTACCTAATAAAATAAAGTGCAGTATTGGCATGCCTTTCAAGGTGTCAAAAAATTAATCATGGCCACCCAATTAAGTTCAACAACATCATCCCCCTAGTCTCCTCCAAACTCTTTAAAACTGCCAGCCGAGACTTACAAAATACGATCGTCCGGGTTCAGCCACTTGCAGTTCTAGCGGAGTTACCACATCCGCCTGATTCAAATGCTGGGTATAGTCTCGATCAAAGATGTTGCCTATCCCAGCCTGTAAACGAATCTCGTCTTGCTGCCAAAAAAGCTCTAGATCCAACACTTCCCACGCCGGAGTTTTTTGCTGATCTCGCCCACTTCCTACGAAAGGATCCGTATCCACAAACTCCTGCTTGGCAGCCCAACGCAAGCGAAGAGCCGTTTGCCACGCATCTGTCCAATGGTAAGCCCAACGCAACCAACCCCCGAGAGGGATCATCTGCGGCAAAGAGATGTTACTTTCAAGATTTTCGCCACGGGTGTAACCCAAGTAGCTTTGAAAATCATGGGAGAACCACTGTTTGCGCAGCCACATATCCTGTCCCCAAAGGCGGGCTGGAATATTTCTATAGACGGCCCTTTGATCATTCACCAAAAGACCCTGCTGTCCTTTAGCGCGATCTCTGAAAATATAGTCCTTTACCTCGTCTACATAAAATGAAAGCTTAAGCTCTTGTTGAGCCTCTTCGACCTTGTGGTGAAAAAAGGCCTCCAGTTGCCGATGCTCTTCCGGCTTAAGATGGGGATTCCCCACCCAACGCATATTGGCCGCAGCACTAGGTACCGCAATAAATAATTCTGTGGCGTTACCCACGCGCTGGGAACGCGAAAAATAAATTCCCCCAAGCCAAGTCTCTGCAAAAGGCTTTTGGTAACCAAGGACAACGTTGGCATATTGATGCTGTCTTTGGTCCCGCGCTCCTTGGGCGTAAGTGGATTGATACAAAGAGGTTGCACTCGTAGCGGCTCCTACACCGGCAATATCCTGGGCTCGCGATTGTATTTGCTCCCCGCGCAGTCCAAACTTCACCTGTCCCCACTCTTCACCCAAGTCCCAACTCTTCTCTGCATAGAGAGCCGCCAGGTCCTGTGTGACATCTGGCCAAATCCGCGCATTATAGGTG
>CAZZMS010000043.1:0-5863 GCA_964655485.1 uncultured Pseudobdellovibrionaceae bacterium | reverse complement strand
GGATTTTCTGTATTAAAACCGTGCTGGATGATGGACGGGATTGAAGCATCCAAGCAGGATTTGGTGAAATTTGTTTTTGTACTCAGCTCGCCACTCGCTGGATCCCCATTCCCGACTACGAAGGGCAACCAGCGATTGGTTTGCGCTTTGATGTGACACTGGCACGCGATGAAAGCTACAGACACGGGGTGTTACGTGTGGCTCCATTTGTGAGTAAGCGTTTTCGCTCGGAAACGGGTCACATTGAGCCCTATGTGTATCTTCCCCTGGGTTTACGCATTCAGGAAGGAACCTATACTTCATTGTCACAATTTGTCGTGGGTAGCCAACTGGCCCTGGAAGACCTTCGACCCATTTACTTTTATGTGGAGGTAGGGGCCAACCTGCGCCAAGCACCAGC
The DNA here is from genome assembly GCA_964655485.1 of uncultured Pseudobdellovibrionaceae bacterium. Classification (GTDB taxonomy): domain Bacteria; phylum Bdellovibrionota; class Bdellovibrionia; order Bdellovibrionales; family Bdellovibrionaceae; genus JANWYU01. The sequence continues at coordinate 5,463 of CAZZMS010000043.1, read as the reverse complement.
TTATTTCACCCTGGGCATTGCTTCGCAATTTAACTCACCTTAACAATTTGAGGTGAAACGAAGATGTTTGAGCGTCTACGTTTTTTCCCTACATCCTCGGCGATGATTTTCATTGATCTGGGCACGGCCAACACCGTCATCGTGGGCCCTGAAGGAGTTTTATTGAATGAACCCAGTGTCCTTGCTCTGCAAGATGTTGGCCCCAATAAAAAGCGGGTTTTGGGTGCAGGCCAAAAAGCCTTAGAGCTTCTTAAATCCAGCCCCGGTAACATCTATTTGCGTTACCCGCTGCGAGATGGGGTTGTTGCTGATATCGCTTCAAGCGAAGCCATGCTTGAGTGGTTTTTTCAAGACCGACGCGTGAAAAAAGTTAGTGCTCACCCCACGGCCATTATCGTAGTCCCCTTCCACTCCACGGAAGTAGAAAGACGCGGAACCATCCAAATCGGTCAGGCTGCGGGAGCGAAAAAAGTGATTCTTGTAGACGAACCTTTAGCGGCCGCCTTGGGAGCTGGGCTAGATATCCGCTCGCCCGTAGGACAAATGATTATCGACTTGGGGGGCGGAACCGTAGAGGTTTCGATTATCTCCCTGGGTGATGTGGTTTATTGCGAGAGCTTACGCATGGGTGGACATCGTTGGGTCGATGCCATTCGCGAGTATCTTGTGCGCGAACGCGATCTGGTGGTGAGTCACGAACTCATTGAAGAGATCAAAAAACAGTATGTGTCCGCCTTGCCGAGCTTAGCTCTAGACCAAATTCGCCTTCAAGGATTACATGCGAAAAAAGGAACCCCCGTGGAGTTGGAGATCTCAGCTGGAGAATTGAGCCAAGTGCTGAGTCCTTTTTTCTCGCTTATTTCCAAGGCTGTATTTCAAGCTCTGGAGAAGGTCTCCGCAGAATTAGTCAGCGATATCATGGACAGAGGTATCACTCTAGTGGGAGGCGGAGCTCTCACACGTCATATTGACAAACGCCTGTTCAATGAAACGCAGATCCCCACTCGGCTAGCGCCTGATCCACTCTTGTGTATGGCCTACGGAGGACAAAAGCTGCTGCAAGATGAAAAATTGCTCGATGAAATTTATATCGAAATGTAGTTGAGGAGCTGAAAGTCTTAGTAAATGAGCTTTTGACACAGTATTTGACACAGTAACAGTCATAAACAATCGCTGCGCATCACATTGAGGAGCCTATGAGCAAAAATATTTTAGTTACCACCGCTCTGCCATATGCCAACGGATCCTTACATCTAGGACATATTCTGGAAAACCTGATGGCTGATATCTGGGTCCGTTTTCTAAAGATGCAAGGACATAAGGTGTATTTCTTTTGTGCGGACGACACTCACGGCACGGCTATTATGATGGAGGCGCGAAAAAGAGGCCTATCGCCGGAGGAACTGATCGCTAGCACCCAACAAGAACACCAACAAGATTTCAAAGATTTTCTCATTGAACACACCTATTACTCTTCCACTCATAGTCCCACGAATCGGGAAATGTGTTACTGGTTTTATGAGCGGCTAAAGCAAAAAAATCTCTTCCGTCGTCGGGAACAAGAACAACTCTATTGCCCCCACGATCAAATGTTTCTGCCGGATCGTTTTGTCAAAGGAGAATGCCCCTTTTGTCATGCCCCCAATCAGTACGGGGATAGTTGCGACGTATGTGGAGCCACCTACTCCCCTTACCAGCTCATTAGCCCACAGTGTGCCGTCTGTGGCACGACCCCAGTGAGCAAAAAAGCCGAGCAAATCTCCTTTGCCTTGGAAACATTCCGTCCTTTCTTGAAACAACATATCGATCAAATCACTGACCCTGCTACCGCCAGCAAAATGAAAGAGTGGTTAAAGGATGAACTCAAGGATTGGGACATTTCCCGACACGCCCCTTATTTTGGTTTTCCCATCCCCGGAGAAACGGACCAGTACTTTTACGTTTGGCTTGATGCCCCCATGGGTTACGTGAGCACAAGCAAAGATTATTTTGAGCAACAAGGGCTAAACTGGGAAAGCTTTTGGCAAGCCTCATCCCAAGCCGAAGTCTATCACATCATCGGTAAAGATATTACCTATTTCCACACCCTGTTTTGGCCCGCTCTGCTAGAGGGAGCAGGGCTGCGCTTGCCCTCGAAAGTGATTGTTCATGGCTTTGTGAAAGTGAATGGACAAAAAATGAGTAAGTCCAAAGGGAACTTCATATTGGCTCGGGACTATCTTAAACTGTTACCGCCCGAGGCCTTGCGTTACTATCTAGCGACCAAACTCACCACAGGCCACGAAGACCTGGATTTCCATTTGGAAGATTTCACTAATAAAGTGAATGCAGAGCTTGTGGGCAAAATCGTCAACCTGTACTCGAGGTCTTGGTCTTTGATTCATAAAAACTTTCAAGGGAGAATTGTCCCTTTGCCTCAAGAGACAAAACAGGAATTATTGAAAACTTGGCAATCCCGCGTAGAGCTTATTGAGAAAAGTTACCATGAACTACAATTTATGACCGCTTTATCTCTGGTCCGAGAGCTCGTGGATGAGGCTAACCGTTACTTTGACGAAAAAGCCCCTTGGAAGCTGGTCAAAACTGACCCTGAGGCGGCCCATCTTGCGCTATCCCAAGTCGTCTATTGGACCAAGCTTCTCACAATTCTTCTTTACCCCGTGTTACCTGAGATGATGCAAAAAGCGTGGAGGCTACTAGGGCGTTCCGATTTGCCGCAATGGCAAGAGTATTTGAATCTCTCAGACGTCACAGAGATTCTGCCTTATGAACCTCTATTTACAAGGCTGGATGACGATCAAGTGCGGGCCTTAGTGAATGCACCAAAAGAGTAAGCGTATGCCCGACAGATGTTGGCGATCCCGCTCTCCTCGTATCATACCTGTCATCGCAAGCCTCATGTTATTTGGTGCCATCATAGTTGGTGGTCAAGCGTATGCTTACCATTATTTTTACGCATACGGCTATGCCTCATGCATGACCTGTCATTACAATCCAGGCGGCTCTGGACCTCTGAATGACTACGGCCGAGCCTTATGGAGTACAGAGCTATCATCCAGATGGTATGTCCCACGAAAAATCTCTGATGATGAGCTGGGAGAGAGATCTAATTTTTTCTTCAAAAAAAATTATCACTCTTCTCTAAAGCTCTACACCAAATTACGCACCTTGGGCGTTTGGCAGAATGTAAGCAGTGAAAACGCTCAAAGAAAAAACTTTCTTATGCAAAGAGAGCTAGGATTAGCCGCAAGCTTGGATCAGGAAGAGAGGAAATATTTTATTTTAGGTCTCACCTACAACGATCAATGGGGAAAATATCGCACAAATGGTTTTACACCCCAGAGCTCCGAAGTCAGTTTGCGTGTTAAAGAAAGTTATCTACGCCTTGCCCTTAATGATCAAACTTGGCTGCTACTCGGCATACAAGATAAACCCTTCGGTATTAGGGATGCCAACCATACTCTGTGGAGTCGTCAATTAGTTGCGGCGACTCAATACGATCAAAGCCTAGGTGCATTGTTTTATTATAACTCAGATGTTCAAGAGCTTCAGATTATGGGGTTCCATGGTAACTTATATGAAAATCTCGAAGCTCGTTTGGGTGGAGTATCCGCCTTGTGGGAATGGGCGAAGCATGAAAAGTGGCGACCGGGATTTTCGCTAATCAATCAAAAAAACGACACCCTTGAAATCTGGGCTTTGGCTACCCATGTGCGAGGTCAAATCAAAAGTGCCCAGCTGAACGCAGAGTGGGGGCTTGTGAATAGAACGCAGCGAGTCTCCAAGACCTCCATCACCCCTCAGTATGTTGTTTTACAATATTTTCAACGACTGGCTCGAGGAATCAGTGGCCTTCTGGAGGGTGAGTTTTATCACCACTCAGCGGCTTCAGCGAGTTTGAAAGAACAATCTCGTCTAGGAGCGCATTTTCTCCTTATGGTTTTACCGCGCAGCGAGTTGCGAGTGGGAATAGTGCAAAGCCAATCGAAGCTTCAAACAGTCACGGTGAGCAGTCAAGATCTGATGACTCAATGGCATTTAGCTTGGTAACATTCAAGTTTTTACTAGACGACATCCGCCTATTCCATCTAAAACCAAATATATGGGTGCAGGCATTCATTCTCCTAGCTACCGCGATATTTTCAAAACTCTCACTGAATCACTGGCTTTTGAAAAAAAGAATCTTCAATACATTTTGATCTACACTCTGCTCATCGGAGCTTTTTCCGTGGGGGCAAGCCTCGTCGTTCAGTTTGTCGTTAACGAAATCAGTTTCACCGGACAAGTTTATCCTCTCGTTATCTTGACTCTGATACTCATAGTTCTTCTGACTTTTGCCGCTATAGCTCAGATCGCCAGAAAAATTCTAATTGAACTCGTGCAAAGGCGCTTGTTACTTCGACTTAGCGTGGCTTTTGCTGATTCCCTGCCGCAAGGAATTATGATTCAACCCTTTGAAAAGCGGCATTTACTGGCGCATCGCTTTTTTGAGGTGTTTAACTATCAAAAGGCCCTGAGTGTCCTGTTGATTGATGGGTTGGGAACCATCTTATTTATGCTATTAAGTCTCTTGGTGATTGTCTTTTACCACCCTGTTTTGTTTTTTCTTATGATTTTTATTGTGTTGGGCTTTGTCGTAACCATTCACTTTTTTCTTAAACCTGCCTTAAGCCTGCACTACGCCCAGTCGAATCAGAAATATCATCTCGCGGAAACGGTGGATGAACTTCTACGCAGCCAGAGAACTCTTTGGCCAAAACTCAAGCGTAGTTTGTCTCTTATGGTTATGGATCAAAGGACGCTCAGTTTTTTAAAGGCCAGACAAAATTACTTTCGCCTCCTCTTAAGCCAACAAAGTGTTCTTTACATCTTGGAAATTTTTGGTGCGGCCTTGTTTCTCAGTGTAGGCGGTGGACTAGTACTCAGCGGTCAAATGCAAATGGGGCAACTCGTAGCCGCTGAATCTCTGATAGTCGCTCTCCTATACAATATTGCAGAGTTTTGGAAAACTTTAGAATCATGTCATGAACTGGTTACTGCCTCAAAAAAATTAGAGGGGCTCATTCTATCCCCTACTCCCTCAGCTGGCACGCATACAAATAATCCTCCGCCCTTGCAGCAGCTAAAAATTATCCATCGAAGTTCGCCGAATCATGTGCAAAACTGGATTCTACGCCCGGGTGCTATTTATGCGTTCCAATGCCCACATCGCTCATTAGAACAAGAACTTATATCCGAGCTTTTTAGAGAGAAAGAACGAAACGTCTTATCCTCATGGGAGCTTCTGTGGAATGAACTGGTTTGGGATACCTTTAATCAAGAAACCTTAAGGGAACATATTTGGCTACTTGAAACGGCTCCTATTTTTCCGCTGGAAGCTGCAGAAGGATCCGTGAGTGGTATTCTCAAGTGGACCCAGCAACAATGGGTCGAACAGGGACTTTCTGTTGAGCTGACCCATGA
>CAZZMS010000042.1:0-4203 GCA_964655485.1 uncultured Pseudobdellovibrionaceae bacterium | reverse complement strand
GCTAACGTTTGCAATTCCCCCCTCGTGATCAAACAACTAGGACAAAGCTTAACTCAGGAGGCCTCCGCGCAAGGGCTAGCTCCCACGGGTAACAACTCTACAAACCCGACCAAAGCACCGGGCGGGGCACAAACTCCCTCCCCAGGACGGTTACCCATCGCATACTGGCAGGAGCTATGAAGTTTGTCGGTATCGGCCTAGGGCATCGTTTTATCAAGTGGGCTATTCTTGCTCCCACGAAAAAAGGCCCAATTATTGAGCATTTGGAATATTTTCCCCTACCTTGGGCTAAGGATGCCGATAAAGAGTTAGCTACTCTGGAAGCTTTAACTCAGATTCGCGAAGCTATAAAATCGTTTCCCTGCCAAGTGGCCATTTCCTTACCCAACCACTGGTTTGCCTATCGTCGAAGAGAATTTCCCTTTACGGAGCGTTTGAAAATTCAACAAGCCCTTCCCTTCGAACTTGAAGAGGATCTTCCCCTATCCTTGGACGAGTCTTTTTTAGACTTTGTCGTTACCGAACAATCGGGGAAACAAGCCCAGGTGTTAGCTGCCGTGACACCCAAGTATCACGTAGAAAATCTGATGCGCTCCATCGGCTCTTTAGGCCTTCCCTTAATCCGTTTAATTCCAGCATCTTTAGCTTTGCATAATGCGACTCACACCCAGCTCCAACAACTGACAATCAAAAAGGCACCTCACGAAGCACTTGAACAAGGCCCCCCATCCTTGCGGATGCACATTGATGTGGGTTTTTACTACACCTTAATCAATGTTTACCAAGGGGACACTTGGCTCACCTCTACCCATTTGCTTTGGGGAACACAGAACTGGACTGATGAAATTGCTCGTCATTATGAGCTAGACTTTACTAACAGCGAAAAGCTTCTATTTGAAAATAGCTCTTTAGTGATCGAGTGGTCCAAGGCCCATTACGAACAAATTGTGTTTACCGAAACTGCCAATCGCGCTTTAGCTGGCTGGATTCAAGATATCAAGTTATTCATTTTGCAGCTGGAAAGCGATTATCACGCCCAAGTTGCTGAGATTCAAATCAGTGGATCTGTTACCCAGTTAGCTCATTTGGCTCCTTACCTCACCCAAAAATGGGAAAGGGTCACCAACATTTTCGATCCCCTAACACTGTGGGCACAAAACCCTGGACTCAGTCACAAACCTTTTTTTCCTTTAGCTCTAGGTGCGGCTTTGGAGCTCGCCAAGCCGCCCACGGCACAAGGCTTTCAGTTCTTACAAGGAGCGTATGCCCCGAAAGACGAATTTTTCGCTAATTACTGGAAAAAAGCTAAGTTACCAGTACTGTGGGCGAGTGCGGGGATTGCAAGCTTCTGGATCGCCAGTTTCACTCGCCTGTGGCTTGCCGAGCAAGTACAAACCCAAGCAGAACAACATCTTAAAAAAACAGCCGCCCAGATTTTAGCTTTGCCAGAAAAACAAGTGAAACCTCGAACGATCAAAAACTACCTAAAAGAAGTGTCGCGTCTCAGCAAGGATCGACAGACCTATGCTAGTATTGTGAAAAAACCAGATTCACTCACTTTATTTAAAAACCATTTTGAAAACTTTCCCAAAAAACTGGGAGCTACACCTTTTATCAATGAAATCCGCCTCGAAAACAAAACGGCTACTCTTGACATTGTGACTCAAGATCTCAACCAGAAGTTAGCCTTAAAAAATTACTTAAGCTCCCTTGATGAAAACAAAAAAGCCGAGGATCTCATGGCCTCGCGTCCAGATCGCTTTCAAACCCAAATCCAACTGAGGAGTGAGTAGCCATGAGTTTATTACAAAAAATACGCTCTCGCCTCTCTCAGGAATGGGCGCTCACTCTGGAGCGACTGCGCTCCCAAGCTTGGTTTCAAAAAGCCTACAACACATGGGTCACATGGCCAGAAAAAAAGAGAACTTGGTTTCTACATGGCGCTTTAGGACTTACCGGACTTTTGTTGCTGTTACCCGCATGGTCCCGTTGGGGTGAGTCTGAAGTGCTCCTTGAGAGCATTGAGGAGCAACGTTTGATGGCTCGCGCTCTCATATTGTCGCAAAAGCAAGTACAAGACTCGGATCTTGGTATCAATCCGCAAAGTCCTGAGGTCCTGAAGTCAAGGATTAACAACGAAATCCTGCAGCCAGAAATTTTACCGGATCAGTTGCTGCAACTAACTCAGGACACAAGCCCTGTTCCTGCCTCCCTGAATATACCGGAGAGTTTTATTGCGGAAAAAATGATTTTGTCAGTCAAACAACTCACTGTAAAACAATTGAGTCGCATTCTACGCAATCTGTCCGCCTTAGCCCCGGGCCAGTTATATTTTCACGGCTTACACATTTCCCAAGATCCCAGCATGAAGTCTACCTGAATTTAGAGGTCAAAATGTTAGCGTTAAAATATCCCGATGACCAAGCTTTGATGAGTTTATCGACTCCCGAGCCCGCATCCTCAACCAGCAATCCTCGGAGGGGAAGACGCTAATGCGCTGGATAAGGCCTGTCTTTTCGTTTTTGTGGCGAAATAAGGGGACCCTGCCAGCGCTTTTATTCATGACCCTTTTTGTTTTTTGGCTACGATTTGATTTCGCCGAGCTCAGTGATTTTGTAGGGGCCAAAGTTTACGAACTTAGCCAAAAAAGTGTGTATCTACGCTATGACGATTTGCATGTAGGAATGTTACCACCACAGATTGAGCTTGATGGCTTACAGGTTCAACTGCTGGCCATGGGCTCAGAAATCAAACTTGGACAAATCAAGATCCAACCTCTAAGTGAGATGTTTTTTAAGCGTCATCCCTCAGCACAGGTGGATATTGATGGTTTATTCGGCGGGCGTTTGCAGCTGACCACTCAACTGGGTAAAGCATTAGAAAAGGGGCAAAAACTACAAAAAAATAGCTTGAATGTCGAGGGTGTCCGCTTAGGTGATTTGGTGGAGATCCTGGGCTCTCCTCTCAAACTGCGGGGGCAACTCAAAGCGCAGGTTGTAGGGGATCTGGACTTCTCCCTGACACAACAACCCGATCTGGATATTGAAGCCAAACTCGACAAACTGTCCCTGCATAGAAGTGAGGTCAACACCTTGCTTGGGCCCTTGCAGTTACCAGCCATGCAATGGGATCAAGCCGAATTAAAAGGACGGTGGAGTGCTGGAAAACTGCAAGTGGAAAATGTAAGACTGGGCCATGAGCTCAGTCCTATTCAAGCACGCCTGAAGGGTAACATGATCTTAAACCTGCAAAAAATCGGCTCTCAAATTGTACCCCAGTTGGGGAGTTACCAATGGGATATCCAATTGCAAGTGGTACAAGCCCACGTGGACTCTCAGTTAGCTTTGATTTTAAGCCTGCTTGACAGCTTTAAGGGCGCAAGCACCAGCCAAAAAACCGAGTATCGCTTTCGCGTAAGTGCTGATGGCCCCTATCAGCCACCACAACTGTTACCCAGCTCAGCCTGGCAATAAGCTGTCAACTCTTTAGACAGCAAAACCCTTCTTGGGCCTCTACACAAAACTCTGTATGAGTTTGAAACACTAAACTCTCAATAGGATGCAACAGGCTGCCCCGAGAGGGCTTGGAGCTTGCAGTTTTTAGGGCATGGCTCCCACTCTACTTGAAAAACACGGGTCAAACCTACTCTCTTTTTTTGGAACGGAAAAAATTCGCCATTTTTTTTCTTTGGCTCTCACACGCTTTTTTACTGGAGCCTTGAGCCTGGGGTGTGGAGTTGCAGTGATTTTCTTTCCTCACGGGCCCCTCAGTAGGCCTTCCGACCGTTTTCCTAACGCTATTTATGAAAGCCAGGATGGATATACCCAAGAACCGCAAAACGAACGCGAGCAAGTTTTCGAAGAAGTGATCCTTGTGTTTCCGCGCCTGAACACCCTGGATTACCAAGAACAGATTGTGGACCAAAGGCTCGCTCGTGAGTTCCGTTTACGTTACCAAGAGCGCTTCCAAAACTTCTACGGACTAGGTCGGGAATAGCTCATCCTGCAGCAACATACGGCTTACGATCAGCGAGTGGTGGAAGAAAGCGCCCGCCGGCGGGAGTTGGCCGACTACATGGTGAAACGTCTCACCGAAGATCATGTAGATCGTTTTGTTCGTAACGAGCCCTCCATGCGCACAGTCTATGAGGTCAAGCAGAAGCTAGAGAAAGGAGAAGTTAAAGTCACAAATCAAACGAAACGT
>CAZZMS010000041.1:0-4674 GCA_964655485.1 uncultured Pseudobdellovibrionaceae bacterium | reverse complement strand
GATCAAGGAGTTTTTGGAAGAAATGTATAAATCGTAAACAGACCCTACTGGCTAGCGTAACGGAATTAGCTTTTCAGGCTTGCGGAGGAACGAGCGAGGTTCCATGCAACAATTTGTCTTTTTTGGGATGAAAACTCGATTCCAAGTAGAAATATCTCTTTTCGGTGTTGACGATATTTTTCATCATATTGTTTTGTTTGAAGTTGTTGAAGTGCTTCACCTGTTGCTTTGAGCTTCACCACCTTAAACTCTATAATCCATATCGTCTGATCCGTTACCAATGTGAGATCACATTGGCCTTGATTAGTAGCATCCTCCAGACGAATATCGAAACCCATCGCTGCAAGATGAGAGTAAAAAACACTAGCCCAATAGCCTTCATACTGCGTGATGGGGTTATGCCGGTACCAGTCGTGCGGTATCGAGGCGTAAAGTCCTTCAAAATGCATCCTTAGAAACTCGCTGTCTCCTTGCAGGAAGGCTCGCCATATCGAGTCGGCAGTTCGTGGTAGTAGTTCCTTCGAGCCTTGCGGTAACCAATGCGATAGAATTTGTTTGTTCAAGGCTTGTCGTACCTCTAAGTTGGGTACAACTAACTCATAGCCCCAAAATCCTTGCACGGAAATGGCTCGAGAAATAGTTAGATAGCCCGTTTGCCACAAGAGTGCTTCAATCGGAATTGTATCCACGTCAAATGCCGAAAGAAGTTCGTGTTCGACGATGAGTTGTTCTAGTTTGGGAGTATAAAACTTACCCTCCTTTAAAAGTTTGATTAAAAAAGAAGGGGTTCCTGTCTCAAACCAATGGGTGCGAAATTGTCGGGTGTGAAGGAGTAACAACACATCATAAGGATTATAGACCGCATCTCCACCCCAGGTGTAACCATTATACCAGTGTTTGATTTTTGCCCTATCCATCTCTGTAAGCCAGGGGGCGAAGTTCAGTTCAAGATCACTTTCCGTGTAGCCGCAAATCGTTGAATATTGTGGATCAAGGGTTAAGTCATATAGGTTGTTGAGACCAGAAAATAGAGAGACTTTGCTAAACTTTGTTACACCAGTTAAAAAAACAAACTCCAGATCGTTATCTCTAGCTTTTAAGGTAGAGTAGAAATTTCTGAGTTCCTCTTGCGCCTGATGGGCGAGGGGGCGTTGCTCAAGGAGATCAAGCACGGGTTTGTCATATTCATCAATTAAAACGACTGGCCTTTGTTTGTATTTGTCTTTTGTTTGTAGAATTAAATCAGCGAGTGCTAAGTTCGTATAGGTGTGGCTTTCAACCCTTACTTGAAATCGGAGGGCGTTCTGTTTAAGTTGGGTAAAAATCTCCTGACGAAGCTGTTCTAAAGAAGATATCACGCTACCAGCAAAGGTCATCCTAATCACAGGGCGTGAGATGGACCAATTCCAACGATGCTCCAGCTGTAAGCCGGTGAAAAGTTCTTTTTTACCTGAAAAGGCGGCGTCTAGGGTATCGATAAATAGGCTTTTTCCAAAGCGCCGGGGGCGGCTAAGGAAGAAGAATTTTCCTTGTTGGGTGAGTTTTTCGATAAAGTGAGTTTTATCAACGTAAACGTAATCCTGAGTGCGTATATCTTCAAAGGATTGAATGCCAATGGGTAATTTATGTGGCATGATTCGATTGTAGTATAGGCCGGGAAAAAACGCTACCCGTTTCGTTGGCACTGAGTAATCCGTTTTTTGTCGTTATTTCCTCCCTGGGCTTTTTCTTTCACCCGGAGGCCTCTGTACCATGGATGGCTAAGGGCGCAAGCCCTTTGCAGCTTGAGCCATGGATGGCGTGCTCCGGGTGGAAACGAAAAAGCCCAGGGAGGGAAAAGCCGTAAAAAATGAAATGTTCAGGGACGAGTACTTTTGAGTATCATTCAGGGCTTCTTAGGATTCAGGTCCTGTTTCTTGTGTCAGGCCCCCGTGATCCGCCGATTTAATCCCCACCCCTTTTTCCAAGTGAATGACTTGGTCGCAGTATTTTAGTACGGATGGGCGGTGGGTAACAAAAATAATCGTAGCCCCCTGGGCCCATTCAAACAAGCGGTGCAGGAGATTGGCTTCGGTGGATTCGTCGAGATTACTAGTGGCTTCGTCTAACACGATGACATCGGCTTTTTTGTATAAAGCTCGCGCAATGCCAATGCGTTGCCTTTGGCCACCAGATAAACGAATCCCTCTTTCCCCTACCAGGGTATCAAGTCCTTGGGGTAAGCGTTCGAGCATTTCATCGAGCATGGCAACACGGCAAACTTCACGAATCCTCTCCTCGTGATCAGCAGGTTTAGAGCGACCAAGCACAATGTTACTTTCGATACTTTCATCAAGCAGGAAAATACTTTGCGGCACGTGAGCGAGGCGGGAAAACCAAGTGGCACGCAGTCCGGGGGTGTGGGCAAGACTTTGCCCTTGGATACAAACCTGCCCCTCACTGGGATCTAAAAGACCCATCATCAGATCAATTAAGGTGCTTTTACCTGCTCCTGTAGGGCCGCAGATAGCGATTTTGCGCCCGGCCTGTAATGTTAAACTCTGATGGCGAAACACCCAAGGGGCCTGAGCATGGTAACGAAAGCCCACATGATCAAGTTTGAGTAATTCTGCATTCCTGGCGGAGAGACTTTGGGGCGAGAGCTTTTCTGTAGCGAGAGTATTTTGTTGATTTAAATCATGGGGGCACGGGGACTTGAGTGAGCCCTCTATATTTTTTGTAACAGAGCTACTTTGGTCTCGTTGGTTCATGGATTGGGATTGAGGGAGATCGGTCTGGCTATGGTTTCTTTGAGATTGCTGGATAATTTCAATCAGTTCAGCCAGCAAAGCTGATTTACCTTTTAACTGTGTAAGTGCGTAATACAATTGTTGCCCAATCGGTAACAAGCGTTGAGCCCCCAGGGCTAGAACCCCTAAATTCATCACCACTTGGGTGCTGTCGGCCCCGAGGCCACTAAAACCCTTCAAGGATAAGAAAGCATAAAGCACTAAAAAACTCATGCCCAGAAACTCAATCAAGTAACGGGGAGTAAGCCCAACCCCGGAAAGCTGACCTTCGATGTTGCGTATACGGGTTTCCAATCGGGCAAACTCCTGTTCGAATAGGTGATGGTTTTGATCAATAATGATATCGCGAATACCACCTAGGCTTTCACTAAGTGTTTTCGATTTCGCCTTGGCTAGCTCATTAAACTCGCGACTAGCTTGAAGAATTTTGGCGTGGGTAACAGTATAAATCACAAAATAAGCTCCCCCAATAAAGCCACCCAATACCACAGTGAGCAAAGGGCGATACCAAAGTAGAGCCCCAATAATACCCAAAGCGAGCAGGCTCTGCCCCACGGCCATAAAAACTGGTAGTACAGTGGTTCCAATGCCGTTGGTAATTTTAAACAGGATTTGGTCCACCACCTCGCTAGAGTTTTTCATGGTGTGTTCGTGGTAACTTTTCCTAAGGGCCGACGAATACACTTGAATACTAAAATCTCGCATCATGTTGTAAGCAATTTTTGCCGAAGCCCAGGTAAAAAGGCTGCGCAGGCCATTGGCACCGGCAATAGCCGCAATAAACAGGGTGGTAAATACGGTCAGGGGATCCCAAGCTCGAATAAAAGGGAGATAGGCTACCAAGCGTTCCCAATAGGATTGGGTTTTGTCAGGGCTTAAAAAGAGGCTTACAAAAGGGACAAGGCTACCCAGACTCACAATTTCCGAAAGAGAGCTTAAAAAAGCGAGCAGTAAAAGCAAAATTGCTTGGTGTTTGCGCCGCCTGGGTAACAGCTGCCAAAATTGTTGAATCAATTGAAGTAACATGGTGATTCCTTTATCTTTTGTTGGTCGCCAAACTGGGGTTTCATTCGAGTGGACGCCATCTGTTCGTAAAAGCTGCTAAAAGCTTGAATCTAGCAGTATTTCGCCGTTTGGGCGACTGCCATAGTCGCAGTGCGCCTTGGGCAGATCGCAGCTACTCTCTCATTCTGCGTCATGTGTGGATTTATTGACCAACTTCCGCTTTGCCGCTTTTTTAAGCGTGGTGTGTTCGTTAAATGAATTGAAAAAGGTCGTCTGAGCCCTTACTTATTGGTTAGGGAGGGGCGGTAGCCTGCCTTAGGCAACAAACAGGTTCCTCCTTCGCTTTGTGGTCTTAAGTTATGAACATACGACTAGAACCTGAAATCGTTGAAGCCATCAAGGCCATTGTAGCCCGCTATGACCCTGATGCTGTTATCTATCTTTTTGGGAGCCGTGCGGATCCCGCAAAAAAAGGGGGGGACATAGATCTCCTAGTTGTCTCACAAAGAATAACTCCGGCTATGCGGCGGGATATCCGTGCCGAATTGCTTTTAGCCCTAGGGGAAAGGAAAATGGACTTAATTGTTACCGAAAATCCTGGTAACTCGGCCTTCACGCAAATGGCTTTTACCACAGGGGTAAAGCTGTGAGAGATTACCGACTGATTCTTTGCGAGAATAGTCAAGTTTTGCGCAAAAGTTTGGAATGGTTGCAGCGTTCTTACGCAAAAGCTCATTCTGTGGCCTTGGATAAGCCCCTGTCTGAGTCAGATCTTGAGATTTTGGAGACCCTATCGAATCGTTTTTCTAGGGCGGTGGATATTTTGATTAGTAAGGTCTTGCGTGCTATTGATCTGGTTGAACTGGAAGAACCGGGTAGT
>CAZZMS010000040.1:0-7186 GCA_964655485.1 uncultured Pseudobdellovibrionaceae bacterium | reverse complement strand
ACTCCTGGGTCCTTAAAACCTCCAGGCACAAGTAAAATCCAAAAGATACCAACTCAACACACACGATTTTTTCAGATTTAGAATAACCAAATATAATCAGCCCGTGGCCCCTCATCAGAACTAGGTAACAGTTCTTCTGGTTTCGTATGCGCTACGGGCAATTGAGATAAAGTCCATATACGCAAAGAAGAATCTCGCTTTTTCAAGCGATCGGGTAAGCCACCCCCAAATTGAACGTGAAACTCCCCGACGATGATAACAAAAACTCCTTGGCGCTTGGGCCCCTGAAAAAACTTAAGGGTCTGATAAGCCATCGTATCGTCCCACACACTTTGGGCAGCAAAAAAGCGACGCAAACTTTCCTCGCTACCGCCATGACCAATGGCCTCAACAAATCGCCGATAGTAGGACTCACGTCCTAACTCAAACTCAGGGGGTAACATAGCTTTCTGAGCATCGCTAAGAGACTCTAAACCAGAACGAGCAATGGCTCGGGTTAAAGTGCGAGGAGCGTTAATGGCCAAAAGCGCTTCCCCTGCCTGACCATTAGGAAACAAGATCTGCTCACGATAGTGGGCAAAATCGAACCCTCCCCATTGAATCTGTTTTAAAAACTCTTCTTCAGGGGTTTTTCCCTGGCGGTAGTCTTCCACCAAGCTTTGCTGAGTCCAATCTAAAAACTCCATGCCAACATGCACTAAGCCTATCTTGGTACGAAGACGCTTTAAAATCTCTAAATGTAGCTGAGCTACTGCTGATTCGTTATGGGTTTCCCCTAGTAACACGACATCCCCTGCACGAATGGGGGCAAGGAAATCTTCCAGTTGAGCCGGCTGCAGCGTAGACCCACTAAACCAGCCTGCGGAAACTGATTCCGCTCGCAGCTGATGCGCACATGAACTCACCAAACAGAGCGCCAGCCATTTTGTTACAACGGGAAATTTCGACATCTTCTCCCCCTGATTCCTGCCTGTGTCTTGAATCACCCACAAGCTGTCTTTTAAAGTTTTTTACTCGACAAAACTCTATCTAGCCTTATCAAAAAGGACGCGCTTTGACCAGAAAAACAAAACCCCTTTCCTTTTTGTAGTCTCCACAAAAGAAAAGGGGTCCAAGAAATGTTAAACTCAAACTCTAGCGATAAATACCCATGTTCACCTCTAACCGACCGAGACTACCGATCAAATTGGGCGAGGTGATTTCGATATACAAGCGTCTTGCGCGCAACGAATAACGTCCATCGATAACAAAGCGGTAATTCTGCCCGCCATAATAAAAGCCACGTAAAAATCCCAGATCCACGCGCTGACCGTTGATCAGCTCAAGCCAAGCGTGCGTCACTTGAACGCTGTTACGATCCACTCGTAACCACAGCTCGTTGACATAATGATCATTCAAATGAAAGGTTTGACCCACACTAGCCACCTTAGGAGCCTTGATGCTACCCAGATGAATCCATTGCTGAGTGTAGGCAGGACCATACATATACCCATCGTAGTATGGTGGAGCAGGATGGTAACGGGGAGGCTCCTCCGGTCGCACGGGATAAGGCGGCCGCTCACCATGACGAGGAGGCTCTGGCCGACGACGCGGCGGCTCATAGTAGTGAGGTGGCTCTTCGGGGCGCACGGGACGGTCAGGACGGTATTCATCATGGCGCGGAGGTCGCTCGGGACGATGCCTCGGGTCCTCATCAGGACGTATGAAATCATATTGATTAGCCATAGCTGCCCACGATTGAAGAGTCGCCAGCAATGCCACTAGAAGTTTGCGTGTTATCATGTTTCCCCCTTTTTAAGATCGGGTGACAAAAAGCACCCACGTATGCCGCTAAGCCAGACCGGTGCCAAAAAACAGGACAAAATGGCCCTGCAAAAAAAGGGGTCAGTAATAGAGCAAGTCAAGACTTCTAAAACCGCGCCACTGTAAAACATTTTTCATGTCGAAGACAGTTTCTAACTTTTAATCATTTAGTGGCCTAACCGATTATCGCTTGCCTGTGTCCTTTGTGAAAAACACGATTGGAGTGACATTTCAATGAGCGTAAAATCGACCCTCCACTCCAGGCATCTTGAAAAGGGTGGAGGGTCAAGCACTTATGTTATGCGATTCATACGTTATCAATATACCCCGATATTGACCTCAAGATCTCCGTTACGCCCTTTCAATGAGACCGTGTTGGCCTCAATGAACAATTCGGAAGCCCGAACGGAATAGTCCCTGTGAATATAGAAAGTGTAGGTACCACCCCTCGGGAAAAAGCGTTGTAGTCCCGGCAGTGGCACGATTTGACCATTCACCATGCGGATGTAGGCTTGAACGACTTTAATATCTTTATGAGCCACGATAAATCTAATCTCATTGACCAAATGACCATTGATAGGAAAGCTGTGGCGACGGGTGCTCCATTTGGGTGAAGTGAGGACTCCCAAGTGAATCCACTGATTAGTCATGGGCGGACCATACAAACTGTTGTTAAATGGTGGCTCATCAGGACGCACGGGGTAACCAGGACGCCCGGGACGGAAGTCATCGTGCCGTGGTGGACGTTCAGGACGATGATCATCATAGCGTGGCGGACGTTCAGGACGCCCCCGCGAATCCTCGTCGGGACGAATAATTTCGAATTGGTTAGCTAAAACGGTGAATCCGTTTAGTGTCGCTAGCAGAGCGACTATCAAACTTGCTTTCTTCATATTTCCCCCTTTGTGTGAGCGATGTTAAATGTCACCTTGCAAGCAGCAGTTAGCGAAGTATATGCCAAAAACAAAAGCCAAAATGACACTACATTTCAAAGGGGAAACAAAACTCATGTTACCAAAAGTCAAAACGCCTCGTCCCCACCGGTTGTTCCTCCTAGCCTGCGATCAAACGGGGGCTAAAGATTCTCGTGGTTTACCCAAACCCTTGCCCGCAGCTGTGGTACAACTACAATTCAATCCCTTTCTCATCGAGGAAGTCGCCTGTCTGTCTCTCGCTCAACTGTTACCGCCACAGCAACTTAAAGATATCTCGATAAATCCGTTGACTCAGGTCTGGTATATTTTGGACACGGTTTTGGGATTACCGAAGACGTGCGGTCGAGTGGTTGACCATGAGCTCTTCATGGCAGCTAAAGAGCTTCGCCACAAGCATGGGCTGGGACTACAAGCGGCCCATCAATTTTTTCAATCCTTGTTACCAAAGCGGGAGGAAACAAAAATATCTGAACCGCCTATTCATCCTCGTCGAAGGATCGAGGAGGAGCTCAAAGCACAAAGCGTTTTTGCACTAACCCCCTATCAAAGAAACATTGCCAGTGGGACCTACCGTATCTGGTCAGAGCTGGCCGATTGGAATCCCCTGAACTATCGCATTTGGCCAGATTCTCCCCCTGACGATGAAAGCACCCATCCGCGAGTGACTCTCGTTGAGGCCTACCCCTCAGCCATTTGGTCCAAGCGTTTCGCAGGCAAGGATCCCAAACGGCTTTTTCGTTTTTGGCAAACGCACTTTGCTTACGAGTTACCCTCTTTCATTCGGGAAAAGATAAGCCAGGATCCTAACTGGGCTGATTCATGGGTGATGGCTACTTGGGCCACTTATTTATTTCTTACCAAGGCTACTATTCCTGACCCTCACCGTAGGACAGACCCTATCGAACGATTTATTCTGTTTTAAATTTGATGGAGGACGTCCTGCCTGAACAAGGGATTTCAGTCTTGAATACACACTGCGGTTGATTTCCATACTTTCGGGTCAGATCCGATGCCCCCCAAACGTTGATTAGAATGAAGCAACAACCAGAAGAAACTGCGCTTCCTTAGCGACTCTCTCCATGGGCTTTTTCTTTCGCCCGGAGGCCTCTGCACCATGGATGGCTAAGGGCGCAAGCCCTTTGCAGCCTGAGCCATGGAGGGCGTGCCCCGGGCCGAAACGAAAAAGCCCATGGAGGAAACACGATAAAAACGAAATTTTCCAAGGACAATGACGTGGAGTAACACGAATTACTTTGGGCGGTAACCGAAGCGATCCCAGCGAATTGCCGTGGGATCACACAATCGCAGGCCCTCGTCCATGAATCGCTCACACGACAACCACACGAAGGCCACCCGGCCGATGATAAGATCTCTTTTCACGGCCCCCCACACTCGAGAATCCGCTGACTGATCCCGATGATCGCCCATCACAAAGTACTCATCCGCTCCAAGCTGGAACTCTCCTTCGTCTAAAAACCCAGAACGTTTATACTCTAAAACGTAACCTTGTTCTTGGTAACGCCCATCACCCAGTTCCTGCTGAGGCAAGGGTGAACCGTTGATCCACACTTCGTGACCTCGCCACTCTATTTTTTCTCCCGGCAAACCGATGACTCGTTTGACATAAAACATCTCGGGATTTTGTGGGTAACGAAATACAATAATATCGCCTCTCTGCGGTGAGGCCCACGACCATACATACCGGTTTTGCAAAGGCAGACGCCAACCGTAGGCGGCCTTGTTCACCAGCACATGATCGCGAACCAGCAGGGTGGGTAACATGGAGCCCGAAGGAATCACAAAAGGCTCGATGAGCAGCCAGCGAATTAGGACCACAAGTAACAAAGGTGTGAAAAGGGCAAAAATGGCTTGCGCCCATGTTGTCCTTAAGTCTTTAGTCGCTTCTAAACCGGGTAATACCGGGCTTTCGATCATTCTGTCTCCCCACTACAACAATAATTTTATTTAAAATCATCAAAACGGATATGACCACTAAATAAAATGATTACAAACTATCCCCCTCTTTTCCTCAGAAGCCAATAATGTTTTCATGGCTTACGCACGAGTTGACACGCGCTCGATTAAGCCTTATCCAAAAGCCTCTTCAACGAGGGAGAAACAAATTTATGCTTAATCATTCACTAAAAAAATTCGTACTGGTAAGTCTTGTCACTCTGAGTTCACTCACTAGCTTCGGACAATTATTGACCCAGACCATCCGTTTTATGGGAACTGACACTCAGACCCAACAAAACTGCAATCTCACGATTGAACAAATCTATGTTCTAGCGAGTGGCTTGGATGTGAGAGCTCGCCCTGCTTATTCACATAATTCCGTATTTCCAGGTGTCTTTCGGGTTATCAATAATGGTCCCAGTACCCTGCGGGGAACTACATTTCCCTCCAGCAGTGCGAGCGAGCTCATCTTGTTTTTCCATGGTACGCCCCATCAGTCCTTATCAAATCTAACCGCTTATCAGCTGAATTGGTGGCACGGTAACCATTGGCATCATCAGCGCTGCCAATCCTTAAAAAGACTACCCTAGACCTTGAGATTGTAGGCTATCCAAGAGCACAAGACTCACACACACCAGTGATCAGCCCATTGTGTCGCTCACTGAAACCGAGTTTTTTTAACCAAGGGCCAAAAGCTTCGATGACGCTATGATCGGTAAGCTCCCGAACTTGACCGCAACTGTCGCAACTTAACATCCAGTGGGCGTGCCGTTCGCAGCGATGGCGACAAAACATATAACGCCCATCATCGACCTTATGAATCCACCGGAGCTCCTCAAACAGGCGCAAGGTGCGATACAGGCTCACGCGGTCCACTTTGGGTAAGCGCTTAGACAAAGCCTGCTGTAAATCTTCAAGTCCTAACACCCCTTGGCTGCCTAAAAAAGTCGTGAACACCGCTAGCCTCAGGGGGGTGATTTTCAGCCCTTGATTGTGCAAGCATTCCAAGGCTTGTTGATCAAAACTTTTACGGGTAGGCCCTAATTTTTTGTGCATCTTCCCCCCTGAGGTATTCATTCATCATTCGCCTTCTCAATGAAAAATCCTAGGCCAAACCCAGACTAAATGCAACATTGTTGCATTTAGATTGACAGAGTCTTCTCTCTGATAGAAATTGCGTAAACCTAAGAGCATAAAGATCGGCCATGGCCTTTTTTCGGTAGGGCTTCCACAGAGTTTAACAAGAAATGGGATTCGTATGGCTTGGAGAATTTGGCTCGAAAGTTTCAAAGCTATCGAAAGAATTCAAGTCGCTGCAGACTTGAAAGCAAACTGAGGATTTAACACTTATAAAAAAGGAGGTTACCATGTTCAATAAAGTCATTCTAAACACTCTCATCATGATAGGCTGGCAGCTAGCCGCTGAGGCAAAAACTTTGTTACCCTATGACCAAGAATCTGTACCTGCCTCTGAAGAATACGCTTCCCAGCCCACTTGGCCTGTGCGCTTTGTCGGTCAAGATCGCGTGAGTAAAAAACCCTGTGCACTTATCGTACACGACCTCAGAGAAACAGCTCGTGGCATCGAAGCCATCGTCAGCACCGAGTATCGACACGGGAATGAAACCCCTGGAACTTTTACCCTGATTCCTAACAATGCGAATTCTTTGCGCGGCCTAAGTGATGAAGATGGCAAAAGCGAGTTAGTTTTATTTTTTGCAGCACAACCCAACAAAGAATTGCAAGGGCTCAGTCACTATCATCTCCGTTGGTGGCATATTAACCATCACCACAATCATGCTTGCGTAAACCTGAAACAGCCCTAATTCGTAAATCCTTTGAAGTTGTTTGGCTTATCTACCTATTTGTTTATTCTTTTTTCTAGCCTAACACCTGCAAAGGCCCAAAGCTTGGGGCCCAAAAGTTTCGGGCCCCCGCCTGCTACACCTCCACAACTCGCTCAAATTCCCACTGAAGAAGAGCGGGTAGAGTTACCCACCATCTCGGTTACCGAAACAAAATCAGCGAGTCCCGCCTCTTATCAACTCAAGCCCAGCGAGCAAAAGCCGAAACTTAAGCCCTCAGCGAACTTAAGTATCAATGACTATTTGGGCTCACAAAAAGGACTAAGTGACAACACCTCTTGTGCTTTTTGTGGCTCCCGCCGTCTATCCATTAACGGGCAGCGCGCCGAACACACCACTATTTTAGTGGATGGCTTATCTCTGCAACCCAGTTTAGCCAGTTTCTATGGACTGGATAGCTTGCCTTTTATGGCCATTGAAAGCTTCGATGTGCATCTCGGTGCCAGCCAAGCTCGCCACTACCCTGAAGCTTTGGCCGGCGTGATTGCACTTCACTCGGTCCAGCCTCGCTACGACGAAAAATCCCTAGAGTTCTCTTTGTCCCATCGCGGAGAAGCGATACTGGCAGCTTTGAGTAAAACACGCTCAGACGAGGATAATGGAGGTTGGGTTTGGGGATATCAAGGA
>CAZZMS010000039.1:0-8884 GCA_964655485.1 uncultured Pseudobdellovibrionaceae bacterium | reverse complement strand
CCTCCGATGAGATCGGCCAAAACCAATCCTTGGCTGAGCGTATGCGTCCTAGAAGTTGGGATGAGCTTTATAAGCCAAAGGAATGGCAGAAGCTCGTTCCTTTGCTTGCGCATAACCCCCTAGGACACTGGATTTTTTATGGTCCCCCAGGTTCGGGTAAAACCTCTTTAGCTCGCCTGATAAGCAGTGATCCGTTGTTTAATCCCAAAGGGCAGAGGGTTTTTTTGGAGCTTTTGGCTACCGAGGTAACCGCTCCCACTCTGCGCGAGCTCAGTCACAAGGCAGCTCAGGTTCGCTCGAGGGGGTCTTACTTGATCGTGTTTATCGATGAGATTCATCGGCTGAATGTGTCTGCTCAGGATATTCTTTTGCCCTACATGGAAAAAAACCTGTTTAGCTTGATTGGGGCTACCACGGAAGCCCCCAAGGGGCGTTTAACGCCAGCTCTACTTAGCCGTGGTCGGATTTTACGCTTTGTAAAACCTGAGGGGGAAGAGTGGGCGAGTTGGGCCAAGCTTTTTTGGGAAAGGCGGATGGGGCAGGACTTGTTTGATATCATTGATAAGGAGCTTTGGGAGCGTTTAGTGCAGAGAAGTGCTGGAGATGCCAGACAATTATGGAACTTGATAGATTCCTGTATTCGTCTACAGGTCTCAGAGGCGCAAGGTGGTCCTTTGGGTGTCCAAGATTCCAGAGTGCAAAGTTTGCTTTCGTCCATGGAATCGGTGGCATCCGATTCTCCATCAGCACTGGTTTCGGCCTTAATCAAGAGTGTTCGAGCTGGACGTGTACAAGCTGCCTTAGCCTATTTAGCCATGATGTTAGAGCGTGGAGTGGACCCTCTTTACATCGCAAGACGATTGATCATTTTAGCGAGTGAGGATGTGGGTTTGGCAGATCCTCAAGCCTTAGTGATAGCTCAAGCGGCTTACTCAGCTGTTGAGAAGATTGGGTTACCAGAGGGGCGCATTATACTCTCTCAAGTTACCATTTATTTGGCGCAGGCCAAAAAAAGTAACGCCAGTTACCGAGCAATTGATCGAGCCATTGAGTGGGTCAAAGCGCACCCGGAAGCGAAAGTGCCTTTTCATCTAAGACCTGGCTCGGTTGACTACATATATCCCCATGATAAGCCCAAGCAAGCTGCCACGCAAAGCTATGCTCCGCTTGCGGCGGGTTCACATCAGGAGCTGGAATTGCCGGATTTTTACAGATCATCGGCAGAACCTGGTTGTGACTGACTCGCAGCGAAGCTGCTTTGGAGCTGTTTTTTTTGCTTGGTTTTCAGTTAAAATTTGGAAAAGTCATTTATTGACCTATGGGGAGGTTTTTATGTCGGTTGCAAAGATGGGGCTGTATTGGTCACTTAGCACTATTCTCTTAATTAACTCGGTAGCTTATGCAGAGGAGTCGGTATTTGACACCGGTTGGAAGCCCGGAAAGAAAGACCTGTACTCACAGGGTAATAAGATAGTGGTACACATGAATTTGTTACCTACAGATGATCAGTTAAGAAAAATGGTGCGCTCCTTTCAACACATCCATGAGGCTGATAAAAAAGCGGACATTAAAGTGATTGTGCACGGACCAGCTTTGGAATTATTCAAGACTGCTAGTTTGAGCGAGGACAATAGAAAGCTTATTAACAAGGCTCGCTCCCTCGGGGTGCAATTTTTAATTTGTAACAATAGTTTAATTTCTAGTCGGATTCACATAAGTGAGCTTTACGAAGTCAAACCTCAAGACGTGGTGGCTGCCGGTATTCTCGAAATTGTGAAGCTACAAAAAAAAGGTTACCAATATATAAGATATTTTTAGTTTAAAGGACATATTCCTTGAGTCTCGCGTGTGCTGGGATATGGTAAAAATAGATGAGGTTGGTCTTTGGCCGTGGGGCGTGTCATTTGTTCTTTAAAAAAAAGTGAAGGAGGTTAGCGATGGGTGCCAAGAATTGGTGGCGTTCTTTTATCGTCTTAGGGGTAACCATTGGACTTACTCAGTTTGGGCTAGCGCAAGAGGCTACCTGGAAAAAACTCTTAGCGGAGAAACCACCATTTTCTCTGCCACAATTACCTTACGCCTATAAAGATCTTGAGCCCGCCATTGATGAAACGACCATGACTATTCATCACCAACGCCATCATCAGGCTTATTTGACCAAAGCTAATGAGATCCTAGAGCAAGAGAAAAAAACCAGTAGTGTCAATGAGTTATTTTCTACTTTAGTACATGAGCTGCCCGCTTTAAAAAATCAACTCGGTGGTCATGTCAACCATAGTTTTTTTTGGACCCTCTTTTCTGCTCAAGGAAAAGAGATGCCTAAGCGTTTGAAAAAGGAAATTGAAAAGCGTTTTGGTAACGAAGCGGCGTTCAAGGAGGAGTTTGAGAAAAAGGCTACTGGCCTTTTTGGATCGGGTTGGGTCTGGCTGGTGCGCGATGCTAAAACAAAATCTCTAGAAATTGTTACCACATCGAATCAGGATAATCCTCTCATGCAAAAAGAGATCGCCCATCGGCAATGGCCCATATTTGGAGTGGATGTTTGGGAGCATGCATACTATCTCAAGTATCAAAATAAACGCTTAGACTATGTGAAGTCGCTCTGGTCAAAGGTTAACTGGGTTCAAGTGGATCGCTATGATCAGGAAGTTGTGAAATTTATCAAATAGAGTTTCACAAACGATCCATGGATTTGTAATTAGACTCGATCCAACTCATGTAGGACTTGTTGCGCACGCGAGACACCCAGTCCATGTTATCGAGGTACCATTGGATCGTTTTGCGAAGTCCTGAACTGAAGTTTTCTTTGGGAGTCCAACCGAGTTCGGTTTTTATTTTTTGAATATTCATAGCGTAGCGGCGATCGTGTCCTGGGCGATCGATCACATGAGTTTTTAAGGCAAAATAAGAACTTCCGTTCGGGCGAGGTCTTAACTCATCGAGTGTCTGACAAATTGTTTGCACAACCTCTAGGTTTGTTTTTTCCGCCTCACCGCCGATATTGTAAGTCTTTCCCAGACGGCCCTTGTGTAAAACCAGAGCTAGGGCTTGGGCGTGATCTTTTACAAAAAGCCAGTCACGAATTTGCAATCCATCTCCATAAATAGGTAGGGGTTTTTCCTCGAGCGCTTGGAGAATCATGAGGGGGATCAGTTTTTCAGGAAATTGATAAGGGCCGTAATTGTTAGAGCAATTTGTGGTGATCGTGGGGAGTCCATAGGTATGGTAGTAGGCGCGTACAAGATGATCGCTAGCGGCTTTCGAGGCGGCATAAGGACTGTTTGGTGCATAAGGAGTGGTTTCTGTGAAAGCGGGGTCTTTTGGACCTAAACTGCCATAAACCTCATCTGTTGAAACGTGCAAAAATCTCAATTTATCCCGGTGTTCTGGCGAGCTGTTTTTGTAGTATTCACGAAATGCTTCTAGTAGGCTGAAGGTCCCCTGGATATTTGTTTCAATAAAATCCTTGGGGCCCAGGATGGAGCGGTCCACATGACTTTCCGCTGCGAAGTGAATGATAGCGCGGGGTTGATATTTTTTTAGGAGTTGTAGTATGGCCTCGGTATGGACAATATCCTCCTGAACGAATTGGTAGCTGGGATGTCGCCAGTATTCTTTGAGATTTTCTGGGTTACCCGCATAGGTTAATTTATCGATGTTCAAAATAGCCTGATCCGGGTGATTTTCTAACCAATAACGAATGAAGTTTGAACCAATAAAGCCACAGCCACCGGTAACGAAGATCATGAGCCAGCTCCCCTACCATCAATGTTTAAATCAGTGTTATCTGACACAGTCATTTCTGAAGAAGTTATACTTAGGCTTGTCGGTTTTTATGTGTGTTCAAGGACTCTCGGATAAGCACTAAGAAAAATAACACGAAAAAACTGCCTACCCCGGCCACAAGGGCTTTTATCATCGCTTTGGTTGAATTCTGGGGTGCTGAAAATTTTGCCACTATCGAGGATTTGTCAATGCCGCGTAAAAGCGTCTCTACGGCTTTTATCAATTTCGTATTCTCGGAGTAGCTTTGGTTTAGTTTATCTAGCAGGGCTATATTGGTTGCCGCGACAGTATTGCTTTTTTTTATCTGCAGTTGAATTTGGTTTTTAGCCTCCAATAAAGAAGATTCCTCGGCCTTGAGCTTGACCAACCACTCCCTGAGAAGATCTTCCTGAATGCCTACCATTCGAGAAGCCTCTATGAGAGATTCGAAGATCAAGGGTGAGATGGTCTCAATAGCTTGAGGATCTTTGTAGATGAGGGCAACTTTAAGCAACTTTCGTTTTCGATCAAACTCGACTTTCAAGTGCTCTTCACTTAGTCGCTCTATAAATTGCGACATATCTCCTGCCATATTTTGGGAGCGCAATTTCGAGGATAGAATGTTTTTAAATTCATCAGACGCTACTATAGCTTGCAAGCGCCCCTCACTGACGGCAGCTACAGGAACGTTTGTTGGATTGGCGAGATTGATAACAGATAGAGCCGGGGTCAGTAACATCTCACTTCGCCATTCTGGAAGAAAATAATGCACTGATATTCCAACCACTATCGCTAGGGCTAGGGGGATCCAGGTCAAAGGTACTTTGTATTTTTTTACCAGAGATATAAGGTCTACTAGATCCCACTCGTCAGCCTGGTTATTGAGGTAGGATTGCTCTGATGAGCTATGACAGGCGGTAAGGCTTTTGTTATGCAATGATTTTTGGGACTCTACTGATGTCATATTTGTCCTCATATCGGTTTAATTATGAGGACTCTAGCATCACGGGTATCCCCCCATGTTGTCAAATGCGGTATGACTTTGTCGCTACAATCGGCAACCCATCGGCGAGTTTTAGTTTTTAATGGACCTCAAATTTCAACTCACTTTTGATCGTAAGGCTGTTGAGTTTTTAATTAAAATCTCTTTACCAGAGACCTCAATGAGCCCCTCATTTTTAAGTTCGCCTAAGTGACGGGATAAAGACTCATTGATGGTTCCAGCCAGCTGCGCCAACTCACCGCGACTTAGCTTCAGCCTCAACCAAACTCCCTCGGGACAGCTCTCACCAAATTTATCGGCAAGCTCTAGCAAGGTTTGAATGATTCGCTCACCCACAGAAGAAAGATATTGATACTTGCTGCGTTCTTCTTTCCTTTTGCTTTGCCATGCCACAGACTGCAAAATCTGCTCCGCTAAGAAACCGCCTTCTTGCAGACTTTTTATGACTAAGTCCTTGGGATACAAATAAATCTCAGTGTTTTTTAGAGCGGTAGCTTTGTACTCGTGATGGCCGTGGAGGAATAAGTCTTGGTAACCAAAAAACTCGCGTTCACCAATGAGGTCAATCAGGTAATCATCCTGCGACAATCGCCCTTTGGAGCAGGTAAACTTCGAACTCAACTTAATAACGCCTGATTTGACGTAGTATAAACCCTCCACGGGACTTAGCGGTTCAACTACCGATACAACTGACTTAAACTTCAAAACTTTTAAGGTCAGTTGCAACGCTTGCGACGAAGGAACTACTTTGAGTCGTTCAGGATCTTGATAGGAGCCAGTTTGTGCCGAGCGACCGCGGGGGAGAAAGAGGGCATCCACTGAGAATTGCGAGAGGGCTTGTGACATTTTTAGCCTCCTTGTTTTATTGCAAAGTTTAAATAAATATAAACTTTGATATTTAAAGTTTATACACCATAAAACTATCGATGCAAGAGAAAAAGTTATTTTTTCTCAAGTCGAGTCGAATCAGGGCTTGGCATGGAACTTAAGTCGTTGTTGAATGTGAAATCAGGGATTTGGACCCTAAAAAAACCAAAAACCCATGCCTTTGACAGTCCCAACAGGTCTTCGGCCGGGTGTAAAAAACCAAAAAGCCAATGACTTTGGATATCAACAACTTGGCCGTTTTTTGTCCAAGAGAGGAAGAGGAGCTTTATGGAATCAGTGCTATCGGGAATGACCAAACTGGAAAAAGAGGCTCTGGATTTTCACAAACAAGGCCGGCCTGGAAAAATTGAGGTTCGCTCGACTAAGCCAACTCATACGGAAAAAGGGCTATCTTTAGCTTATTCCCCAGGGGTGGGGGCGCCCTGTCAGGTGATCGCAAAAAACCCCCAGGCAGTCTATGATTACACGACCAAAGGAAACTTGGTCGCGGTCATAAGTAACGGGACGGCGGTATTGGGTTTGGGTAACATTGGCCCCCTGGCGGCTAAGCCGGTTATGGAGGGAAAGGGTATTTTGTTTAAACAGTTTGCGGGTATTGATGTTTTTGATATCGAGTTAAACACTCAGAGTGTTGATGATACCGTGGCAGCCATTGCGGCCTTGGAGCCTACGTTTGGGGGTATCAATCTTGAGGATATCAAGGCTCCTGAATGTTTTGAGATTGAGGAAAGATTGCGCGCTCGTTTAAAAATTCCTATTTTCCACGATGATCAGCATGGGACGGCTATCGTGGCGGGAGCGGCATTGATTAACGCTTGTGAGGTGGTGGGTAAAAAACTGGAACAGATTAAAGTGGTGGTCAATGGCGCTGGGGCGAGTGCAATTGCCTGTAGTCGTTTTTTTGTATCTCTAGGGGTGAAAAAAGAAAACATCCTCATGTGCGATAGCACAGGAGTGATTTACAAAGGTCGCTCTCAAGGGATGAATAAGTACAAAGAAGAGTTTGCTCAAAATACCTCCTTACGAACCTTGGACGAGGCTTTAAAAGGGGCTGATGTCTTCGTGGGTCTTTCAGTGAAAGGAGCCCTCAAGCCTGAAGCCTTGAAGAGCATGAATGATCGTCCCATTATTTTCGCCTTGGCCAATCCTGATCCAGAAATTACTCCTGATGAGGCTAAAAAAGTTCGGCCTGATTGTGTTGTGGCCACAGGACGTTCAGATTACCCTAATCAGGTTAACAATGTTCTGGGGTTTCCCTACATTTTTCGGGGAGCCCTTGATGTGCGTGCTACAACGATTACTGAGGAGATGAAAAAAGCGGCAAGCCTTGCTTTGGCCAGGCTCGCCAGAGAGGATGTCCCTGAGAAAGTCTCCAAACTCTACGGACGGCAATTCCGTTTTGGGCCGGATTATTTGATTCCGAAGCCCTTTGATCCTCGTGTGTTACTGCGCGTGGCTCCTGCGGTGGCAAAGGCCGCGATGGAATCTGGAGTGGCTCAAAAACATATCGAGGATTGGTCTGCCTATCATGATCAATTAGAAAGTCTGCAGGGTCGAAGCCTCTCTTTTTTACGTGCCAATATTCATCGGGTGCATGCCAACACTCAAGCGATGGGGGGACGCCTGATGAGAATTGTTTTTCCTGAAGGTGAGAGTGACCGAATTTTACAAAGCGTTAACGTGTTACTCCAAGAGAAGATCTGTACCCCCATCTTGTTGGGTAACCCAGAGCGGATTCAGGCGAAACTCGCAGAGATGGGGATGGATTACAAAGAGTCGGTGTTACTCATTGACCCTGATCGTGATTCGCGGCGAGAGCATTATGTCGAAGAGCTTTACCGTATGCGGGCTCGCAAAGGGGTTCAGAAGGCTGAGGCTCAAAGGTTACTCAGGGATCCCAATTACTTTGCGGCGATGATGGTCAAGCTGGGTGATGCCGATGGGGTAGTCACTGGAGCCACTCAAAACTATGCTGATGCGGTAAGGCCCATCCTGCAGGTGATTGGAGTGGCCCGCGACTACGTGGCTGCAGGGTTAAATATTGCTCTCGTAGATGATCGCCTGATCTTGATGGCTGATACCACAGTCCATTTCGATCCTGATGCAGAAACTTTGGCTAAAATGGCGAGACAAAGCTGTATGGTGATGGAGTACTTTGGTCAAGCTCCGCGAGTGGCCATGTTGAGCTACAGTAACTTTACGGCCAAAGCTGGTACTCCGGCCAAAATGGCTGAGGCGGCGCGTTTGTTTCGCGAGATGTGTCCGCAGTGGGTGGTGGATGGTGATATTCAGTCGGATGCGGCACTCAACCACGAGCTTTTGCAACGCTTGTTCCCTTTTAGTGATCTCAAAGAGCCAGCCAATGTTTTGATTTTCCCTAATTTAGAATCAAGTAACATTGGTTATAAAATGCTCTCTCAGTTAGGACGGGGCGAGATGCTTGGCCCTTTCCTGTTGGGCGTGCTTCGTGCGGCGAATGTTCTGCAGAGGACGACTACGGTGGAAAACATCGTAAGTTCTGTCATCCTAACGACTTTGACTGCTCAAGTGTTGGAGCTCGGGGATAACAAGCCTCGGGTGTAGTTCAGTTTATGGCGAGTGGGCTTGAAGGATGAGTTTGCAGGGTCTGGCCAAGGCCATTTGTGTTGGTGTCGGCTTAAAAAGTGAGCCTTTGGCGGAGGTCAAAGAAAACCTATTGGAGTTGATTGATCTCGTTCAGGCCAATGATGGGGAAGTGGTTGCTACTCTCACTCAGATGTTACCGGCCTGGAATCCCACCTACTTGATCGGCTCTGGAAAAGTGCAAGAGCTGAAAGACCTGGTTATTCAAACGGGAGCTAATCAGGTAGTGTTTGATCACCAGCTTTCTGGAGGACAAACGCGCAATTTGGAAAAAGAATTGGGGGTTTCTGTCCTTGATCGTTCACAGGTCATTCTGAGTATCTTTGCTAAGCGAGCAAAAACCTATGAAGGGAAGTTGCAGGTGGAGCTTGCGCAAATGATGGATCAGCTGCCGCGCATGGTTGGGGCTTGGATGGATTCTTTAAGTCGTCAGGGTGGAGGGGTTGGTACTCGGGGGCCGGGGGAGACGGCTTTGGAGAATGATAAAAGAAGGATCCGTGAGCATATACAGCAGATTCGAAAAAAGCTCGAGGTCGTAAGACAGAATCGAGAGCAAAACCGACAGAATCGAAAGAAAAAAGATGTCGTGGCCTTTGCTCTCGTAGG
>CAZZMS010000038.1:0-7149 GCA_964655485.1 uncultured Pseudobdellovibrionaceae bacterium | reverse complement strand
CTCTATGAGCAAGAAAAACGAAAATTTGGTCCAGTGACTTTCCTTGCTCCAGAAACTCCTGATATAACTCGAGGTCGTGGCGGTAGGCTTGAACCGTGTGGTCAGAACGCCCTCTCACCCATTTTAAATCCTCAAAAAACTCGACCCAATGTTTCAGTAGCATATTTCTTATTGTAATAAGCCTCGCTGGGAATGCAATGTTTCCTAGCGTCAGACAGGCACCCCAGATTTTCTTAACCAAACCGATGAGGGATGACTCCCTAAAAAAACTTTGGAATCATCCCCCAAAGGAAATCCATGGATCATGAATGAAAAATGCTTGTCATCACCAAGCACAGCTTTCGACCCCCTGCGAAATGAGCATAGCTTCCCCCATCAACTGTGTAGAGCTTTTGACAAAAAAAAGTGGCCCCACTACAGTACCAAAAGATAGAGGTTAGGTATTGGTTTTTCTCGCCCTGTTTCCGTTCCTGCGCTCGTAGCTCAGCTGGATAGAGTACTTGACTTCGAATCAAGTGGTCAGAGGTTCGAATCCTCTCGAGCGCGCCATTTTTCTTAGCCCTTCGCCACGAGGAAACATCATGAAGTTACTGAATCTTTTGAAAAAGATTATGCGAGCACAGCCCAAAGGGTCTTCAGCAAAGACCTTCACAGAAAGCACACAATCCACACAAAAGATCCTCAACTTTTTTGCCGAACAAACGAAAAAGGGTAACAGCATTCAAAGTGAGTTTGAAGCACTAAAAAACAACATTGAATCTTGCCGGGCTCAACTCCCCACCCTAGAACAAGCGCAAAAGGAATTACAAGAGCTTAGCCAACAGATGACTCACTTGGAGTTGGCCAGTCGCGAACAACAAATCCGCATTCAGCAGATCGAAGAGCAACTCAGCAGCCTGCAAAAACAATTGGAACAAACCCTGCAGTGGATGAGTGGTATGGATGATATTGCAGAACAAACGAATATTCTCTCCATTAACGCCAGCATTGAAGCGGCCCGCGCCGGTGAGCAAGGCAAAGCTTTTGCCGTGGTAGCAGGTCAAGTGGGCCAGCTTTCGCAAGAGAGTGCTAAGCTGGCCAAACAAGTACGTGCCAGTTTAACCACTTGGGAGCAAGGATTTAATGAATTTCTTGAACATATCCAACAGCTCAAAAATCACCTCAAACAAGAACAACAAGAAATTTTTCAAGGTAACAAAAAAACTCAGCAGGTTGCTTCTTTATCTGTTCAGGTCTTTGATTTCTTTTACCACCATATTCCTGAGCTAGCGAAACAAGTAAGCCAGCAAAATGAAAATATAAAAACTCAACTAGAAGGGATCACAAAATCCGTCAGTGATCTGATCGGTATTCTCACTGGCCGCCGAATCATCGATTGGGAGCCCCGGCAAGTGTGGGAAAAAAAAGATCAGTGTATCTTAATCGATGTGCGTAGGCCGGAAGAATACAAGGATGAATTGGGTCATATCGAAGGTGCTATACTGGTAACCCTTGATAAAGATCTGGAAAGCTATCTTAAAGATCACGCCTCACAAGAGAACAAGACCCCGCATGTGTTTATTTGTCGATCTGGGGGGCGCTCCTCCCGAGCCTGTCGAATGGCTCAGGCCTATGGCTTTACTCAGGTGTATAACCTTAAAGGGGGGATGTTGGCCTGGAATCAAGCTAAACTTCCCGTGAGTCGAGACTGAGACTAGCCTGTTCAAGGATTAAACATCACCTTTCTTTTTTTGTCCTCCCCCAGTAAAAAATCCACTGTCTCAACATGAAATATGTTTAAGTTATTGAAATTACTTATTTAATCTATTTTTCGTAAAGCTTCTTTTGGCACTCTCCTGGCATGAACAAGGGCACACACACCAGGAGAAGCCTATGAAAACACAAAAAAACTTATTCCTCACCGCAAGCACAAAGCCCACGGCGTTATGGAGTCTATGGAAACTAGGTCTTTTCGGCCTATTGTTACCCTTAATGTCTTGTGCTCCTGGCTTTAAAGGACAAGAACAAAAGGCCTCTCCTAGCCCCATTGATCGCTCGGCTCCTGTGGACGATAACAACCTCACTCCTGATGCTACCGATTACTGGAGTCAATACCCAGGGGCTAGTGTTCCTTTTCAACCGGATAATGCGCAGGTTCTTGCCGAGTATGTTGTAACTCATCCGTTAAATAACCCGACAGATTTTCGTGTGTATTTTGACTTCCAAGATCAAACGGGCCATGGCCGTTGGGGTGGCCAAGTGGTGATTGGTTACCGCGACAATGGACAAATTTACACGGGACGTTTTACCACTTTCAACCCCACGGGAAAAACCCACAATCAAATTTCTTATAAAAATTGGTACAAGGGCCTTCCTAATAGCGAGTTTAATCAATGGTTTACATGGCAAAATAAAAAAGTATTTCATGGTTTTTTCCAAGATGCTTATGGAGCGGTTATTGTGGTATTCGACGGTGGCTTAGATGAAGGTGACGGTCAAGGCTTACAAATGCTTTCCGGTAGCATTTGGTTTAAAAATTTCCGTGTGGCTCCCGCACCACAATTTATCGGTGGTGATGGCGAACAGTGTTGGTTCTTGTTACCCCCCAGTCCTTATGAGTGCGGTACCTTTAAAGGCGGTGATGGTCGCATTCAAACCACATCAAACCTTTATCCAGGAGATGGTTACAAACGACTCGGAACCTTCAGTGGGGTTCCTTATCAAAGAGCCTTTAGAAACTAAAAAACCTTCCCAAGGAGGTATTTTATGAAAACACTCAATTTCAAATCACACTTAAAAATCGCTCTTAGCGGAATATTGCTGCTCGGATTGTGGTCCTGCCAAAGATCAAACTCCTCAGGACCTGTTCAAGCAGGCACGCCGAACAATCCAACGACCTGTCAAAATTGCTTGGGCTTAAATGGTATGAATAGTTTACTGACTCAAATCCAATCCCAAGCTCCGGTAACAGGTCTCAGTATGAACTTAAGTCTCTTTGGACAGTTGAGCTCTTACTGTCCGCAACCCGCTAGCAAACAAGTCCTATGTGCCCAAGGCTCAGCGGTGCTTCAAGGCAGTGTGCAAATTGCTAATCAATCGCTTTGTGGTTTCCCTCCAGGAACTTATCAACTCCAGCCTATCCAGGCCTCACAAATTGGATATGGGGTCATTAGTGGTGGAAGCTATCGCATAACTGCTGGTAACGGACAGAGCTTAACGCTTCAAGTGTGGCAGGGAATCTTATACAATCCCACCGGTCTTGATGCCACTTCAAATACGAATCGCCTAGGTCTGTCCGCTGCGGTTTACTATGGAAATAATCCTTGTGGCCGAATCGACACTTACTAATTAAAAAATGAGTTTGATTCGGGACGACTCCAGACCCCAGTTATTTACGGTTGATTTTAAAAAGGTCCTCCGACCTGGTTGTGTGTGCCCCCACGGATGGGGTTTCTTGTGTTAAACGATCAGCTAGATGGATGTTCCAAATGTTTGCGCAACCAACTCATGGTGAATATATAATGCAATATCAAGAGCCCCCCCCCGAAACCGAGAATGGATATAACATGGGTAAGTGAAATTTCGATTTGCAACCAAAGACCTAGAGTGGAAAGAATGATCTCTTGCAAATAAGGTAACAGTAGGACTACTATCCCAAGAGTCATCAACCAAGCTACTCCTAAAACGATCGCACTCTCGATTAGTAAATAACCGGCAATAGAGTTCAAACTTAATCCTATGGCACGCAATACAAAAAGCTCGGCTGTGCGCAGATAAAGCACCAATCGCAAACTGAAAAACAGAGCCACAAAAGAGACCCCTGCGATCACCCAAGTTAAACCCCGCAAAATCAGTTCAAAAAAACTCAACTGCTGCCAAAACTGAGCTAAAGTCGCTGAGGGAATAGCGGCAGAGAGATTTTGCTCTTGCACAATCTTTCCTTCAGCCAGTCCTCTTTGCCATAAGAAAATTTTCATCTTATTTTTCAACTTTACAAATAGTGCGGAAACACTGGTCCCATCCTCACTAGAGCCATGCAGTTGATCCCAATCCTTCAGGCGTACGTAAATTTTATAATCCCATGTCGTTCCCGTAGGCTTTAACACACCTGCTACACGAAACGGATGATCCTCGTGATGCAAAAAGCTTCCTGTCTGCGCCATCCGCACATCGCCTCCGTGAGCCAGAACCAGACGATCACCCTCGCGAACACCGGCTAACCGCGAGACTTGATACCCAATCACCAGATCTTGAGCTTGCAGCTCCTGAACGCTTTTTTCCCCTTCAAAATGGAGACTTTCAGTCTGACGTACTTTCATATGAGAAAAAAAATCACTCTCCACGGCTACGACTGGAAACTGCTGCCATGTATCCCCCGCGGACAGAGGGACCACCCACTCTACATCTGGATGATTTCTTAACTCTTGGACCACCTCACCCGGAATGTTACTCTGCAGCCTTCCCCACTGAAATAAAGCATATAACACTAAATTAAGCTCTGAATTGGGGGCCCCCACAATAAGATCCACCCCAGAAATGGCTCCTGAAAAATTTTGCTTAAAGCTCGATCGAATAGAATCAAAAATAAAAAATAAATTCAGGTTCACAAATACAATGCCAAGTAAAGGAAGTAGTTGCCTTTTTTTTTGCCAAACAAATCGAAAAATATAGCGCAACCAAACTCGTTTGTTCATGGGGATGAAGTTTCCTGCAAAGGTAATTTTAATTCCAAATCAAACTCAAGCCCAGGCAAAGGGATATGAGAGCTTAAAATCAAAGTCGCCCGAGTTTCTGTGAGATATTCTTTCAATAAATGGGAGAGGCGTTTAGCCGACTCCTCGTCTAAACTACTTATGGGTTCGTCAGCAAAAATCCATGAAGGTTTATGCATCAAAGCTCGAATGAATGCTACCCTTTGCTGCTGACCCACAGAGAGTTGACGAGCTTGCTTTTGTTCATGGGCTTTTAAGCCAAGAAAATCGAGATAATACTGGTAACGTCTCTCATCCCATTCTGGTAGCATGGAATTATATAACTCGTAAATGAAGCGGATGTTATCTTTGACACTCCAGTCCTCTAGCAGATTAAATCTCTGAAAAACAACTCCCGTATTTCGAGCACGCCACAAAGATCGCTCAGCATCGCTTAATTGAAAGATGTCCTTTCCACCAATAATCAATTTTCCAGATCTCGGTTTGATAATTCCAAGCAACAACGACAGTAAAGTTGATTTACCACTACCCGAAGGACCACGTAACCACAGTCGAGAGCCCGCCGGTAAACTCCAATTCCAGGACTGAAACAAGTAGGGGTGATCAGGCCTGTAGCGAAAACTTAAATCATAAATCTCAATCATAAAACAAAAGGCATTGTTACCGATACGGCTCCACCGCTAAACCATCCAGGCTAAACGAGCTTTCTCCATAAAAGTGTTGCTGAGTAACTATATGCAAATCCCCGTACACCCAAACTGGCCCCATGATCACCGCCTGAGGCTTGTCCTTCATTTTCACAAGCACCATCTGATTGGGCGGTGGCGGAGGCACATGGATACAGGCTTGGGCTGTAGGAACAAGCAAAAACTCGGTCACCATCTGGGCTTGATCCTCTAGGGGAACCATAAACCCTGGTATTTTAATCCTTTTCCCATCCCATGACTTCAGCTCCGGCGGGGCTTGACCAGTTACATAATCAAGTTTCGCCAGTTCCCGCCAGTGTAACTCTTGCGCTTGTAAGAGCTGACCTGAATCATGAGGCCACAGGGCATACCACAAGGAAAATATAAATAAAATAATAAGGCCTGCTGCCAACAACCCTTTGGTCACCCTCACACCAGACCCCTCAAAGCTCGATGCCGAATATTTTTTGGATTTAACCTAAAACTCATAGAAGAAATTCTTAAGCCTCTTTTGGACACCGCTCTGCCCTGAAGGCCGCTCATCATCATGCGAAAAACTGCATCCTCCCTTTAAAACGACACACTCCAACGAGTTTGAAAGCCCCAAATCCCGTCTTTAGGTCTTTGATTGATACCCTCTGCATAGGCGTTACCAGGCTGAAACCAACCGAACTCTGTTTCCCATACCCATGAAGGATGGGGACTTAAAACAAAAGCGAGATCGTACTCCCAGCCTAAATCCCGCGACGTCCCGGTCGCCGTAGACGGCAAAGTGGCGGCCTGAGCCCAAGTCACCCGATTACGCCATGTCCAGGAGGAGCCTAATTGCCGTGACCACGTGGGGACCACATAGATCATGTTACTTACCGTCGCCTCATCGAGAGCTTCACTGTTACCATAGAATGAAGTTGCCGTCTTGAGCCGGCGGCGCACTTGATTGCGTAAAGGGTCATAGCCTCCCGAACCCAAAGGATGATTGGCCATCAAAAAGGCGATATCGTGATTGTAGTGCCAAGAAAATCCTTCGTAATTGCTGGTGTTGGGATCATCCCCACTGGCAATACCCATACGCAAGGAGGACTGCCACAAACTCTCCTGCGGGCGCCAGTGAAGATCCAGATTCACCCCATAACCTGAGAGAGCGATTTTTTCGTTACTCGCACTTAACAAACCTGTGGAACCATTTTCAAAACCCGCCTCTAAAGCCAGGGCCATTTCATCCCAGCCGCGAGCAAAATACAAGTGAGAGCTTTGCGTATCCCACGTGGAGCCCACACCAGAAGATCCATACAAGGTTTGGAGCTCTGCTGTCTGTTGGCCCATCCCCCCTTTTCTGACACGATATAAAACGGCGAAATCGGTCTTCGAATCAGGATGAGCGTAATGCAAATGCAGCATCTGATCATTACTGCCGCCGCCCCGCTCGCTCGAGGGCTGAGCCACTGTCGTCAACATGGGCTGAATAAGTAAGTGACCGACATAAATTTTGGCACTCACTCCATCAAAATTATCAGAGAAGTGATCAAACGCTCCTGAACCGGCGGAAAAATAGGCCCCATGACCAAATTGAAAAGCCCAACGTCCCAGTTCCACCGTGGCATACTCGCGCTCCAGCCGCAGATAGGCCTCACGGATATTCATCTGGGAAGGACTTTGTTGTTGCAAGCCCTGCTGCTCCGGGCGGTAGGCTGAGCCCCATGCATAGCCCATCTGATCCAAAGGATACTGTGAGTTAGGAAAAAGTTCGAGATTGAATACTCCCCGTACACCGT
>CAZZMS010000037.1:0-11599 GCA_964655485.1 uncultured Pseudobdellovibrionaceae bacterium | reverse complement strand
CGATAAAATTGGGGTTCGTTTGGTGACCGAGTATTTGTGGGATGTGTTTTTGGTTCTTGAGTTTTTATTGCAAAATCACGTCGTCTCCCCTGCTCATGTTATGGCCGGGCAAACAACCAACTCTATTTATCCCACGGAAGTTTTTCAAAGGTTCATCAACGAATATCGATCGGAAGTGGAAAAACTGGGCTGGTTACGCATCAGACAAGATCCCCACTTACGAGAATCTTGGGAGCGTCAGTTAGTGGATTTTAGTCAGCGTCAGGATAACGTGGAGCTGGTAAAAAAAAAACAATCCATATTCGGCTGGAGATTATCAATTTATTAAATTCGTAGAGCGTAAGCTGATTCGTCTCCCT
The DNA here is from genome assembly GCA_964655485.1 of uncultured Pseudobdellovibrionaceae bacterium. Classification (GTDB taxonomy): domain Bacteria; phylum Bdellovibrionota; class Bdellovibrionia; order Bdellovibrionales; family Bdellovibrionaceae; genus JANWYU01. Next base: position 11,240 of record CAZZMS010000037.1, on the reverse strand, counting down.
GAACCTCTAGGTGGGGGAAGGTTTTTTTATCCTTTCGAAGTGCAAATTCTCACTGCTCAGGCTTACCAGTCTAGTTTGCAAGGAGAAGGGGATCATGAAAACTATAAAAAACGTCAACTGGAAGCCGCCCGACGAAGGGTTCTTCGCTCACTTTACTCAGCCTCCCCTGCAGCAGAGGATCGAACTTCCTAAAGCAGGGTGAGAGCATGGAACTTTTGAAGTCGCTTTTAAGACTTTTGTATGCAGGGGTAGCAAGTTTGCTGATCTTTCCTTTGTATACCCTCCTGCTCAGTACCAATTTAATCCTCACGGCCACCCTATTCCCCCAAAAGGATCGAGCCTTAAATACTATTGTGCGCTGGTGGGGGCGAGGGGTGTGTCGGTTGTTTTCAGTGAAGCTATTCATTCGCTATTGGCGATGGAAGGAGGATGGTTTAGCTTTGTTAGAAACCCCATTAGCCAGTAGCCGAAATCCTCTGCCTGCTGGGTATTTTGGGGGGAGCGAGGAGAATTTCCATACCCTCTTGGAAGGCTGTGAGACTCCCTATCAGCCTGTTTTTTCCCGTGATGGCTTTTTTCCACCAGCACAAGCGGAATTAGTGTTATTTAATCACAGTAGTTTTTTTGATATTTTTGCGCTTTTTGCGTGGGATGAGCGGATTCGTTTTGGGGCCAAGCAGGAACTATTTCGCATTCCTATTTTTGCCTGGGCCATGCGCAAGGCGGGGATCGTTCCTATTCCCAGACAGGATCGGAGAACAGCCATTGAAAATCTATCAAAAGCTGTGACCAGCGATCGGACCCTCCATCCATTGGCTCTGGCCCCTGAAGGGGGGCGATTAGGCGGGGATGATTTTTTAGCTCCTTTCAAGTCAGGCCCCTTTTATTTAGCCAAGCAGGGACCCTTGTCCATCCAGATGGTTTTGATTCGCGGGGCGAGTCGAGTATGGCCCAAAGGAGCTCTGGTAGCAGGAGCTCGGTCTTGGCAGTATGAAATCACTTTAGATGTGTTACCACCCCTCCCAAGGGAGTTTGTTGCTCGTTGGGATAAAGAGCAGATAAAAGAGTTTATGCGAAGCTTGAGTGCTTATGTCCTAAAACAGATCCAAGTAGGAAATTAGTTCTCCTCTTCCCACTGGCCCCCAGTCAGGCCTTGCGTGTCCTGATTTTCAGAAAGCAGTTCATCCGCCCATCTTTCTAAGGCCAGATTCTCCGTGGAATAACAAAAGTAAAGCTCCCGTAATTGTGGGTGGGACAAAGCTTGCCAATGCCTGGGTAAATCAGTATCGGTTTTTTCCACAAAACCCAGTATGATTTTTTGTAGCTCATCCGCGGCTAAGTAAATTTCCTGGAGAGGTAAAGATGGTCCTGCGGCATCTGTTGGGTCCGGTGAACCTGCTATCTGCGATGGGGACTCCTCGCTCAGTTTTAAGGCTTCAAGCTCCCCGGGAGAAAACTGCCAAGAGAGGTGAAAATGATGATGCTTGAGACGCTTGGGGTGACCAAAGCCAATGGATAAAACCGTTTCTTCAGGAAAAAAATGCCCCTCCACAAACCAATCATAGCCTTTTAGTAAGCCCGCAAAAATATCACAAAAGGCTTGTTTTAAATCTCTCTCCAGATGGGGAGGAAATCGAGTCCAGCGAGTCGATGAAGTTTTACGGGATTTCATAGGGCCTTTTGACTCTAGCGAACTTTATCAGCGGGAGCAATTTTTATTTGGTTTTTACGGGAACTTGTGTTTGAAATGAGGGCCATGAAAGGCGTTTATATTTCTACCTACGGCTGTCAGATGAATGAAAATGACAGCGAACGGATGTACACCCTTCTCGAAATGGAAGGCTACCACGCTGTGCCTAGCCCAGAATTAGCTGATTTAATCATTATCAACTCCTGCTCAGTGAGGGAAAAACCTGTCCACAAAGTGTTCTCAGAGGTGGGGACTTACCGTAAGCTCAAAGAGAAAAAACCCAATTTAAAAATCGGAGTGGGTGGCTGTGTGGGTTCTCAGGAAAAAGGAAAACTTCTTGAAGCTAGCCCACTGATCGATTTTGTCTTTGGCACCGACAATATTGATCTGTTACCAACAATCTTACATGAGGTGGACGAAAAAGGTCGTCTAGCCCGCACGGAGTTTCGCCATCGCGAGCCGTACTATGTGGAAACTTTAATCCGTAACCCCAAGGTAACAGCCTTTGTGAACATCACCAAAGGTTGCGATAATTTTTGTACCTTTTGTGTTGTTCCCTACACTCGAGGGCGGGAAAAAAGTCGTCCCCTCGCTCATGTGGTGGATGACATTCACCGGCTCGTACAACGTGGGGTTAAAGAGGTGACTTTGCTTGGGCAGAACGTCAACAGTTACCGCAGCGAATGTGGGGCGGATTTTGCCGACCTGTTGCAAGCCGTGGCGCGTGACACCGATATTTTACGCATCCGCTACACCACCAGTCATCCCAAGGACTTTAACGAAAAACTGATGCAGGTTATGGCCGATTGGGGCGAGAAGATTTGTGAATACATCCATCTTCCGGTGCAAAGTGGTAACACACAAGTCCTAGAGCGGATGAATCGTGGTTACACGCGCGAGGATTATTTGCAAAAGGTAGCCAAGATTCGCGAGTTTTTACCTCATGCAGTATTGTCCACGGATATTATTGTGGGCTTTCCTGGTGAGACCGAGGAGCAGTTTTTAGATACGGTCACTTTGGTTAAAGAAGTTGGCTATGAAACTTTATTTGCATTCAAGTATTCGCCGCGCCCTTACACCAAGGCGGCTCGCTATGAGGACCAAGTTCCTGAGGAGGAGAAAACGCGACGTTTACAATACCTTCTGGAACAACATGAGGAGTGGGCTAGTCGGTGGGTAAAAAAATACGAAGGCCAAGTTGTCGAAGTGCTGCTTGAGTCGTACGATGCCAAGCGTGGGAATTGGCATGGGCGAAGTCGTCAAAACAAAAATGTCTATTTTGTGGGTGACCCCGCGGATCACCGGGTAGGAGATCGAGTATCGGTTCGTGTAGAGCAGGCTTTCCCGAATGTTTTTCGTGGTCACAGGCTTGACCCACAAGAGAATCGTTCTCAAACTAGAGAAACGATTGAGGTTCGAATATGAGTGAAGTGTGGATACAATTAAAACCCTTTGGTATTAATTTGACCGGTGCTGGGGCCCAGCCTTTATTGTTACTGAAAGACTCTAGCGGTGAACTCACCTTACCACTAAGAATTCCCGCCTTAGAGGTCGGTATTTTACTCGGGCAGTCGGGAAAGGCTCAGGCGCTTACAAGCCCGCATTTAGTCACCGAACAGATCTTAAAAGCCTTGGGAGCCAGCATTCAGCGCTGTGTTTTATACGATGTGAAAGCTCAGCATTTGATGGCCCGTCTGGAGCTTAGTAACGGACAGTTTGTAGAAATTCGAACTGATCAGGCCGTCAGCTTGATTCTATACTTGAATGTTCCGATCTTTACTACCCGTGAACTGGTGTGGAAGGCTCGCAATCTCAATGTCGAGTTACAAACCCAAGACGAGGGCTTGGTATTGTTCCAATCTGCGGCTTTGAGGCCGCATGAGTATTTGATGTAAGAATTTCCGTAGAGCCATGGAGGGTATGCCCCGGAGGGAAAGCAAAAAAGCTTGAGGGGGTAAGAGAAAATAAAAATGAGTCTACGCTTCGGGGTCAAAGAACGAAAAAGCATGAGAGGATAAAAAGGGAATTCTCCAGGGGCAATAAGTTCACCTGATGGTTTAGTTGTTTAAGTCCGGATGGCAACTTCTCGCATCCTTCACCGCTCCATCTTGCAGGTGTAAGTCCCGTTCGGTGAAGCCTAGGGTGATATGGGGGTAATAAGGAAATTTCTCCTCATTCAAACCCCAGCGAGTTTTGCGCCAAGTTTTTAGAAATGGGGCATCAACCACAATAAAATAAGTCACCATTGAGGGGTTTTTTTGATCTTGGTAACGTCCAAGACACAGCCATCGTATCTGTCCTTTCAATTTTTGTGGCTTAAGACTGAGTTTTTTTCGGTGTTTTTTACTTTGCGCTAGCTCCTCCCACTCGGGGGGAGTGATGACGGTTATGTGCGCTTCTCCCCGATGTTTGAGATTTTGCTGGAGTTTTTGTTCCAAGTGTTTTCGAATCGGCTCCACGAGGTTCCAGGGGAGATCAATTTTCCAGTAACGTTGGTCAAATTCCACACTCCACGTCTTTTGTGCAGCGAAATATTCAATGAGTTTTCTTTTTTCATCCATCATAGACTGAGCGGCTCCGGCGAGGTTCAAATTGACCAGGGAAAGAAAAAGCAGTGAAGTAGATAGACTCATAAAGCTAGATCTTATCTTGGCAGATGGAGTTTTTTTTGCAAAGGGGGAAAATATGTTTGGCGGAAAATGCAGTATGATGGCTGAACAGCGAAAAAATCAAAAACAAATGACTACCTCCTTTTGGTCTGTAGGTGGCCTTCTTCAGTTTTCATTTGTTTTGTTGGTGAGTCCTATAACTGGGGCTAGGACCGAGGTTTTAAAGACCAGCACCGAGCCTGTTACCCAAGACTTGATATCGCCGCTGAGCCCTCTTACGAACATCCGTCAAATGAGTTGGGTGGGGCCGCGCTCAGGGGAGGCCTATTTTAGTGCGGATGGGCGAAAAATTATTTTTCAAAGCGAACGGCACCAAGGGAACCCGTTTTATCAAATTTATGAATGGGACTTAGAGAAAGGTCGTCTTACTCTCATTTCCACAGGACAGGGCAAAACCACATGTGCTTGGTATCACCCCTCGGGAAAAAAGGCCCTGTTCTCCAGCACTCACTTGGATCCTCGATTTCAGGCCAAGGTAAAGCAAGAACGTGAAGAGCGGGCAGCTCCGGTCAAGGGCAAGTATAGCTGGAGTTTCGATGAGTGGTTTGACATTTTTGAGTTTGATTTAAATACAAAAAAATATCGCCGGCTCACTCAGGCTAAAGGTTACGATGCAGAAGGAAGTTACTCACCCGATGGGCAGTGGATTTTATTTGCGTCTAATCGTCATGCCTACACTGAGCCCATGACGGACTACGAAAAAAAACTCTTCGAAAAAGACCCCAGCTCTCAAATGGAGCTTTACATCATGCGTGCGGATGGCTCAGGGGTAAGGCGTCTTACTCGTCATTTGGGTTATGATGGAGGGCCCTTTTTTAGTCCTGACGGCCAACGTATTGTGTGGCGTCGGTTTAACGAGTTGGGAACTCTGGCAGAAATTTGGACGGCTCGGGTGGATGGCTCGGAAGCTAAGGCATTGACCAACTTTCAAGCGATGAGCTGGGCTCCTTTTTATCATCCCTCCGGGGATTACATCATTTTCACCACGAATAAACTGGGTTACTCCAATTTTGAGTTATACATCGTGGATAGTGAAGGAAAACGGGAGCCGGTGAGGGTTTCTTACTTAGATGATTTTGATGGGTTACCGGTGTTTTCGCCTGATGGGAACCAGCTTTTGTGGAGTCACAAGAACAAAGAAGGTGAGTCTCAGCTATATCTTGCTGATTGGGATGATTTGAAAGCTAGGGAGCTACTGCAACTACCGCCTCGGTTACCCAAAGGGGCGGAGTGGAAGGCCGCATGGAGTCCCCATTTAAAAACTTTGCAGATGGAGCGTGCGGTGAAAACGCTGGCTCATCCGTACTGGGAGGGGAGACTTACGGGACACAGCAAAGAAAAAAAACTTGCCGATCAGTTGGCAAGCACCTTGCGGGATCTGGGTTTAGGTCCGGTGCAGAATCCATCTCTGTTGCATCCTTTTTCCTTTACTCAAGGGGTGGAGTTGCTTGAAGGAAACAATCTACAAACATCCAGTGGGGCGCTAAAACTCAACGATGAGTGGCGACCCTATCCTTTTTCACCGAGTGGGGATTTTGCTCAGGCTCCTGTGGTGTTTGCGGGTTACGGTTTGGTAGCTCCGGGTAATGAGAGTTTATCTGCTTATGATAGTTACTCGGGATTGGATGTTACCGGCAAATGGGTCGTAGTTTTTCGCGATTTTCCGCAGGATCTTGAAGGGGAAAGGCGTTTGTATCTTAGTCAATTTGCTCGTTTGCACCATAAAGCCTTGCTTGCCAAAGAGCGAGGAGCTTTGGGACTTATCGTCGTGCGTGGTCCTCGTTCATTTTCCAAAAAGGAACTGGCGGATCTGAAATCTGACACGGCCGGAAGCATGACCTCTATCCCCGTTGTGAGTGTTACGGATAAGGTGGCGGAGTCTTGGTTCAAAGCCGCTGGGTGGAACATGAAAGAGGTGCAAGCCAGACTCGATAAAGGGGAGTTACTTAGTGGACCATTCAAGAAAGACTTCCATATGCAGTTGAGTTTACGTCTGCAAGATAAAAAAGCCACCGGTTACAATGTGGTCGCTGGTTTAGTCACCTCTCCTCAAAAGCCTTGGATCATCCTCGGGGCGCATTTCGATCATCTGGGGCGAGGAGAAACGGGAACTTCTTTAGCTAAGGGCGATCAAGTGGGGCAAATTCACTTGGGAGCGGACGACAATGCTTCCGGTGTGGTTTTGTTACTTTCGCTTGCTGCGGAGTGGAGCGAGAAAAAAGCTTGGCCGATCAATTTGGCTTTTGCTTTTTGGTCAGGAGAAGAGATGGGGACTCTGGGGAGCCAAAACTTTTTAGCTAGCTGGAAGGGCCCTATGCCGCTTTTTTACGTGAACTTTGACATGGTAGGACGCCTGCGTGAGAAGCTTACGATTGGGGGAGTAGGCTCTGCGAAAGAGTGGCGAGAATGGCTTGAGCCCAGTTTGTGGCATTTCTCCAAAGCCATAGAATTGCAAAATGACGCCTATCTACCTACGGATGCTTTAAGTTTTTATCTTAAGAGTGTGCCAGTGTTGAGTTTTTACACTCAGTCGCACCAAGAGTATCATACCCCCGCGGATCGGGCCGAGCTCATTTCGATGGCGGGAATGAGAAGTATTGAAGAGTGGTTTCGTTTTTGGTGGGAACATGAGGTTTTAACTCGTTTGTCTACTCCAGGGTCTAAGGCGAAGGTTACCCGTGGTCCTGTTCTTACTTACGTGAAACAAGAGGGTTCAAAGTCCATCGCTGGGGGCGCGCGTAGTCAATTTCGCGTGTACCTAGGAACGATACCTGATTATACGCAGGACAAGTCAGTACAAGGGGTCAAAATCTCAGGAACTAGTAAAAATAGCCCTGCAGAAAAAGCGGGCCTTAAGGATGGGGATATCATCACCCAATTGGCTGGTCGTGATATCACGAATATTTACGATTATGTGTATATGCTTCAGTCCTTGAAACCGCGAGAGCCCATTAAAGTGAAGGTGAAAAGGGGTGAACGTTTGGTAGAGCTTGAGCTGACACCGGAGCTAAAAGAGTAAAAAAAGTTTGGGCCCCCTTTTGAAACGTGGTTTAATGCGCTTAGCTCTTAGATGGGGAGAAGGAATATGGGGACATTTGAAATCATCGAAAAACACGGGGAACATGAAGAGGTCGTTTTTTGTTATGATAAATCCGTGGGATTGAAAGCTATCATAGCCATTCACAACACGACTTTGGGCCCCGCTTTAGGTGGGACTCGTATGTGGCCCTATGCCAATGAGGATGAAGCTTTAGTGGATGTGCTGCGTTTATCTAAGGGCATGACCTACAAGGCCGCCGCGAGCGGACTCAATCTAGGTGGCGGGAAGGCCGTTATTATCGGTAACCCTAAAAAAGATAAATCGGAAGCTTTGTTTCGTGCCTTTGGCCAGTTTGTAAACTCATTGAATGGGCGCTACATCACTGCGGAAGATGTGGGCACCTGTGTCACTGATAGGGAACACATCTTCATGGAAACCCCTTGGGTGACCGGGATTCCTAAAGATTTTGGAGGCTCGGGGGATCCTTCTCCATACACGGCCCACGGGGTACTTATGGGGATCAAGGCCGCTGTGCAGTTTCAGCTTGGGCAAGATCATTTAAAAGATGTGCGAGTGGCGGTTCAAGGTATGGGTAACGTGGGTTACCACCTCATTGGTTACCTGGTCAACGAAGGAGCCAAGGTGGTAGCCTCGGACATTGACCCTGATAAGGTGGAAAAAGTCCGCAAGGCATACCCGCAGGTGCAAATTGGTGATCCGGGTACAATTTTATTTAACGAATGTGAGGTTCTTGCTCCTTGTGCTTTGGGTGCGGTGATCAATGACCAAACTTTACCCAAGTTACGTTGCAAAATCGTAGCTGGGGGGGCTAACAACCAGTTGGCGGAATCTCGACATGGGGATCACTTGAAAGAAATGGGTATTTTATACGCTCCGGATTACGTTATTAATGCCGGTGGTTTAATGAACGTGTTTGTGGAACTTGAGGGTTACTCTTCCGAGCGCGCTTTCGAAAAGACTAAGCGGGTTTATGACAACTGTATGCGGGTGTTCGAGATGGCGAAAAAAGAAAACATTGGCACTCACGTCGCTGCTGACCGGGTGGCTGAGTCACGTATTCACTCCATTGGTCACTTGCGCAAACGCCACCCTGGTCGTTCGGAGCGCACTTTTACGACCTTAAGAGAAGTGTTCAAACGCTAGACTGGGATTGTAAAGGGTTAGAACATAAACAAGCTAAGAGTCAAAAAGGATTTTGGCATGGAAACAATTATTATCAACGGTTCTGGACGGCAGGTGTCTTCAACTTCTCAAAAAGTCTCTTGGGGTTCGCCTCACACTTGGCCTTGGCAGAAAATCATGCTGGGTCTTTTGGTTTTTGTTATAGGTGGATTGGTGGTGGCGGGGATTTCTCATTGGCAAGACCGAAAAAAGCAAGCCCGTCAGCAGCAGGTAGCAACTATTGAAAAGGCTATCACCACGAAACAAAAACAAGCTAAAGATGGGGCTTTAGAAAATCTTAAGCCTGAAGATTTACAAAAAGAAATCCAAGATTTGCGCTCTATAGCTCAGGAATTTCCCACAGCACTTTCTGGCCAGGAGGCGGCTAGTTTACTCAGTGAGCTTTACGGTCGCTGGAATCAAAATGAAGAGATCATTAATATGATTCAACCAGCCATGTTAACAAAAACCCTGCCTGGCTTGTTGTTGAGTTACCGTAAGATTCAGGCTTTACTCGACTTAAGTCGTTATGATGAGGCCTTGGCCTTAATCGATGAGTCTTTAAAAAAAGATCAAGAAAAACATATGCATGCCGAGTTTTATTACCAAAAAGCTCTGGCTTATTTGGCCAAAGAAAATCGTGAGGAAGCCAGGAAGGCTTTCCAAACCGTGGTCGATATGAAACTCACTGAGGGTTCGACAATTAAGAAAAAAGCCTCTCAATATTTGCTGTGGCTTGAGTCTCAGTAACATCTCGCCGTGTAGAATGATGGTCAGATGTTCCACTTTGATCGATCGCAGGGAGTAGCATGATGAATTCTTTGACGGTTTTTATCCCTGCTCAGTTTGTGATGTTGGTTGTTTGGGTTTTGTTTGGCTTGGCTTTCTCCTGTAGTTCTCTAAAACCCAAGGAGTCCCGTTGGGCTTTACGCTCCGCTTGGGTCAGCACTCCCACTCACAAGGCCCAACACATCCCGAGAAAATTCCACAAAATTAAACCCGTTCATGCCGTCGAGGAAAGCTCCGGTCGTGAGTTTATTCTCTATACCACCCCAGCCCACGGGGTGATCGCTGTGGATCGCCTCAGTGGTGAGAAGGTCTGGCAATATTCAGGAAAATTTGGGGCAGAAGTAGGGGTAAGCGTGGTTGGTGATATGGTGTTTTACCCATCTACGGATGGTAACATCTATGCCTTACAGCTTGCTACCGGACAGTTACTTTGGTCATTTCCCACGCGTAGCGAGAATGTTTCTCCCTTGACGGTTACCAAAGGAGTGGTTTTTGCGGTAACCAACCAAAATGTGGTGTATGCGTTAGAAGCTCTCACCGGACGATTGATGTGGCTTTATGCCAGGGGGGATAGTGTTTTTTTCTCCGTCCGTGGTCAAGCCCCCGCGGTGGTTTTGGGTGAGCGAGTATTTGCAGCCTTTAGCGACGGCAGTGTGGTCGCTTTAGACTGGAAATCAGGAAAGCTTCTGTGGGAACAGGTCTTAGTAAAAAAATCTCGTTTTCTTGATTTGGATTGGATTATGCAGTTGGATGGCTCTCGACTGTTAGTAGGAGCTGTTGAGGATCAGCTGTACGAGCTTAATCCACAAACCGGCTTGGTGGAGGCCATATACCCCTATAGCTCTTATTACGCGCCAGAGGAAAAAGGCCATCAGCTGTTACTAACGACTTATCCCAAGAACATAGTTTCAGGAATTGTAACATCCCCTCAAATGATTGAGTGGAAAAAAATAGGTTATGATTTTTCTTCTTTACCCAGTCCTGGAGTTTTGTTGGAGGATCTTTTAGTGGTAGGAGAGACTCAAGGTCCTTTAAACATTCTAGGTCGCAATGCTACTAACCCCAACTTGGCGCAATACTATCCGGGAAGGGGGGTCATGGGACCTATTCTCGTTTTGCCGGGAGTTCGTTCAGACAAAAAAGACTGGGAATTGTATTTTGTGTCTGGTGAATACTATTTACATAAATTAACACTTCAGCAAGAGAGGTAATGGAATGGATATGGGTTACCAGGCTATGCTGCATGGGCTTTGGTTGAGTGGCTTTGTGATTTTATCCTCTTGTGCCTCAAAAACTTGTGCTGGAGAGGTTCATCAAGAAAAACCCTCTTTTAGTGTGGCCTTTGCAACCCAAAGCAAAGATCAGGTGGAAAAAAAAATGGAAAATAAAATTTATTCTCCTTTGGAAAAAGTCTATGTCTTCAAACACGATGGAACTAAGCAGTGTGAACCTCATATTAAACCTGTTCCACAAGGCCAGCTTGAAAATGAGTTAAAATCGGCAGGTATCAAGTATTTTGAAATAAAACACATGGATGGTGGTTTCATGATGATTCAAATGTGCGGAGCCCCAACGGGCAAAATTTATCGTATTCAAATTGCTAGAGAAGATCTTCCCAAAGCTACGAAACTGGGTTACCAACAGTGGGAAGAGTCACAGTAAACTTTGTTTAATCATTGGGCAAATAGGCTATGACAACTTATTCCTGAGGCCAACTCGCTTTTGCGCTCTTTTTTGCTCCAGATTTTTGGCCAATCCAGTAGTCCAGTTTTGACTCGAACAAAAAACGGAAAAGCAGGAGAAAACTCAATTTGTAGCAAGGAGAAGCGTTTTGCCTCTGTTTGAAAAGTGATCATGTCTCCGATGGGAC
>CAZZMS010000036.1:0-5296 GCA_964655485.1 uncultured Pseudobdellovibrionaceae bacterium | reverse complement strand
GTTTACGATGATCAATTGGCCGCCGAGACTTCCTTACCGTGGCCCAAACGAGTTTTGGAATGGACGAAGATCCAGGTCATTAAGACTCGTATTCAAGTCGCCAATCTGTTAGAACAAACCTATGTCAAGTCACGCACTTCGGTTTTGGATTTTGTTCGATGGCTTATAGCAAAACTCAGTCAGTTCAAACAACAGGCCACCAACTTTTGGACTAACCTAAGTACCAAACAAAAAGTTTTTATTTTCTTAGCCGCGGTAACACTCGCTGTGATCCCTTGGGGAATCCACAAATGGCTTTTACCTTTTTTGGGTATGCAAAACCAAGGTCTAATCGATAATCTCACGCCCTACGCCACTCAAAAAATTCCTCTAGATCCAAAAGGGCCTTATGAAAGTTTCTTGCGTTCACCGCGCCGACCACCGAATATATTTCTGTTACCCAAAATTGTCGCCAACCTAGCTTCTGAACCCGATTATCCAAAAGCTATGATTGCTCTTGAGCTCTCTATTGAATCTCTCAATCCGCAAGCTTTGATTTTCATCAAAGAGCGAGAGCCTTTTTTTCGCGATGAGCTCACCCACCTTCTCAACGAGCAACTTTACTCGGAACTCTCGACAGCGGAAGGAAAAAACCAGCTCACGCAAAAAATCAAGGAATTGCTTTCAACAAAAATTCCTGCTGGCAATATTACGCAGGTTTATATTCGTCAAATGATTCTAAAGCCCTGACTCCTTGAAACCATGAGCTCGATAACACCCAAGTCGATTGAGTTTTTCGATCCCTCGTTTTTTTATTCGGCCCCCACAGAACACCTCGCCAAACAACTTCTTGGCTCCCTCCTCTGCCGCAAAAGGGGGGCCTATCTGATGACGTATTACATTGTAGAAACAGAGGCCTACTTAGGCATCACTGATCCTGCTTGTCATAGTTACCAAAATCGCCGCACTCCGCGCACTCAAGCGATGTATTTACCAGGGGGCCACAGCTATGTGTATCCCATCTACGGCATGTATCATTGTTTCAATGTGGTTACCCAAGCTGCTGATATCCCCGAGGCGATACTTATTCGCGCTCTTCAACCGGCGGGAATCATGGTAGCATCGACCCTCAACCCGAAACAACTAAACCCCCTGACTCTCACCTCCCAATTAAAAACTGTTACCAAAAAACAAATCAAAACTAACGGTCCAGGTAAGCTTTGTCAGGCCTTGGGCATTACCAAAACACATAATGCCCTCCCCCTTTGGGATACTAACTCTTCATTATTTTTGCTGCGCCCAAACCCCTGCCCCACATTTTCCATCCAGTCCTCGGCTCGCATAGGCGTTCATTATGCTGGAGAGGCACAGCACTGGCCTCTGCGTTTTTTTATCGAAGGCAATCCTTTCGTTTCCCGCTCTTGACTCACTTGACAGAGCAAAAATGCTTCTCATCTTTAATGATGTAAAGACAATAAAATCCCAACAAAGGAGGCTGTATGAGATACTTATCACCTTTTAACAAAACCCCTAGTCCTTTTGATGTTTTTGATGAGTTTTTCAAACTCACTCGCAGTGATTGGCCCGTTAAAGCCACAGAGTTTACCCCTTCTATTGATGTCGAGGAAAAAGACGGAGTTTATTATGTGACCGCCGATATGCCCGGCATGAAAAAAGAAGACATTAAAGTAGATCTTAACGACAATGTTTTAACCATCAGTGGCGAACGAGTACGTGAAGAAAAAGGCGATGGTAAATACTTCGAACGTTGCTGGGGTAAATTTATGCGCTCTTTCTCTTTACCCAAAGCTGTGGATGCCGAGCGAGTAACAGCTAAGTACGAAGATGGAGTGTTACATTTAGAGATCCCGCAAAAAGAGGCTAAAACAAGTAAAACCATTAAAATCCACTAACCAATAGCCCCTAGCAACGCCAGCCAGCTCTTAGTTCGATCGGGAGCTGGCTTTTTTCTTTCCTCGTCCGCGGGCTTCCCAGAAAGCTAAGCTTCGATCCTTATCAATAAACGCCCTTTCAATAAGCATTTTCGCCAAAGCGGATGATTTTACTCGCCAAACCTTCTCATTAAGGGTCAGTGCAGAAACCGCTAATTTCTCCCCCTTGGGACTAGTGGCATAACCAATAAACCAATCCACTTTACCTTGAGGATTCACGTTAGTTAGAGACCCTGTCTTTCCTCCCACCTCTATACTTAAAAACTCAAACTTTTTCCGAGCCGAAAAAAAAGACTTTCTGGAGGTCCCACGCTCCACTGTGTTTTGCATAAGCACGCGTAAGGCCTCCGCAGTGCGCGGCGAAAAAGGATTAGAAAAAATCTCCGGCTTGGATGTGTAAATCCATTCCTCACCTTTCTTAATCGCGCGTACCCAATAGGGAGTCATCATAGTCCCATCATTCACCACAGCAGCGGCCATCATCGCTGCATGCAGAGGACTGGTTTTGGTCAGCCGATTAAAACCTGAAGCGATTTCTGCGTAGTTAAAGCTTTTTTCATCAGGAACCTGGAGAGAGCCAAGCAACACCTCCAAATCTGAGTAAATCTTCCGGTTGTAACCCAAAGACTCTGCCATGCGCCGTAGTTGTGCCGGGTCCACGTATTCTAAAGCGATGCGCGCAAAGGGCGTATTGTAGGAATGAGCAAAGGCCTCCGCCAAGGAAGCCTGCCTGATCCACCGATTCCACTGCAGCTTCTCGACATTTTTTTTATACAGAGTGTGACTACCGCCGTTGAACCAAATCGGAGTTTCTGGTTTCCAGCCTTCCTCTTCAATGGCCACAGCTGAGGTCACTAATTTGAATAAACTCGCCGCCACAAAATCTCTCCTGATGAGCCAATTGGAGCCCGGGGCAAACTGCTTGGAACGAATATGCTGCGCCCAGGCCTTCAGTTCCCCTGTGACGGGATCCAACGCAACCACTGCCCCAAAGTCAGGGGAGTACTGATTCAACAATTTTTCCATTTGCTGCTGTAACTCACGATCGAAAGTATATTCGACCGATAGAGTCCCCCCCCCATCAGGAATGATTTCCGGGTAACGATGTTGCGCCCATTGTTCTCGCAAGTCCTGAGCCCAAGGCTCACCCCACACACTAAGCGGCACCCTACGCCCATCCTCGTCTTTAGAGGCCGTAAGCGAGCTAACACCCAGTCCCACCGCCCATAGCAAAAGCAGCCCTAGAGCAAGGCCTAACCAACGAAATATTGTCTTCATATTTATTTATTGTGCGTGACCTAAGCTTAAAGGGTCAACCACCCATCATATCGCTAGAGGGCTCTGAGCTAGGTCCAGTTTTTCATCCCCTCACCTTCATGATCTCCGTGGTCTGGCGATAACACCATTAACTTCATTTAACCTCACAAGGAGTTCAGATGAGCCAGTCAGCCCTTAAATTTCAAACAGAGCATGAAATGATCGAAAAAAATACCAGCCTACAAAGTTACTTTGTAAGACAAGACCGTCTTCCTCTTCGTGAGGGAGAGGCCTTTTTTGTGACTGACCAAGGGATATCCTGCCCTGTTTGGGATATTAGCCCTTTTGGAATGGCTCTGAGCTGGAACCATCCTGTAACTTTTGATCAAACAAAACCCCTCACGGGTGAGTTATTTATTGGTGATTTTCGGGTAGATACCCTGCAACTGACCCCCGTACGCCAATTTACGGGAAGCCAAGGGGAAAGAATTGAGGCCTTCGAAATCGAAGGAAAAACTCTTGATCCTTGGGTGATTTTTGGTGTGCGCGACCTCAACACTATTTTGAGAGAGCACGAAAGTTTTTTTTCAGAGCCACATCTGAATGCTGAGTTTAAAAACCTGACACTGGAACTTTATTTTTGGCTAAAAGGACTTGAAAAGCGTATCAACGAGTTAGAGAAGCAACAGCACCTCTCCTCTCCTCAGGATTGGGGACGATACGAAAGTGCTGTCACGGAAAAGCTCGCTCAATACATCGCGCAAAAAGTAACACCTCTTTACCCCCTTCTTGAAGGGATTTGCGCTCCCATGTCGAATCAAGATAAAAAAAAGCACTTCGCCTTTTTTCGTAGAGTGTTGGGTGAGTTTTTCTTCCAATCCTATTATGCTCATCGCGCCTTTCAAAAGCCTAAAGGCTATGCCGGTGATTTTGAGATGATGCGCACTGTTTACCACCGAGAACGTCGGGGCATGAGTTTATTTGCGAAGTCTATGGAAAGTTACTTTGTAAACGTGCCAGAAGCTGAGGCCGTTCGCAATCGAGGGCATTATCTAAAATTCAAAATTCATCAAAGCCTGTTACCCGTTTCCACTGGCCCGGTTAAGATCTTATCACTTGCTTGCGGTCCAGCCCAGGAGCTCGATTATTTAGCCAAAGAATATCCCGAGGATTTTAAGAAGACTCACTTCTATCTTGTTGATCAAGATGAGGACGCTTTACGCTTGGCTCAACGACAACTACGCAGCCATTTCAAAAGCTGGGGATGGAGTCATCCGAAGGAACAACCAGTAACCTACTGGAACTATGCGGTGAAAAATATCATTGAAACCGGGCTGCCAGAAAACGACTACCACCTCATTTACACTGCGGGACTTTTTGATTACCTCACCGATCCGGTGGCTCAAGCCTGCGCCAAACAGCTTTGGCGTTCTCTCAAACCTGGCGGTCAACTGATTATCGGCAACTTTGATTCAAGTGCCCCGAATCGTTTCGGTATGGCTCTTATTACCGATTGGCATCTCATCTACCGAACTGAGGAGGACCTCACTCGACTTTTTGACTTTTTAGGACCAGTGACAGTAGAAAAAGAACCACTAGGGATCAATCTTTTCGCTGTAATCACCAAGTCGTCCTAAAAGGAGCCAAGCACTTGAAGCCATCCGAAGTTCTAAAGACCGAGTCGCAACCTCAAGACGTGCCGGGGGCAGAGCCAGCTATTCTAGAAAGTACGAAAAAAACTTTCGACAACGGCTTTCGCTTTGCTCCTTGGGTTTATCTGGCCTTTAGCATTTTGGATTACTTCTACGCACCCGACTGGTGGTTTGAGTTCTTCTTTATTCGAGTAGGGCATTGGTTGTTTGTGAAACAACTCCAACGCCTCAGCAGAAAATACGAGTTCACTATCAAGACGTATCGACGGATTGGCTTAGTATGGAGTGCCGTTGCCGCTTGGCCCATCACCTACATGATCTATGTGACCCAAGGAATCACTTCACCTTATTATGCAGGACTCAACCTTGTTGGCGCCTTAGCCATTTTTTTCATACCTTTTCATTGGCCGACTCTGCTAAGTTCTTTGGCCATTATTTATCTCCCTTATTTGGGAA